>DATGGM010000095.1:0-2910 GCA_035308525.1 Bryobacteraceae bacterium
TGCTGGAGAAGCGTGCCGTGAAGAACCACCGATGGCTGCGAGTGGAGTTACCGCAGGTGGTAGTGGAGGCGCTTGATCGCCTGCCGCATCCGAAGGGTGCGACGCAGGATTGCCAGCTGTTTTTCACCGGCGAGAATGCCACCTTGCGCAGCGTGCTCAAAGGCGCGGAGCGGGCTATGGCCGCGGTATTCAAGCGCTCCGGTGTGGATCGCGCGCACTGTCATCGTTTCCGCCACACCCTGGCGAGCGAGCTGCTGGCGAAAGGTGTGAGCATTCAGGATGTGGCAGGCATCTTGGGGGATACTGCGGCCACAATCGAGCGGCACTATGCCAAGTGGACGCCAGAGCGACAAGCCCGGCAAGACGAGGCCCTGCGCCGAGTGCATGGCACGAATTTGGCACAGACAGAAGAAGGGGTTGCTAGGTGTTGAGTTATGAGTAACTTAGGGTGGTGGCCAGGGACGGAATCGAACCGCCGACGCCAGCCTTTTCAGGGCTGCGCTCTGCCGAGTCTGTTCGCGACCCGAGGTGGTCGCTCAGTTCCGACGCTGGCATTCCCTTCCCCACGAATCGGTCGGGACATCCCGCGTTTCACTCGATTTCTTCACTCAACCCTGTTGTCCCCCATTCATTGATCAGGGTATCTCTCCGAAATATCGAGTGATTCGGGTGACGGGTACGGGGCCGCATGACCATTGCGCCGCTCCAAGCCCAGGTACACCCATTGCCGCCGGCCGTCGAGCACCCGTTGTGCCTCCTGCAGATTTGGTCGCCACTCCCGCAGCATGCGGCCGAACATTTGCTTGGTGAGCGGCGGTCGGTTCTGTTCCCGGCAACTCTGCGCATATCCGCCATACAACTCGTCCTGCGCCATGAGCGCTGCCGGATTCCACTGAATCTCAGTCTCCAGCCAGGAAAGGCAGGGATCGTCTCGATGCACGCAAGTTTCAGGTCTGAGAACAGTCCGGGGGCCAGCCGAGAATCTGCCCGATGCACGCAGCCGCCGGATCGCCGGCAATGCGCAGTTCAAAGCGCCACTCAACTCGTCTGGCCGCGACAAATCCTGATCGAGCACCTGCCGCGGAATCTCCCGGCGCGTGTTGCGGAAGGAGCGCTCGAAAGGAATGATCAGCCAGCGCTCGCAGTAAGCCCGGCTAGAGTAGCGATTGACGGGCAGCTGGTTGGCCGAGAACAGCAAGCGCACGAAGGGCGTGAATTCGAATGAATCCCGGTACTTCTGTTCGGCGGTGATTCTGTCGCCGCCGGTAATGGACTTGAATACGGCGCTGTCGACCAAGGGTTCGGAGGGCAGATCCGGGCAGATGTTGGCCAGCTTGCCAAACAGGCGCGCGGCCGCGAAACGATCGCGCTCCAACCGTTGCAGACTCAGATGACACACATTGTCCAATCCCACGAACCGGCTAGCCAGTTGCAGGAAGGTGCTCTTGCCGTTACCCCCGCCGCCCACCAGGCAGGCGGCCTTTTGGATGGAACGCTCGGGTGTGATCAGATCTCCCAGGATCTCCCACACCAGCTCTAAGCAATCTGCCGGAAAGACCTGGTGGACGAATGTTTCAATGGCGGGGCAAGTAGCCGTCTCCCGATAGGCGACCGGGATGCGGATGGTGGACAAGAAGGCCGGTGAATGAGGGCGCAGCCGTTGATCCCAGATGTGGAACAACCCGTTCTCCAGGTTGAGGACCTCGGCAGGCGGTATCAAAGGCAGTTCCGGGGCGTCCAGCAGGAGGAACTCGATCACCTCGTCCGCCAGCCGCCGGTGCCAGCGGTCGAGCTTGTGAAACTCGCCCAACAAGTGCTTGACGCGTTGTCGCACGAACCATTCCCCGCCAGCCCGAAAAACCCCGCCCTGGTAGCGGTACAGTTCCCGGCTGCCCCAGCGGGCAAAGTGATCTGCAGCCGCGATGACCCCGGCCAGGTCCGAAATCAAAGTGCGATCGTCAATCATGGAAATCCTCGAAATAGAGAGCCGACAGGCGCGGGCCTCGGCGGCAATAGCGATGGTTGAGAGCCATTACGAGTTCGCGCAGATTGAGCTGGTGGGTTTGCGCAAACCGCTGTTCGCCCAGGTGATGATAGGAGTCGCAGTCGCCGCGGTGATGCCGGAAGCACAGCGGGATGGCAGAATAGTCCGAGGTCTTCTGCCGCAGGCCGCGGGGTCCCAGCACGTTGGTATGGGCAGCCTCGCTGGCGACGACCCCGCCGGGCGGGCGCCGGCACACGGCACACCCTAACGTGCGGATCCAGGCCAGATAGGCCAGGCTGCGCGGCGGCCCGCGGCGCGGGCGGGTGCGTCTCGTGATCAATGGCGTCAGGCGCCGCAAGGGCACCCTTCGCCTGATCGCTACACTTCCTCTCAGCACAATAAACCTCGGTTGAGTTCAAAATCGTTGTGCCCGGCCTCGAAATGCTGCGATTCCAGCCTCAGGGGCCGGGCGTTCTGGTGTTATTAGGACGAGTCAGGCGGGCCGCACCCGGCCGCCGAACTCCTGTTCGCAAGGCTTCCAAAAGCTACAGTATTTCTGGCTGCAGAACAAGGAATGCCGGTTGGGACAGTACATCCCCGAACCCATGGCTTCCCGCACCATCGGGAACAGAACCTGGGTGGCGCGCAGATCCGCCTGGCTGACGGTATAGCTCTGCTGCACGATTTGTGGAGTGGCGGTCTTCACCAGCGCGTCAATCCGCACCTCTCCACTGGCGCCCGGCGTGAGCTGGCTGTAAGTAGCTAATTGGAACGCGCAATCGGGTGAAACCCAGGAAGGCCGGCGGGAGGCGCTTTTGATATCGATCAGCCGGCCATCCGTGTCCAGCAAGTCTACGCGTCCCCGGACCGGTACACCCGCGATTTCACCCTGGACTTCGAGTTCGACGGCGGCCGGTTCGACCTTA
>DATGGM010000096.1:0-6003 GCA_035308525.1 Bryobacteraceae bacterium
GGCATGTGGCTGGAGCGCTTCGTCATCATTGTTTCCAGCCTGGCCCAGGATTACCTGGTATCGTCCTGGCGGGTCTTCCATCCCACGCGTTGGGATTGGGCGACCTACGTGGGCACAATCGGGCTGTTCACGTTCCTGTTCTTCCTTTTCATCCGCCTGCTGCCGATGATCTCGATCTTCGAAGTACGCACGCTGCTGCCGCAAGCCAAAGTCGAGGAGGAGCCCGGAGCATGACCAGGCCTCCGATCTACGGTGTGATGGCGGAGTTCGACAATCCCACCTCGCTGGTGAACGCCGCCCGCGAGGCGCGCGCCCGCGGGTACCGGAAGCTGGATGCGTACACCCCGTTCCCCATCGAGGCGTTATCGGAGGCGCTGCACCTGCCGAAGAGCAAACTGCCGTTGATTGTGCTGATCGGCGGGATACTCGGCGGTCTGACCGGCTACCTGATGCAGTACTACGTCACGGTGATCTACTTCCCCATCAACATCGCCGGACGCCCGCTGCACAGTTGGCCCATGTACATCGTGATCACGTTCGAACTGACGGTGCTGTTCGCTTCGATCTCGGCGGTGTTCGGCCTGCTGGCCTTGTGCGGTCTGCCTATGCCGTACCACCCGGTGTTCAACGTGCCGCGATTCGCGCTGGCCACCCGGAACCGCTTTTTCTTGTGCATCGAAGCGCGCGACCCGCTGTTCGACCGCAAGGCCACCGAAGAGTTTCTGGAGAGTCTGGATGCGCGGGAGGTCTCCGAAGTTGCGCATTAATGGGGGCTTCGCAATCGTGTACCTAGCGGCGGCCGTGCTGGCCGGCTGCCGGCAGGACATGCAGGATCAGCCGAAGTACATCCCGCTGCGTCCCAGCTCGTTCTTCGCCGATGGGCGGTCCGAGCGTCCGCTGGTGGAAGGCACAGTGGCGCGCGGGCATCTGGAAGCCGACACCGTGTTCTACACGGGGAAAGCCGACGGCAAGCCGGTGGCCGCGTTCCCGTTCCCTGTCACGCGCGAGGTGCTGGACCGCGGGCAGGAGCGCTTCAATATCTACTGCTCGCCCTGCCACGACCGCATGGGCACCGGCCGCGGAATGATCGTGCGGCGCGGCTTCACGCATCCGCCGCCGCCGTCGTATCATATCGATCGCTTGCGGCAGGCGCCGGATGGCTATATTTTCGATGTGATCACAAACGGCCTGGGCGCCATGCCGGATTACGCCGCGCAGATTCCGCCCGCAGACCGCTGGGCAATCGTGGCCTACGTGCGCGCGCTGCAGTTGAGCCAGCATGCCTCGGTGAATGACGTGCCGCCGGACGCGCGCGGCCAGTTGAACAAGGGAGGAACGAAGTAATGCCCGCCACGGCTCACCAGCGTTCCTTCGCCATCCCGCCGGATCTGCTGGGCGATATGCGCGGGTGGCGCACGCGCTTCCTGGGGATCGGAGGCGTGGCCCTGATCCTGTCCATCATCGGCGGGTTCTTCAACGCGGATCAGTTTTACCGCTCGTACATCTGGTGCTACATGTTTTACATGGGCTTGCCGCTGGGAGCCACCGCCCTGCTGATGCTGCAATACCTCAGCGGCGGGGCCTGGGGCGTAGTCATCCGCCGCCCCTGCGAAGCGGCTTCGCGCACCGTACCGCTGCTGCTGATCCTGTTCATTCCCATCGTCATCGGCATCCCCCACCTGTATGAATGGTCGCACCCCGATATCGTGGCGCACGACCGCATTCTGCAGCACAAGCACGTGTACCTGAATGTGCCCTTCTTCCTCATCCGCACCGCCGTCTACTTCGCGGGCTGGAACCTGATCGGAGCCCTGTTATATAAATGGTCGGGCGACCAGGATCGCGGCGACACGCGGGCGGCCGGCCGCCTGACGGCCCTCAGCGGCCCGGGCCTGATTTTTTACGGCTTCAGCGTGACCTTCATGGCCATCGACTGGATTCTGTCGCTCAACCCGCACTGGTTCTCCACCATTTTCGGCCTGCTATTTATCGCCGGCGAAGGGCTTTCGGCGGTGGCGTTTCTCATCTGCCTGCTGGTGATCTTCAGCAGCCGCCCGCCGCTGTCGGATGTCCTCACGCACCGCCACCTGCACGATATTGGCAAGCTGCTGCTGACCTTCGTGATGGTGTGGGCCTACTTTTCGTTTTCACAATTGCTGGTGATCTGGTCCGGCAACCTACCGGAGGAGATTCCCTGGTACATCGCCCGCTTCGCCGGCGGATGGCAGTACATCGGAGTGGCGCTGGTGCTGCTGCAGTTCTCGCTGCCCTTCGCGCTGCTGCTTTCGCGGGATCTCAAGCGCAATTTCAAGTTGCTGCGCGGGGTGGCTGTGGTCGTGATCGTAATGCGTTTCGTGGATCTGTACTGGATGGTTGCGCCGGACTTCAGCAAGGCCCGGTTCACGGTGAGCTGGATGGATTTCCTGCTGCCCATCGGGCTGGGCGGCATCTGGCTGGCAACGTTTTTGTGGCAACTGGAGCAGCGTCCGCTGCTGCCGCTGGGCGATCCGCACCTGGAGGAGGCTCTGGAACATGGCCGGGAATAACATGCACGGCGATGAGCCGCGCAACCCGCACGTGCATCACGAGCCGGGCGATGTCAACGCGCGGACGCTGACCAGATTCGGCTTGGTGATGGGCGGGTTGATCGTGGTTTTCCTGTTCGGACTGTATGGCCTGTTTCATTACTTCGTCGAGCATGAAGCGGAGCTGGGGTTGCCAGCCTCGCCCACGGCCCTGGCGCTCGCGCAGAAACAGCCGCCGGAGCCGCGCCTGCAGGCGTATCCGTCGCGGGACATGCGCGACATGCGCGCGGCCGAGGACCGCCTGCTCCATGAATACGACTGGATCGATCCCGACAAGGGCATCGTCCGGATACCGGTCGATCGAGCCATGGACTTGATCGCGCAACGCGGCTTGGCCGTGCAGCCGCAAGGGAAGGGTAAGTGATGTTGTATCGATTGGTGGTGTTCTTTCTGCTGCCCGCGGCCGCCTGGCCGCAGCCCGGCCAGCCCGCGCCCGCGCAGCCATCCGCCATGCGCGACCCGAATTCCAGGCCCGCGCCGCTGCCGGCGGCGCTCCAGGGAGTTACTGTCGACCAGAAGCTGAACCAGCCTGTGCCGCTCGACCTGGTCTTCCGCGACGAATTCGGCCGTTCCGTGCCGCTCTCCACTTACTTCAGCGGCCATAAGCCAGTGATCCTGGCGCCGGTCTATTACACTTGTCCGATGCTCTGTAACATGGTCCTGAATGGAGTGGCGAGCACCCTGAAAGCCGTCTCGCTCGATCCCGGCAAGGACTTTGAAGTAGTGGCCGTCAGCTTCGACCCGCGGGATACGCCCGCTATCGCCGCCGCCAAGCGCGAGAGCTATCTGCAGCGTTATCGCCGCCCGAATACGGCCAACGGCTGGCATTTTCTTACAGGCGACGAAGCGTCCATCAAGGCACTCACTTCCGCCGTCGGTTTCCGGTATCAATTCGATCCGGCGACCAACCAATACGCGCATGCCAGTTCCATCATGATTCTGACTCCGCAGGGCCGGCTCTCGCGGTATTTCTATGGCGTGGAATATGCCCCGCGCGACGTGCGCCTGGGACTTGTGGAAGCCTCCCAGAACAAGATCGGAACGGCGGTCGACCAGATTCTGCTCTTCTGTTACCATTACGATCCTGCCACGGGCAAGTACGGCGCCATCGCCATGAACATGCTGCGGTTTGCGGGCGCCGGTTTCGTTCTGATATGCGGCACCTTCCTGGTGGCCGCGTGGCGCCGCGACTGGCGGAGGGATCGTCAGCTATTGAGACAGGCCAGATAATTCATGGGCTCCGAACTACCACTATTCCCGGTGCAGGCTTCAAGCGTCGCGGCGAGCGTCGATCACCTGGTGTATTTCCTGCTTGCGGTGGCGGTTTTCTTCTCGGTGGGAATCTTCGTCAGTATCTTCTATTTCGCTGTCAGGTACCGCCGGCGTTTCGAATCCGAAGTGCCGCCCACGGTGCACGGCGGCATGACTCTGGAGATCGCCTGGACAGTGATTCCATTCGGCCTGACGATGATCATGTTCATGTGGGGCGCCAGTATCTTCTTCAAAATGTCCCGCCCGCCGGACGATGCGCAGGAGGTTTATGTAGTGGGCAAACAGTGGATGTGGAAGATGCAGCACATGGAAGGACAGCGGGAAATCAACGAGCTGCATATTCCCGTGGGGCAGGCCATGAAACTGACGATGACCTCCGAGGATGTCATCCACGATTTCTTCGTCCCCGCCTTCCGCACCAAGGCCGACGTTCTGCCGGGGCGCTACACGACCACCTGGTTCAAGCCGACCAAGCCCGGCAAGTACCATCTGTTTTGCTCGCAGTATTGCGGCACCAATCACTCGCTGATGGTGGGCTGGATCTACGTGATGGAGCCGCAGGACTATCAGGCATGGCTGAGCGGGGGCGCCACCGGCTCGCTGGCCTCCAGCGGGGAAAAGCTGTTTCAGGACCTGGCCTGCGCTAACTGCCATCACCTGAACGACCAGGGACGCTGTCCGAATCTGCGCAACCTGTTCGGCAGCCAGGTGCCGCTCTCGGATGGCTCGCATGTACTGGCCAACGAAGACTACATCCGCGAGTCCATTTTGAATCCGTCCGCGAAGATCGTGGCGGGTTACCAGCCCATCATGCCGACGTTCCAGGGCCTGGTTACGGAGGAGAACGTGTTGCAATTGATCGAGTACATCAAATCTCTTACGCCGAAGCCCGGCGCGGCTCCAGCAGCCGGCGCTGCAAAGTCAACGCAAGTGAAGAAGCTGTCGAAACAATAAGACTATGATTACCGCGGTGGTTGAAGAACGCGACTATTTGCACGAGAGTTACGGTATCAAGTCCTGGCTGCTGACCAAGGACCATAAGCGGATCGGGTTGTTGTATCTCCACACCATTACTTTCTTCTTCTTTCTGGGCGGTATTTTCGCCACGCTGATCCGCGTCGAGCTGCTGACGCCGCACGGCGATCTGGTCACATCCGACACTTACAGCAAGCTGTTTACTCTGCACGGCGTCATGATGATTTTTTTCTTCATGATCCCGTCGATTCCGGCGTCGCTGGGCAATTTCTTCCTGCCCATGATGATCGGCGCAAAAGACCTGGCGTTTCCCAGAATCAACCTTTTGAGCTGGTATCTGCTGCTGATCGGCGGCTGCCTGGCGATCTACGCCATGCTGGCTGGGGGTGTGGATACCGGGTGGACGTTCTACACGCCCTACAGCACGAGTTATTCGAACAGTTACGTGATCGCCACGGGCCTGGGGATTTTCATCGCCGGCTTTTCCTCGATCCTGACGGGTCTCAATTTTATCGTGACGGTGCACCGCATGCGCGCGCCCGGCATGACCTGGTTCCGGCTACCGCTGTTCGTGTGGTCGAACTACGCCACGGCGCTGATTCAGGTCCTGGGCACCCCGGTCATCGCCATCACGCTGGTCCTGCTGATCTGCGAGCGCGTGCTCCATATCGGAATTTTCGACCCCGCGCGCGGCGGCGACCCCGTGCTGTTTCAGCACCTTTTCTGGTTCTATTCGCATCCCGCCGTTTACATCATGGTGCTGCCCGGCATGGGGGTGATCTCAGAGCTCATCTCTACTTTCTCCCGGAAGCCGGTGTTCGGTTATAAGTTCGTGGCGTTCTCCAGCGTGGCGATCGCCGTACTGGGTTTTCTGGTCTGGGGGCACCACATGTTCGTCTCCGGCCAATCCGTTTACGCCGGCCTGGTGTTCTCGTTTCTCAGTTACTTTGTGGCCATCCCGTCCGCCATCAAGGTTTTTAACTGGACGGCCACGCTCTATAAAGGATCCATTTCATATCAGGCGCCGATGCTTTACGCGCTCGGCTTCATTGGGCTTTTCACCATGGGCGGTTTGACGGGACTTTTCCTGGCGTCACTTGCCACGGACGTCCATTTGAACGGCACATATTTTATCGTCGCGCATTTTCACTACATCATGGTGGGCGGCACG
>DATGGM010000097.1:0-2355 GCA_035308525.1 Bryobacteraceae bacterium
CCACTAAGATCCACAGGCGCGCATCTGCCAGGATCGTTGCGGGTGACGAGTCAGTCGCGTTGGGCGCCTCCATGACGGGCGCACTTCGCGCGGTCAGTCGCCACAACGGAATCCACGCCAGGCCCAGCGCTCCGGTGATCACGAAAGCCTGCCGCCACCCATAATGCACCGCGATCCAGGTCGCCAGCGGCGGCGCCAGAATCAGCCCCAGGCTCACGCCCGCTTGGTTCAAGGCATTCCCCAGCGCGCGCTCCGCCGGCAACAGATATTGATGGATCGCTTTGCCCGCCCCCGGAATGCCCGCGGCTTCCGACATCCCCAGCACGCCGCGGCAGCCTACCAGGCCGCCCAATCCGCGGGTGAAGCCTGTGGCGATCCCCGCGCACGACCACACGCCCACCGCCAGCGTGATTGTGCGATTCAATCCCAGCTGGTCGATCAGCAATCCGGCGAACGGCGCGCAAGCCGCGTAGGCCATCGAGAATGCCGTCAGGATCAGTCCGTACTCCGCGTTCGAAAGGTGAAACTCCGCGCGCACCAGCGGCGCCAGTGTCGCCAGCGTTTGCCGGTCCAGGTAGTTGATCGCGGTGCACAGCACGAACACGCCCAGCACTACCCAGCGGTAGGGCGTCGTGCTCACTGGAACTCGATGGACGCCACTTCGCCCTGGGTCGCCAGCTTGGCGTTGGCCTTGGCGAAGTATTCCACCTTCACCCGCCGCTGCTTCTGTACTCCACAGCCCAGCTTCAATTCCCCTGTGCCGCCGATCACGGCCACCTGCGCCGGGTCCGCGATCAGCAGCTTGACGGTCTTCCCGTCATCCGTCACGACGACCACGCGTAGCCGCTTGCCCAGACAATCCACCTGCTTCAGCACGCCGCTGGCGGCGCCGTCGGCTTGCGGACCGTCCCACCACGGCACCACTTTTTCGTTGGCCGGCGCGGGCGTCCGTCCCTGGTTGGCGTGCTGTTCCGCCGCGCGTAGATCGGCCCGCGCCTGCTGCTTCAGCCGGTCGATCTCGCGCGCTGCTTCGTCGGCCTTGCGCCTCTTCTCGGCGTCTTCCCAATCCAGCCGCTGGGACTCCACGTCCAGGCGCTCGCGCTGCATACGAGCCCGGTCGCCCTGCGTAGTGGCCGCCTGTTCGGCGGACTTCCAGGCGTCCGCCGCCTTCGGAAAATCGTGATCGTCGAGGTACGCCTGGGCCAGCGCCTCCCAGTAAGTGAGATTCCGCGGGTCCAGCTTAGCCGCTAGCTTCAGCTCCTGGATCCGCTTCACGTCGCTCTGCCGCTGCGCCATCAGAAAATGCGGCTCGGCCAGCTTGGGATTGATCTTCACCGCGCGCTCCAGCGCGGTCATCGCCTTGCCCTTGTCCGGTTCCAGCCGCGCATACTCCATGTAGCACTCCGGGCTCTTGGCTCCGGCTTCCATGGCGGATGCGAAGTCCGTGCGCGCTTCATCGGTCTGCTTGTCGCGCAGCGCCAACATCCCCAAACCCTCCCAGGCTTCCGCCACGCGCGACTTCTGCGCGATCAGCTCCCGGTAGGCCGCGCGTGAAGAATCGCCCAACAGCAGATCCGCGATGGCCAGTTGCGCCATGGCCGGTTCCACCGGGCGCTCCGGGAAATCGGCCGGGCTCATGGGCAGCGGAGAGATCGACGTGGCCTGGAACCGGCCCGCCGCCAGGTGCAGCTGCGCCTGCATCTCGATCTGCTCCGGCGTCTTGCCGAACGCATTCCGAAACGCGGCATCCTCGTCCACGCCTTTCCGCAGATTGTACGTGAGCACCCGCAGGTTGCCGTGGTATTCCGGCTCGACGGCGAGCAGGTGGACGCGCGCCCAATCCATGTCCGGATGCGACGGCGGTTCGCCCAGCGTGATCCTGATGCCGCTCACCTGGATGGTCGAAAACAGCGACACCAGCCCGCGTTCGATGCGCCCGGGCATGCGCGCGCTGGTGGTGTCCAGGAACAACTGGGTCAGCCGTGCGAAGACTTCGTTGGGTACCGGCTGTCCCGCCCTCAGAACTATGTCGTATTGGTCGCGGCCCCGCATCACCGGCTCGGGCGTTTGCGGAGCGCCGCTCTTGAACAGCAGGATGCGCACGGTCAGCGGCATCTGCAGATCGCGCTCTCCCAGCACCTCCCCGAGGGCGTGCCGGTACTCCTCGAATTTCACCAGCGTGTCGCGCCCGTCCTTCGTCCCGGCGCTGCTGTAGACCTCCATGGGACCCGAGGTGAAGCGTACCCAGTGGTCGCCCGCCAGGGCCGTGAAAGGCAGCAGGCCGCACAGCCAGAACAACCGCGCCATGCCTTCATCCTAACAGGCGCGCGATGAAGCACTTGTTTCCGGACCTTC
>DATGGM010000098.1:0-4984 GCA_035308525.1 Bryobacteraceae bacterium
AGGGCAGGGTGGCGGCCTCCTGGTAGCTGAGGTGCTCCGGAATGGGCACCAGCCCGTTTTCCTGCAGCACCACGTACTCGGCCATCATGCCGTCAATATCGCCGCCGAGAGCGCCCCGAACCTTCACCGGGGTGGGCGGTCCGTCGAGCCAGTTCTGCATGAAAATACCAGCCACGCGATCGCCCGGCCGCCACAGTGTTACTCCCGGGCCGGCCGCCAGCACCTCGCCGGCGCCGTCGGAACAGGGGATGCGAGGAAGCTTCAATTTGGGGTTATACAGGCCCTTGACCATCATCAGGTCGCGATAATTCAAAGAAATTGCATGAATTTTAACCAGCACCTGCCCGGGACCGGGCTCGGGATTGGGCCGTTCCACAAACTCCAGAGAATCAATGCCAAAAGACGAAATCTGCCAGACGCGCATGGCGCTCTCCTGCCTCAAATTGAGCAAACAGTCTTGTCGTTGGATGCTCGCCGCGCCATTCTGCGGGATGCATCGCAGTAAATCCCACGTAAAATGAAGATATGGCTCGTGGTTGGGAAAGTAAATCTGTGGAGGAACAGATGGCAAGCAGCCAGCAAATTGCGCCGGTGCACCTGAGCGTAAACTTCGCGAATCTTGCGGCCAAGCGCGAAGCGGAGCACCAGCGCGCGCAGCGGTTACGCCAGATCCAGGCTCTGAATCTGCAGCGGGAGAACATTCTTTCGCAACGAACTTCGAATCCGGCACGACGAGCGGCTCTGGAAGCCGCCTTGCAGCAGATCGAGGCGCAGATCGCAGAGTTGAACTAGACCCGAACCCGCCATGGCGGGTTTTTTAGTGTCTCGGCCCCGCGCGACAACCGCGCGGCGAGGGTTCTGTATTTCCAGGCGGCCGGGCTGCTTTCACCACCTCAAACGCAACCGCTCTGTGTTCTCTACTCGCGGTGAAACAGCAGCGAATTGGCCTGGTGGATGGTGGTCATCGAAACCCGGGCGATGTTCACGTGGTCGGGCCGCCGCGTCACCCACACGATCACTTCCGCCACATCATCCGGTGTAAGCGGCGTGACACCCTTGTAGACCTTGGCCGCGCGCTCGTGGTCTCCATGGAAACGCACCAGGCTGAAATCGGTCTCGACCATGCCGGGATCCACGCTGGTGACGCGCACGGGAGTGCCCAGCACATCCTCGCGCAGGCCGTCGTTGATGAGTTTCTCCGCCGCTTTCGATCCGCAGTAGACGGCGCCGCCCGGATAGGCGATTTCCCCGGCCGTCGACCCGAGATTGACGACGTGGCCGCGCCCGCGCACCACCATTCCCGGCACCACCGCGCGAGTCACGTACAGCAACCCCTTCACGTTGGTGTCGATCATCTCTTCCCAGTCCTCGACGCGGCCCATATAGAGCTTGTCAAGGCCGCGGCTCAACCCGGCGTTGTTGACCAGCACATCAATCTGCGCCCACGCCTCGGGCAGCGTATCGATGGCGTTCTGCACGGCCCGATGGTCGCGTACGTCCAGATCGATGGAGTGAACGGACACGGCGCCACGCTTGAGGCACTCGGCTGCCACTTCGGCCAGTTTGGCCGCCCGTCGCGCGGCGAGGAGCAGCTTTGCTCCTTCCGCGGCAAAGGCCAGAGCCGTGGCGCGCCCGATACCTCCGCTGGCGCCGGTAACGAAGACAATTTTTCCTTTCAGATCCATGCAATCATCCTAACCAACGAAAGCCCGGAGTTGGAAAGGGAACAGGGAAGAGGGATTCGGAAACGGAAATGCGTTTCCGGTTTAATATGACCAACCGCAGTCGTGCATGGAACGTTATTCCACCCGGAACGATGAAAATGCAACTGCGGATCCTTCGGCTGCACCTCAGGATGACAGCGCCAAGGGGAGGCGATGCGACTCATTTACAGGGCAGTGGCCATGGGTGAATTTTCAGGGCAGGTCCGGATGTTTCCGATTCCCTACTCGCGATCCCGTGTTATCTGTTTTCCCCGTGCCTGCGCCATGCGGTATTGACCCACGGCCCAGTCCTCATTACCCAGACCCTGCTCGCGCGCCTTCTCGAAGATGCCCGCCATTTCGTCGGCCAGGCTCAGGCGCACGCCGCGGCTCGCGGCCGCCTCGCGCAGCAGCTTCAGGTCCTTGGCTCCGAGTTCGATGCTGGCGCCGGGACGCTCAGGGGGATGCAGCATGACGTTGCCGTAGGCCGCGTAGAAGGGCGATTGGAACAGCGCGTTGTTCACCGCATCGAGGAACACCGCTGGCTCGATTCCCTGCGATTCCGCAAACACAAACGATTCGCCCAGCGAATGAATCATCGCGCTGATGAGGAAATTTCCGCCGAGTTTGAGGGCGTGAGCCTGGCGCGGTTCCTTGCCCACCATAGAGACGCCGCGCGACAACGGTTCAAACAATGGCCGCGCCCTCGCGACCGCATCATCGGCGCCGGCCACCACCATCCACAGTCTGCCCTCGGCGGCCACGTTCGGCCTGCCAAACACGGGCGCGGCTACATACGCCTGGCCGCGGCGCGCATGTTCTTCCGTCAGCCGCTCCGACAGCGCCACGCTGATGGTGCTCATGGAAATATGCAGCGCGCCGGGCCGCAGAACGCCAAGCAGGCCGTTCACGGGCAGCCCCTTGGGCCCGAACAGAACATCTTCGTGGGCCGCGTCGTCGAACAACATGGTCATCACCACGTCGCTCATTCTTGCCACGTCGGCCGGCGTAGCGGCGGCCTGCGCTCCTTCACGGGTGAGCAGCGCGGTGCGCTCGTGCGTACGGTTCCAGACAACCAATTCATGGCGCGCCGCCAGCAGCCGTTTCGCCATGGGCACGCCCATTTTGCCCAGCCCTAAAAAGCCAATCCGCACGGTGAACTCCTTTATGCGTTCCAGCACAACAGAGTCGCAGATTGGCCGGGCAGATTCAAATTCCCGGTCTTAGCTAAAGCTAGAGCGCGGGCGCATACGGCTGAGCAAGGCGCGCATTGCGCAGCGCCACCGCCCACCAGCGCAGCCGGCCCAGCATGGTGGTCATGGTCTTCGTCGCCCGCTCCGGATGGCGCAGCCTGCCCGCTTCATCGAACTGCTCCCAGGCTCCCGCAAAGCTTACCGAATCGCGAATGGTGACGGCGTGCAATTCGGCAAACACCTGCCGCAGCTGCTCTACCGCACGCAAACCCCCGGAGATTCCGCCATAGGACACGAACGCGACCGGCTTGGCCTGCCACTCCGCACCCACGGAATCGATGAACGACTTGAGGGCCGCGGGGTAGCCATGGTTATATTCCGGTGTCACCACCACAAATGCGTCGGCTGCTTCCATCCGCTGCCACAGATTCGCCGGGCCCGGATGCTCGTCTGCCGCCTGCCCCGCCTGCGGCAGCACGACTGCCGGATCAATCACGTCCACCGTGTAGTTTCCGGCCGCGCGAATCTGTTCGGCGGCCCACCCGGCCACCGTGTCGCAGAAACGCCCCTTGCGCGTGCTTCCATAGATCAGACCAATCCTGACTGGCTCGCTCATTTCCGTCCTGGTTCCTCCTGGGTTCTTAAAGACAACATCTACAATAAGCGTAGAACCTCAAGTTAACTTGAGGTCAAGGGCTTGGCGATGAAAAAAACCGACCAGACCGGCCTGCACGCTCCGCTAAGCGTGGGAGAGGTTGCCGGGCGCAGCGGCGTGGCGGTTTCCACGCTGCACTTTTACGAATCGGCAGGATTGATCCGAAGCTGGCGCAACGCCGGCAACCAGCGCCGCTATGCGCGCGAAGTTCTAAGGCGGGTGGCGGTCATTCGCGTTGCCCAGCGCGCCGGAATTTCGCTGGCCGATATCCGCGATGCTCTGAAGGCACTGCCTAACGAGCGCACGCCCACCTCGGATGACTGGAAGAAGCTTTCGGCGCGATGGCGAGCCGATCTCGATGACCGCATCCAGCGGCTGATGCGGCTGCGCAACCAACTCGACGGCTGCATCGGGTGCGGATGCCTCTCGCTCGGCGTATGCCCGCTGCGCAATCCCGCGGACAAGTGTGCGAAGCTCGGTCCCGGGCCGCAGTACCTCGACCCTACGCTCCCTGACCACTGATCACTGACCACTATTTACACTGTTCTTTCCATGCTCCGCACCGTTCACGCGACGCGCTACGTCCTGCCTTTGCGGGAAGGCGGCTCGCTGCCCGCCATTGTGGAAGCCGACGACCTTGGCCTGTACGTGGTGAAATTCCGCGGCGCCGGTCAGGGGATCCTGGCGCTGATTGCTGAACTGATCGCCGGCGAGATCGGCCGTGCCCTGGGCCTGCGCGTGCCGGAGATCGTGTTTGTCGAGATCGACCCCGCGCTGGGCCGCAACGAACCAGACTACGAAATCCGCCAACTGCTCAAGGCGAGCGCGGGACTCAATCTCGCGCTCGACTATCTGCCGGGTTCTACGATGTTCGACCCCGCGGCGCGCGATACGGCGCCGGCCGATGAGGCCTCCATGCTGGTGTGGTTCGATGCCTTCGTTCAGAACGTGGACCGCACGCCCCGCAATGCCAACCTGCTCGTCTGGCATCGCAAGCTCTACCCCATCGACCACGGCGCGGCGTTATTCTTCCATCACGACTGGCCCACCATGCACGAAAAGATCGAGTCGCGGTTCGCGCAGATCCGGCAGCACATCCTGCTGCCCTGGGCCACGCAGATCGAGCAGGCCGGCGGAATCGCACGCGACAGGCTTACTCGCGATGTGATGGCCGGCATTGTGGAATGCGTGCCGGATGCATGGCTGGAGGCGATCCCCGGCGCCATGACGGCGGCAGAGCGCCGCGCCGCGTACCTGGATTTCTTTGCGCGCCGACTCGCGGCTGCAAACATCTTCGAGCAGGAGGCGATCCATGCCCGAAGCTAGCGGGCCCACTGCCGCGCGTCCGGCGCCGGCCAGCTTTGATTATGCGATCCTGCGCGTGGTGCCGCGCGTGGAGCGGGAGGAATTCATCAACGCCGGGGTGGTGGTCT
>DATGGM010000099.1:0-4699 GCA_035308525.1 Bryobacteraceae bacterium
CTCAACGGGGATCTTTACGAACGGCAAAATGCTCTGCCGATGCCTGCGCAACCGGGGCACAGATGGGGCCGGGGAGCTGTTGATTTATGACGAGCGCGGCGTTCGCCGCTACCTTCGGATTGACGAATTAGCGGGTACGCATGACATCGTTTGGGACGGCGACAATTTTGTGGCTGTTTCGTCCGGGACAAACTCCATCCTCTGGATCTCCGCGGCTGGCGATGTGGTGCGCAGATGGCGGGCCCCCGGCGAGGATGATTCCTGGCATCTGAACAGCTTACTTCTTCATCGAGGAAAGCTGTTGATATCCGCGTTTGGGCGCTATCAAAACACACGCCAGTGGTCCGAGCACCTGGTGGCCGGCCATGGGGTTGTTTTTGATCAGGAAACCGGCCAAGACCTAATATCCGGCCTGTGCGCGCCACATCATCCCCGCTGGGTGGATGGTGCATGGCTGGTCTGTAATTCCGGGATGAACTCTGTGATGCAGTTGCGGCCCGACGGCACAGTGCTGAAAACGGTATCGCTAAGGTCTTGGCCCAGAGGTTTGGCTATATGTGACGATTACGTCCTGGTGGGAGAAAGCGTCACACGGCATGCTCATCTGCCCGCCGCCGTCGGTCCCCGGAATGCCAGCATTGCGGTCCTTTCGCGGCACACCTTGGAACTGGTGGAGCGATTTTCCGTGCCTTGCAGCGAGGTCTACGATCTAGTTGTGATTCCTCCAACTCTGCTCTCAGCCGTGCGCAAGGGCTTCCGCACAAATAATCTTCGTGTATCGGAACAGGACCAGCACTGGCTCTTCCAGCGGGCAGGTGTTTCCCCCGTTCGCCTGTGGGCCGTCTGCGATCCGCTGCCGCCGGAACAGTGCCGCATTTCGGTACATGCCGAAGTCCCTGAAGTGCTCCCAGCCGGTGCCACCGTCGCGGTAGAGTGCACGGTAACCAACGTGGGTGGGGTCCTGCTGGCCTCAGCACCGCCTTATCCAGTCAACCTCTCCTACAGGTGGCTCCCGGCCGAAGATATCCAGGGCTGGCAGCATGAAGAGGGGCTTCGCACCCGGCTTCCTCGCAGTTTACCCCCACGCGAGGCGCTCAACTGCCGTATTTCCATTCGCGCCCCGAAGGTTCCGGGCCGCTTCACCCTGCACATCACCGCGGTGCAGGAGGCCGTCGCGTGGTTTGATGATTTAAGCCTCGAGAACTGTTGTACGGCAACCATCCGAATCGATTAGCCAACGTTATCCCCGCGCGCCCTGCCTGACCTTGTCAATAAAATGATAGCCGGCGGCGGCCGGCAGAGCGCCCCTCGCTGGAGGGGTATCTTCCGGTCAGCGGCGCTCTTGCGCAGTCCCGACCTCTTTCCCGTCGATCGGCTTGTTGCCCGTGTAACGCGGCTTGGACCCGCTACTTCCCGGCGTCTCAAGTACGTTTGCACGAAAACAATGTCAACATTTGCCGCGTAACTTTTGGGTCGCAGTGCCGTATAAAGGACATGTCTTTGCAGTGGGGAGATCTGCGGTTTGGAATCCGACAGCTTCGCCTGAATCCGACCTTTACTTTGGTGGCGGTTGCCTCGCTAGCTCTGGGAATCGGAGCGAATACCGCCATCTTTCAATTGATTGACGCAATCCGGTTGCGCAGTTTACCGGTCGGCAACCCCCAGGAACTGGCGTACATCGATTTTGCGCAAGGATCGCACCGGGGCGGCTGGTGGTCGACGCGCAGCGCCAATTTCACATCCAAACTGTGGGACAGCGTACGCCGCCAGCAGCAGGCCTTCTCCGATGTGCTGGCATGGAGCGCCAAGCCGTTCAACCTCAGCCAGGATGGCAAAGCACGCTACGCCGAGGGCCTTTTCGTGAGCGGAAACTTCTTCAACCTGCTGAACGTTCCAGCGGCGGCTGGCCGTGTATTTCAGGCGCAGGACGACCAGCCGGGGTGCGGGTCGCCGGGCGTGGTGGTCAGCTATCCTTTCTGGCAGAGCGAATTCAATGCCGATCCGGCGATCGCCAACCGGACCATCCGGCTGGATGGCAGAGTCTTTCCGGTCATCGGGGTGGCCGCACCTGGCTTCTTCGGTGTCGAGATCGGGCAAAGGTTCGATGTGGCCATACCGCTTTGCGCCGATCCTTTTTTCTGGGAGCCGGGCAAGAACCGCATACCCCAGCCGACCGCGTGGTGGCTTTCGTTGATGGGCCGGTTGAAGCCGGGTTGGACGATCGAGCGGGCGAATGCGCAAATGCAGGCCGCGTCACCGGCGATCATGCGCGAGACGCTGCCGCCCGCTTATCGCGCCGATATGGCGAAAGGCTACCTGGCCAACAAGATTATCATCACGCCGGGCGCCACTGGAGTCTCGCGTTTGCGCCGCCAATATCAGGACCCGCTCTGGATTCTGCTCGCAACCACCGGGCTGGTGCTGCTGATTGCCTGTGCGAACCTGGCGAATCTGCTGTTGGCACGCGCCAGCATTCGGGAACGGGAAATCGCGGTTCGCCAGGCGATCGGCGCGTCCCGCAGCCGGCTTGTCGCGCAGTTGTTGTCCGAAAGCCTACTACTGGCCCTCCTAGGCACGGCGTTCGGAGTCGGTTTAGCCGCCGTTTTGAGCCGGGCGCTGGTCGGATTTCTGGCAACACCAGAAAGCCGGATGTTCGTCGGATTGGAGTTCGACTGGCGCGTCCTGGGATTTACGGCAGGCCTGGCGATGATCACCTGCCTGCTATTCTGGCTGGCGCCCGCGCTTCGCGCCACACGGATTGCGCCAGCCTCGGTGATGCGCGCGAGCGGCCGCGGACTTACAGGAGGCCGCGAACGATTCAGCTTGCGGCGCGCGCTGGTGGTTGTCCAGGTGGCCATGTCGCTGGTGCTGCTGGCCGGGGCGCTGCTGTTTATACGCAGCCTACAGAAGTTGCTGGCTATCGATCCCGGGTTTCGTGCGGAGGGAATCGTGGCGGTCAGCGTAGACTATAGCGCCGCACATTTTCCGAAGAGCAGAATCCTGGAAATCAGACGGCAAACGCTCCAGAAACTCGAGGCTAGCACCGGCGTCATGGCGGGCGGGGAGGTGGGCATGACGCCGGTCAGCGGTTCGGGATGGGATCAGAACGTGTTGGCCGAAGGTTCGGCTGGACCGCGGATCGATGCGCTGTTCAATCGCGCAGGCGCGGGCTATTTCCGCACCATGGGGACGGCCTTTGTCGCCGGGCGCGACTTCGACGCGCACGATAACTTGACGGCGCCCGTGGTGGCGATCGTGAACGAAGCGTTTGCCAAACAGGTCTTCCGCGGGCGGAATCCGGTGGGCTTGTCATTCCGGCGGGAAGAATCGGCCGCCAGGCCGGACACGGTGATTCAGGTAATCGGGTTAGTGCGCAATACCAAGTATTACGAATTGCGAGAAGACTTTCGGCCCATCGCGTTTGTATCCGAGGAGCAGGACGACGATCCATCTCCGGGTGGAAGCTTCGTGTTGCGCACCAATGCGCCGTTGGGGGAATTCTATCGCGCGGCCGAACAGGCTGTGTCGGAAATCCACCCGGGACTCGGCATCGAATTCACGGTGCTGACCAAGCAGATTAAAGATTCACTGATGCGTGACCGGCTGATGGCGACGCTGGCAGGCACGTTCGGGCTGCTGGCGGGAGCGTTGGCCGTTTTGGGCTTGTACGGCGTGATCGCCTACATGGTCGCCCGCCGAAAAAATGAGATCGGCGTGCGCATTGCGCTGGGAGC
This sequence comes from Bryobacteraceae bacterium, assembly GCA_035308525.1. Lineage (GTDB taxonomy): Bacteria > Acidobacteriota > Terriglobia > Bryobacterales > Bryobacteraceae > Bog-159. Next base: position 3,735 of record DATGGM010000099.1, read on the forward strand.
GAGCCGGAGCCGGGTGATCGGGCTGGTCCTTCGGGAAGCCGTACTCCTTCTCGCCATCGGGTTGACCTTGGGCGCGGCGCTGGCGGCATGGGCGGGACAAGCGGCGGCCTCGATGGTGTACGGCCTGACGCCGCGGGATCCGGTAACCTTGGGCGGCGCGGTTGTACTGTTGGCGATGGTGGCACTCCTGGCCAGCTATGGACCCGCCTGGCGAGCGGCCCGGCTACAGCCGATGGAAGCGCTGCGCGACGAATAGACGAACAAGGCCGCCGCGGCGGGCATTACGATCAGCCGCACGGGGAGCCACGGAATCTTCCGCTGCGCAGTATCGGCCGGTGTCATTGCCGCCCGTGGAGCTCGAAGCATTTGCGACGATGGCGAAGGCCATTTGGAAATCGCGGACCCCATGGGCTTCCATGTACCGGCTCGGTTGACAGAGTGGTACGTCACCAGTTATCCAATATTCTCGTTGCGCCCTTGCGCAAGCTACCGCTTGACTACGGCATCGAAGCCATTCAGAGTCGACCGACTCGGCACCAGCTGCTTGTGGATGGGGAGTGATATGGTTATGGCCGCAAGGTCGGGTCGGACTTATCCCGGGCAGCCTGCTGGTTCTGGAGTTGGAAGAGAAGACCCTAAGTCCGTTTCGAGGACCAGCTCATGTGCGGCTGACTAATCGGTTATTCCCAGCGTAGGCAGATAGCCGGATCGACCCGGGTGGCGCGCACTGCTGGCAGATAGGCCGCCGCCAGCCCTACGGCGATCAGGACCGCGATCACCGTGCTCAGCGTCAGCGGATCGTATCCCGACACTCCCCAAAGCTGGCTGGCCAGGGCCCGGCCGACCAGCCATGCGAGTACGGCGCCGGCCGCCACGCCCATCAGCACGAAACGCAGCGTGCTGGTGAAAACCATGCTGCGGACATCGCCCGCGCTGGCGCCCAGAGCCATGCGAATGCCGATCTC
>DATGGM010000100.1:0-27465 GCA_035308525.1 Bryobacteraceae bacterium
CCTGGCTGGCGATCGTATACAACTCCACATCAGTGCCCGGCGGCCGCTGCAGGGATGCCGCTTCGTTGCCCAGAATCGTCCCTACCCGGCCCACGATCGATGGCGGCACATTCTCATTGCGCCTCTCCAGCGTCACATCGCCGCGCAACGCGCGCAGAATCGCTTCGTTTTTCTTCTCCAGTTCACGGGCGGCGGCCGCCCATTTGCGGTCCATGGCGGGCGTCGCATCGATCGCCGATTTGATCTTGCCGATGCGCCCATTCAGATCGTTGGCGGTCTCCAGCGCGCCCAATACCGCCCGCTCCAGCTTGGCCACCTTCCGCTGGAATTCCAGCAATTCCTGGCGGCCGGCGGAGTCCGGCCCGCTTTCCGCTTCCACCGTGAACTCCCGCGGCGATAGCAGGGCCGTCAGCACGCCATCCACCCGCTTGGACACCGACACCGTGTAGCGTCCCGGAATCACCAGCGGACCGCTGGGCTCTTCGGAGAACAGATCGTCATCCGCTTCCTGGGGACGCGGGGCCGGCAGCAACGCCGGCGGTTCGCGCAGATTCCAACTGATGCGGTGCAGCCCCTTGCTCACCGGTCCGGTCAGCGAGCGGACCGCCCGGCCCGCGCTGTCCGACACCGTGAAGATCAACGCGGGCGCTTCCTCCTCGTCCTCCGCGCGCAACGCGTCCATCGACGGATAGGCGGTCTGCGTTTTCTTCTTTTCGGCCTCCTTTTCGGCATCCCGCCGCTGTTGTCGTTTGGTTTTGATCTCGTCCTTCAGGTAGTAAGTGAATTCGGCGCCGAACGGCGGATTATCCGCCGTGAAGAACGACTCGCCCTGGAACCCTTTGCCGCGCAGCCCGTATTGCCGCGTCTGGATGTACATCAGCGTATCCTTCACCGGCAGCAGCAGCGCATCCTGTTCCAACGCCTCCGGCTTGAGATCCCGCAGCGGCGTGTAATCGTCCAGCACGTAAATGCCGCGCCCGAACGTGCCCACCACCAGGTCGTTCATCTGTTTCTGAATCGCCAGGTCGCGCACGGCCACGGTGGGCAGGCCGCCCTTCAGCCGAATCCACTTCTTGCCGCCGTCGATCGTAAAGTACAGACCGAACTCCGTGCCCGCGAACAGCAGTTGCGGGTTCACGTGATCCTCCGCGAGGGCCAGCACCGCGCCGTTGGCCGGCAGGTCGCCCTGGATAGCCGCCCATGTGCGGCCCGCGTCCGTGGTCTTCAGCAGATAAGGCGCGAAATCGGAATTCTTGTGATGGTCGAAGGCCGCGTACGCCGTGGCGGCGTCGTGCTGCGACGCCACGATGCGGCTCACGTAAGTTCCCTCCGGCACGCCCGTGAACTTCTCGAGTTTGCGCCAGTGCGCGCCGCCGTCCTCGGTAACCTGAATCAGGCCGTCGTCGGTGCCCACATAGATCAGCCCTTCCTGGCGCGGCGATTCCGCCAGGGCCACGATATTGCCGTAAAACGACGTGGACACGTTCTTGGCCACCGCATCCGGGCTCCAGACCTTGCCCATCACGGGCAGCGTATTGCGGTCGATCTGCCGCGTCAGGTCGCCGCTGATGGCTTTCCACGAATCGCCGCGGTCGTCGCTGCGAAACAACTTGTTGGCCGCGAAGTAAATCCGCGTGTGCGAATGCGGGCTGACCAGCACCGGCGAGTCCCAATTCCAGCGCAGCGGCGGTTCGCCCGCGCCCGGCTGCGGCTGAATGCCCACCGATTCGCCCGTCCGCCGGTCGTACCGCGCCAGCACGCCGTACTGCGATTCCGCGTACACCGTGTCCGGGTCCTTGGGATCCACCCGCGAATGAAATCCGTCGCCGCCCGCCGTCACGAACCAATCCGCGTTGGTGATGCCGTGGATGCTGCGCGTGCGCGCCGGGCCGCCCAGCGAAAAATTATCCTGCGTGCCGCCAAAGACGTGATAGAAAGGCGCGGCTTCGTCCACCGCGATATCGTAGAACTGCGCCACCGGCAGGTTGGCCTTGAACGCCCAGGTGGCCGCGCGATCGAAGCTTTCGTAGACGCCGCCGTCGCACCCCACCAGGTAGTGGCTGGTGTTGGCCGGATCGATCCAGATCTCGTGATTGTCCACGTGCTTGAAGCGCTCGCCCAGGTTGTGCAGCGTCTTGCCCCCGTCGTCGGAGACCTGCAGAAACACGCTCATCACGTAGATGCGGTCCACGTTCCTGGGGTCGGCCACGATGTGCGCATAATACTGCGCCTGGTCGTCGTGTTCGTTGCGGCGGTCCCAGGTGCTGCCGAAATCCATCGAGCGGAAAATGCCGCCCTTCTTGTCGATCGATTCCACGCTGGCGTAGACTACGTCGGCATTCACCGGCGATACGGCCAGCCCGATGCGGCCCATGTTTTCGCCGGGCAGCCCCGATTTGATCTTGTTCCAGGTGGCGCCCGCGTCCGTGCTCTTGTAGAGGGCGCTCTCCGGTCCGCCGTCGATCAGCGTCCACACGTGCCGGCGGCGCTGATATGCGGCGGCCAGCAGCACGTCCGGGTTGCGCGGGTCCAGCGCCACATCGTTGACGCCGGTGTTCTCGCTGATGGTCAGTACCGCCTTCCAGCTTTTGCCGCCGTCTGTCGTTTTGTACAGTCCGCGGTCGCCCCCCGGACCCCACAACGGGCCTTGCGCGGCCACGTAGACCGTGTTCGAATCGCGTGGGTCGATGACGATGCGGCCGATGTGCTCGGACTTCTTCAGCCCCACGTTCTTCCAGGATTTGCCGCCATCGTCCGAGCGGTACACGCCGTCGCCGTAGGAAACGCTGCGCTGGCTGTTGCTTTCACCGGTGCCGACCCACACCACGTTTGGATTCTTCGTGTCCAGCACCACCGTGCCGATGGAATATGAGCCCTCGCCGTCAAACAGCGGCGTCCACGACGTCCCCGCGTTGACGGTCTTCCACACGCCGCCCCCCGCCGAGCCGACGTAGTACGTGCTCTTGTCCTTGGGATGCACCGCGAACGACACCACGCGCCCGGATGTGACCGCCGGCCCGAGCGAGCGCAGCTTCAGCCCTGCGAAGGTGTCCGCGGACATGGGACTGGACGGTTTTTCAGGCTCGTCGGCCGGCATGGCCGGAAGCACAGTCAGAAAAAGAGCGGCAAGCGTGGAACGTAGTGGCGGCATCGCGAAGAGTATATCAACTCGCGTGGCGTCTACATCTTCCCGTTAAACAGGAACACCAGCTCGATCACCAGAATCACGACCACCATCAGTTCCAGAACAAACGCGCGGCCCTGCTGGAACTGGTCCACCATGAACTGATATAGCTCCCCCGCGGTGCGCAACTTCTCGTCCACCAGCCGGCGATAGTCCGTGACTCCAACTTTATCGGCGGCCATCCGGTAGACGCGCGCGGAATACATGTCGCTCAGGAACTTGATCGAATTATCCATCCGCTCGGTCAGCTCGCGCACGTCCAGCCGGATGGTGTTGAGCCGCCCCGCCTCGCGCGCCAGGCGCCAGCGCGCCAGCACCCCCGTTCCCTTATCCAGCGACCGGTACACATCCGCCAGCAGGCGCGTCAGCGTCTCGTCGTAATAGCGGAACTCCAGCAGCTGCGAGTTGGCAAACTCCAGCAGCTGCAGCACGGGCAAGGCGCCCTCCGGCGTGTCGTGCACCAGTGCCGCCGTCCAGCCGGTCACCACCAGGTCTTCCGGATAATACGAACGCCGCGATTGCAGAATCTCCGTACGCTCGTCTTCAGCCAGCGGCAGCAGCTCGCCGCGCACGATCTGGGCGATCTCCGTGCCGTGCTGCGCGATCAGCTCGTCGGCGGTCACCGGGCTGCCGTTTTCCTTGGCCACCGGGCGCAGCTGAATGATGTAATAGTCTTCGGTCAACCATTCGCCGTACGGCTTCACCATCGCGGAGCCCACCCGCGCCAGGCTGCGCCGCACGCTATCCGCGGCCAGCTTTTCGATCTCCGGCGCGGCAATCCAGCGGCTGGATAGCCGGATCAGGTCCCGCCAGCCGAATTCGAACGGCAGTTGCAGCTCGATACTCACCACGCCGTAGTCGTAATAATGCAACTGGCGCTCCAGCCGCTCGCCGGTTTCGAGCACCAGCGGCTCCTGGTATTCGATCACCGGCGGCTTCTGAAACCGCACATATTCCGGCGTGGGACCTCGAAAGCTGGGCCCGCGTCCGGCCGGCTGCGCTCCCAGCGTCGCCCGCAGTTCCTCCAGCCGGATCTCTTCGCACACATCGTACAGGTACAAAAGCCAGAATGTGCCTGAAAGCCGGTCGGCGGCAGCCATCTGGTCAGGGTAGCATTTGCTTACTTACCATTCCCGTAACTCGGAAACACCGGCCGCTTGATCGCCGGCAGCGGGTGATCCCGCAGTTCCCCCATCACCACCTCGACAGCCTTCTCCAGTTGCGGATCGTGCCCTTGCCGCACCGCCGCCGGGTCCTGCTCCACTTCGATGTCCGGGGTGATGCCGTGGTTCTCCACATCCATGGTCCCGTTCGGATTCCAAATCGCCACGCTGGGCGCCATCACCACGCCGCCGTCCATCAACTCGGGATACCCGCTCAGTCCCACCAGCCCGCCCCAGGTACGCTCGCCGATCAGCTTGCCGACTCCCGCGCGCCGGAAGTACCACGGCATGGCGTCGCCGCCCGATCCCGCGAACGCATTCGTGATCATCACCTTTGGTCCGAAAATAGCTCCCTGCGGCTGCACGAAGTCGGCCCCGTCGCGCGCGGTGGCTACGCTCATCAGCTTGCGCTGCAAGTACTCGATGATATCCGTGGCCAGCGCCCCGCCGTGGTTGAAGCGCTCGTCGATGATGACGGCTTCCTTATCCACCTGCGCGAAGAAGTACCGCGTGAAGCTGGTGTAGCCGCCGAATCCCGTGTCCGGCATGTGCACGTAAGCCACCCTGCCGCCCGTCACCTGATCCACTTTGCGGCGATTGTCCTCGATCCACGCCAGGTGCCGCAACCCGGCTTCGTCGCCCACCGGCGCCACTTTCACCTCGCGCGAATTCGCCCCTGTGGGGTCCCCCCCGACCTTAAGAATCGTGGTCTTCCCGGCAGTCCCCTCGAAGAAGCTGTAGATGCTATCCGACCCGCGCACTTCCCGGCCATTGACCGCCAGCAGATATTCGCCGGCCGTCACGTTCACGCCCGGCTGCGTGAGCGGCGCCTTCAGATCCGGGTTCCAGTTCTCGCCGTTGTAAACCCGGGCGAACCGGTACCGTCCGTTCTCGATCTTGTAATCCGCGCCCAACAGTCCCGTCGCCACCTTCTTCACCTCCGGCCGGTCGCCCCCGCCCAGGAACATGTGACCCACCGTCATGTTTCCCAGCATCTCCGTGAACAGGTAGTTCAAGTCGTCGCGCGATCCCAGGCCATTCAAGTAAGTGCCGTAGCGCTCCTCGGCCGCCTGTAAGTCCAGCCCGTGATAGTGCGGATCGTAAAAGAACTCGCGCTCGATGCGCCACACTTCGTGGAACATCTGCTTCCACTCCGCGGGCGGGTCCACCTTCACCTCCAGATCCTGCGTCTTGAGAGCTTTCTCGTTTCCAGGCTTGGGCGGCGGACCATCCGCTCCCTCGGGGATCGGCGGCGGCTCGGCGATCGTCCACTTATCGTCTTGCTGGTACAGCATCTTCTCGCCTGTAAACGACATCTGGAACGCCTTCACGCCGGCGATGGGCACGTCCGCCTTGCGCTTTCCAAGGTCGTAGCGATGCACTGTGAACGCCGGCGGTCCCGGCGAGGGCGGCGGCGCTTCGATGGCATAAACCATCCCCGCCTTGCCGGCCTGCAGCGCCACGTACCGCGCCGGCGGCATGGGGATCGCCAGGATGCGCTGCCCGATGCTCTCCAGGTCTACCTTGACGTCGACTTTCTCGGCGCTCTTATCTTTATCCTTGTCCTTGTCCTTATCTTTATCGTCTTTCCTGGGCTCGTCCTTCTTGTCCGCGTCCTTCTTCTTCTCATCGTCGCTTTCCGGCGCGAACGGCGACGGCTCGGTCTTGGCCAGCACCACCACATAGACACTCGCGGTCACCGGCCGCGAGAAACTGTGTATGTCTGGCTCCATGGCCGGTCCCGAGTTCGTGCTGGCCGTAAAGTAAATGTACTTACCCCCTTTGTCGAATACCGGATTCTGCGCGTCGCTCATGCCGTCGGTCACCTGCGTGCTCTTGCCGTCGGCCAGCGAGTACAGGTAAATCGCCGACATGTGACTCTTGAGCTGCTTGGCATAAGTGAGCCACTGGCCATCCGCCGACCACGAAGCCGCCAGGCCGTTGCCGGCATAATAATCCGTCTCCACCAGCACCGGCCTCTTCGTGGCCAGATCCACGTAGAACAGATGATCGTGATTGTCCAGGTAAGCGATTTTCTTGCTGTCGGGCGACCAGCGCGGCGACGTGTAATAAGCCTTTCCCAGCGCGATCTTCTTCACCTCGCCTGTGCCATCCTGATCCCGCACGTGCAGCGCGTACTCGCCCGATTCGTCCGAAAAGTAAGCGATGCTCTGCCCGTCCGGCGCCCACACCGGCTCGCGCTCCATGGTCGCCGGGCTGTTGGTCAGATTGCGCGCATCGCCCTTATCCGCGGGCACCGTCAGGATCTCCCCGCGCCCTTCGAAAACCGCGCGCACGCCGTTCGGCGAGATATCCGCATTCCGCAGCCGCTTGGCCACATTCACGAAGTGCGGGCGCAGCTCCGGCAGGTCCCCCTCCAGCGTCACTTCCACTGCCTTGGTTTGCCCGGTCTTCAGGTCGTAGAGGTGCAGCGCGCCGAACTGCTCGTATACGATGGCCCCCGGTCCCGCCGCCGCCGACTTCAGGTCCAGCCCGTGGTTCTCGACAGCCCGCGTGACCTGCTTCGTCTTTGTGTCGTAGTAGAACAGCGTGACCGAACCTTCGCGGTCGGATAAGAAGTAGATCCGGTCGCCCACCCACATAGGATTGAAATCGTTGGAGTTTTCGCGTGGGATGCGCACGATGCTGGAATCCGCCAGGTTGGCGATCCAAATCTTGCGCGTCTGCCCGCCGCGATAGCGCTTCCAGGCTTCCTGCCATTGGAACAGGGGCACGTAGGCCACGTGCGTGCCGTCCGGCGAATAAGACCCCTCGATCGCAATCGGCAGCGGCAGCTCTTCCGGCAGCCCTCCGCCGCTCGCGGGCAACGTGTACAAGCGCGCACCATCGTTGGGAATTGCGCGGGACGAAGCAAACAGCACGCGCTTGCCGTCCGGCGTCCAGCCCACCGCGCCGTCCTGTCCCGGATGATACGTCAACCTGCGGGGCACGCCCCCGGCCGCCGGCATCACGAAGACATCCACGTTCCCGTCATACTCGCCCGTGAACGCGATGGTCGATCCATCGGGCGAAAACACCGGATCGGTCTCCACGCCCGGCGACACCGTAAGCCGCTTGGCTTGGCCGCCCTCGCGAGGCACGCTCCACAGATCGCCCGCGAAGGAGAAGACGATTTGCGTCCGGCTGAGCGCCGGCTTGCGCAACAAGAGATGTCCGGAGTCCGCCCCGGCCACCAGTGTTAACAGGAAAAGCCCACAAATCAATCGACGCATAACGTATAGTATCGCTCACGTGTTGCGAGCTCTTGGCCGGCCGAAAACCACTCTGCGCGTTTTTGCCGCCCGGATCGTCTTTATTCTTTGATCGTTTCGCCAACCCCCAACGCCAGGCTCATGGGTGCGCTGCTTCTGTGTTGCGCCTGCCGCGCAGCCAACATTCAGCCCGTGAAACTCATGGTGCTGGAGCGCACCAGCTACGCGGTGCGCTCGGGCGAACCAGTGGAGGTCGCCGCACCGCCCGAAACCGTCGATTTCCTGCTGAAAGCCAAGACCTTGAAACTTCAGATCCAGGGCGGCCAGGCCGGCTCCCTGGTCGCCGCGCACAATCGCGCCCACGACCGGTTGCTGCTGGCCGCGCCCACGCGCACTCTACCCGGCGACTACTCCGCGACCCTCTCCGCCACCAGCGAAGCCGGCGAGGAACGCGCCGTGAACCTAACCGTCGCCGTCCAGCCCCGCCAAAGAGTGCCATCCAACTCCACGCGGCCTCCCGTGGTGCTGTTGAACGGCTGGGAGACCGGCATCACGGGAGCCTGCCCGGTGTCCACCAGTTCGTCGGAGACGTTTGGAAATCTCGCTCAGTACCTGGTGTCCGACGGCGTGCCGATCGTGTACTTGTTCGATAACTGCGCGGAAGATCCCAACCAGCTCATCGAGGGTCTGGGGAACGATCTGGGTAATTACCTGAAGACCATACAGTACGACAATGGCACACAGGTCGCCCAGATCGACTTGGTGGCTTTCAGCATGGGCGGTCTGATTGTTAGGTCCTACCTTGCGGGAATCCAATCCGGCGGCACATTCTCCCCGCCGTCCCCGACCTTAGTCCATAATCTCGTCCTGATCGCCAGCCCTAACTTCGGATCATTCGTAGCCGGAAACTATATTAACTCGATACCAGCCGGTACCCAGAGCGCCGAGCTGGTTCCGGCCAGCTCGTTCCTGTGGAACCTGGCCACCTGGAACCAGCGCGGCGACGATATGCGCGGCATCAACGCTCTGGCCATCGTCGGTAACGCCGGCGCCTACCTCCCCGGCTTGTCCGCCACCGAACAACTCAACAACGCTAGCGACGGTCTGGTCTCCACCACCAGCGCCTCGGCTGGCTTTACTCCTCCGCCGGCCTCCATGCCGACCCAGGTTGTTCCTTATTGCCACGTGGATCCGAGTGCGTTCACCAACACCACCCTGGGAGCGCTCGCCTGCAACGCCGCGGGCATCGCCAATGTGACCAGCACCACCCACGAGACCGGCGAGATCGTTCGCTCCTTCCTGGCCGGGACCACGGATTGGACCACCATCGGTAACCCCGCCGCCGGCGACACCTATCTATCCACCGACGGCGGCATATATTTCGCGATGCAGGGTGCCTCGGGCGCCTTCGTCACCGATCTGACTCAAGTCGTCTGGGGCACCGTGCCGCTGTTCACCGGCGGCGATACCGATACCGTTTACTACACTGACTTCGTCAGCGGCTCCGGCGATTACCGGGCCATCAGTTCTTCGGTGGGTACCGTTGACTGCGCCACGCTCACGGAACCCGCGGGCTATTTCTCGCCGGCGCGCTGTAAGATCGGCACGGCGATCTTCTCGGTTGGCCCGCTGGCCTGCGTGCCCGGACGGGTGGTTAATGCCGGCGCCGCCATTACCCTCACCGGCACTGCCTTCGGGAGCCAGTGCACCAGTTGCCAGGTGCTGGCGACTCCAGCGGGATCCAGCACCCAGACAGCCTTGCAGGTTTCGTCCTGGACCAACACGTCGATCTCCGCCGCTCTTCCTTCCTCCCTGACCGGACTGCTCACCATCCAGGTGAAAGCCGTCCCCGGAACCGATGCCATCACCGTCATGGCCGTGGCGCCCGGTGTCATCACCGGGGTCTGCAATGCGGGGAGCTTTCGAAGCGGCTTCGCATCCGCCACCTGGGTCGCTATCTTCGGCACGGGCTTCTCCTCCACTACCGGGACCTGGCAGAGCAGCGACTTCGTGAACGGCATGCTGCCGACCTCGCTGGACGGCGTTTCCGTCACTGTGAACCACATCCCCGCCTACGTCGAGTACGTCAGTTCGACCCAGATCAACGTGCTGGCTCCAGACGACCCGGCCACGGGACCGGTTGAAGTGCAACTGACCGCGGCCGGACAAACCGTCGGCTACACCGCGCAAAAGCAATTGTTCGCGCCCGCCTGGTTCACTTTCAGCAGCGGTCACTATGTAGCCGCCCAGCATGCTGACTATAGTTACATTCTGCCCGCCGCGCCCGCCAGGCCCGGTGAGATCGTCCTGCTCTACGGCACCGGATTCGGTCCCACCAAGCCGGCGCTTCCCACCGCCAGCCAGGTCACCACCGCCGAGCCGCTGGCCAATACCGTTCAGATCACCATCGGCGGCTTGGCCGCCACCGTGAAATTCGCAGGCCTCTCCGCGCCCGGCCTCTATCAGTTCAACGTCACCGTGCCGAGTCTGTCCAACGGGGATGCCCCGGTGGTCGCCACCATCGGTGGCGTGCAAACCCAAACCGGCGTCTCGCTCAGCGTTCATCAGTAACCCGCCAGCGGTTATCATAAATTCCTGATATGCAGACCAAGCAATTGGGCAATAGCGACATGCATCTGACGCCCATCGGCATCGGCGCCTGGGCTATGGGCGGCGGCGGCTGGGCTTTCGCCTGGGGACCCCAGGATGACGACGATTCCGTGGCGGCCATCCACGCCGCGCTGGACGCCGGTCTGAACTGGATCGATACCGCGGCGGTCTACGGACTCGGCCATTCCGAGGAAGTAGTGGCGCGCGCCCTCAAGGGACGCTCTCGCCGCCCGTTCGTTTTCACCAAGTGCGAACGCGTCTGGAACGAGCGCCGCGAAATCGGCAAGAGCCTGAAGGCCGATTCCATCCGCCGCGAGGTCGAAGCCAGCCTGCGCCGCCTGCAACTGGACGTGATCGACCTGTACCAGATCCATTGGCCGGAGCCCGACGAAGATATCGAGGAAGGCTGGACCACCCTGGCGCAACTCCGCCAGGAGGGCAAAGTCCGCTGGATCGGCGTTTCCAATTTCAATGCGGACCACCTGCGCCGCGTCCAGGCCATCGCTCCGGTTACATCGCTGCAGCCGCCTTATTCGATCCTGGCCCGCGAAATCGAAGAGAATGTGCTGCCCTACACCCAGGCGCATGGCATCGGCGTGATCGTGTATTCGCCCATGAAGTCCGGCCTGCTGAGCGGCGCCATGACGCGCGAGCGCATCGCCGCCATGCCCGCCGACGATTTCCGTCGCCGCACGCCCCACTTCCAGGAGCCGCGGCTCACCCGGAATCTGGAACTCGTCGAACGGCTGCGGGCCATCGGCGGGCGCCACGGCCGCACACCGGGCGAAGTCGCCATCGCTTGGACCCTGCGCCATCCGGCCGTCACGGCGGCCATCGTCGGCATGCGCTCCGCGAAACAGGTTGAAGGCGTGATCGGCGCCGCCGGCTTCCGTCTGAGTCCCGAAGAGGTGCAGGAAATCGAACGCGCATGAAGCCTTCCCGCATCATTCGCGCGGCAGCGCTCTTAGCATTCCCGGCTCTGGCGCACGCCGTGGATTTTGCCGCCCAGGTGCATCCCATCCTGGCGGCCCGCTGCGCCCCGTGCCATAGCGGCGCCAGGCCTGCCGCCGGTCTCTCCCTGGCTACTCGCGCGCTGGCTCTCTCCGGCGGCGCCAGCGGTCCTGCCCTGGCGCCTGGCAACAGCGGCGACAGCCTGCTCATCCAGAAAATCACCGGCAAGCGCGGCGCCATCATGCCGGCATCCGGCGAGCCACTGACATCCGCCCAGATCGCCACGCTCCGTGCCTGGATCGACGAGGGCGCGGTCTGGCCGGAGGTGGCGCCGATCCCCGCCGGTTGGACCGCTCCCATCGCGCCCAGCCATCCTGAGCTGCCCCCCGGCGCCGAGCCGCATCCCGTCGATCGTTTCATCGCGGCCTACTTCGCCAGTCACGCCATAGCCTTTCCCGCCCCCGCCGGTGATGCGCGATTTGCCCGGCGCGTCTACTTCGACCTGTGGGGCCTGCCTCCCACGCCCGAACAGCTCGATGCCTTCCTTCGCGACACAAACCCGGATAAGCGCGCCTCGCTGATTGACGCCCTGTTAGCCGATTCGCCGCTCTACGCGGATCACTGGATCAGTTGGTGGAACGATCTGCTGCGCAATGACCTGGGCAGTAACTACGCGGGCGAGCGCCAATCCATCACCGATTGGCTGGCCCAAGCCTTGCGGCAGAACTTGCCCTACGGCAAGATGATCGCCGCACTCGTGAATCCGGTGGACCGGACCGATCCCCACGGCTTCCTGATCGGCGTCAACTGGCGCGGCGATGTCAACGCCAGCCAGACTCCTTACATGCAGGCGGCCCAGAACACCGCCCAGATCTTTCTCGGCATCAACCTCAAATGCGCCTCCTGCCACGACAGCTTCATCAACCGCTACAAGCTCCGCGAATCCTATGGCATGGCTGCCCTGTTTTCGCCGCGGAGCCGCTTGGAACTGGTTCGCTGCGACGTCAAAACCGGCAAGTTCACCGGCCCGCGGCTGCTGTATCCCGATCTCGGTGCGGTTCCCGATGAAGCCACTCTCGCCGATCGCCACGCCGCCGCCGCGCGCTTCTTCACCGACGCGCGGAACGGCCGTGTGGCCCGCACCATCGTCAATCGCTACTGGCAAAAGCTCTTCGGACGCGGCCTCGTGGAACCTGTCGACGAAATGGACGCCGAGCCCTGGAATGCCGCCCTGCTCGATTGGCTGGCCGGCGACTTCACCGCGCACGGCGGCGATCTGAAGTATCTGCTGCGGCTGTTGATGACCTCCAAGGCCTACCAGTTGCCGGCCGCCGTCAGCGCCGAGCAGTTGGAGAAGCCCTACGTGTTCCGTGGCCCGCTTCCCCGGCGCCTTTCCGCCGAGCAGTTCGCCGACACCGTCTGCGCCGTTACCGGAGAATGGCGGCTCCTGGAGCCTGAATCGCCGCTGTCCGAGCCGCGATCCTCAGGCAACCGCTTCTCGGCCGCTCCCGCCCGCGACTGGCAGTTCAAAGCCTCGCCCTTGGCCCTCGCGCTGGGCCGGCCGATTCGCGATCAGGTCTTCACCACGCGCGACAATCGCCCCACCACCTTCCAGGCCCTCGAGCTCGTCAACGGCGGCACCTTGGAGAATATGTTGCACCGTGGCGCATTGCGCCTGCTCGGTCAACTGCCCGCTGCCCCCGCGAGCCTGCTCGATAGCGGCCGCCTTACCCGCGGTTGGGTGGACTTCGATGTCGATGTCTCCGGCCTGAAACAGCTTTGGCTGCTGGAAGAGGATGCCGGTTCCTACGACCTCCCGCACACCGTCGCCGGATGGGAAGACGTGGACTTCAGTGGGCCGGCAGGCTCTCGGATGCTCAAGGATCTGGCGCCGGCCACCTTCCCGCGTGAACCGCTGACCGCCAACGGAATCGCCGCCGAAGACGCCGTCGTCATGCGGCCCGGCAGCCGCATGGTGATCCCCATCGGCGGGCTCGGCTTCACCCGCATGCATGGCAGAGTCGCGCTCGACGACCGCTCCACCACCGACGATATCGAGGGCGCCGTCCGTTTCTTCGTATTCGGTGCCGAGCCCGATCGCGAATGCCTGGCCCGCGTTCTGAATGAGCCGCCCGTTCCCGCACCCCCGCCCTTGACGAGCGTCCCGGACGCGGCCCAACGTTTGTATTTGCAACTTTTCGCGCGCCGGCCGAACCCGGAAGAAGCGCGCATCGTAAGTAGTTATTTCGCTGGTGGTAAACTGGCCCCGGCCCCTCTGGAGGATTTGCTGTGGAGTTTATTGCTGCATCCCGAGTTTCAGTACTTGTATTAGCGAGCTGCGCGGCCGCCCTGGCGCAGGATGGCGCCGCGATCTATCAGAAGCACTGCGCGCAATGCCACGATAAGGGCGTCGGCCGCGCGCCGCAGCTCCTCACCCTCAGCCTGCTTACACCCGAGCGCGCGCTGGCCTCGCTGACTTCCGGCAAGATGGTCGAGCAGGGTAAGGCCCTCACGTCCGCCGAGCAGCGCGCCGTAGCCGCTTTCGTGACCGCCAAATCGTTCGGCGCGGATCAGCCCCTAACCCAGGGCCAATGCGCCGCTGCCGCCCCGCTGTTCGAAAAGCCGTTCGCGGGCCCCTACTGGAACGGCTGGGGCGTGGATTCCAACAATCGGCGCCTGCAACCCGCCGCCATGGCTGGTTTAACCCCCGACCAGACACCCCGCCTGAAGGTGAAGTGGGCCTTCGGCTTCCCCGGCTCCGGCAAAGCCTTCGCGCAGCCCACAGTGGTCGCCGGACGCATCTTCGCTGGCAGCGACACCGGCAAAGTTTATTCGCTGGATGCCGCCACCGGCTGCATCTACTGGATGTTCAAAGCCGATGGGCCCGTGCGCAGCGCCATCACCATCGGCCCAATCGGAGCCAAGTGGGCAGCCTATTTCGGCGACCAGCGCGCCAATGCCTACGCCGTCGACGCGGCCACCGGCGCGCCGCTGTGGAAGGTGCACGTCGACGAGCATCCCGCCGCCATGATCACCGGCGCACCCGCCCTATACGAAGGACGCCTCTATGTCCCGGATTCTTCTTACGAAGAGGTCACCGGCGGCTCTCCCAAATACGAATGCTGCAAGTTTCGCGGCGGCGTATCCGCGCTGGATGCCTCCACCGGCAAGCTGATCTGGAAGAGCTACACCATCGCGGAGCCCGCCCAGCCCGTCCGCAAGAACAAGCAGGGCACCCAGCTTTGGGGACCCGCCGGCGCGGGCGTGTGGTCGTCCCCTACCGTCGATCCCAAGCGCCACGCCGTGTACGTCACCACCGGAGATGCCTACTCCGATCCCGCGCCGCGTACCAGCGACGCGTTTATGGCCTTCGATATGGATACTGGAAAGCTGCTGTGGTCGCGCCAGTTGACCGAGAACGACGCTTTCAATCTGGGCTGCCCCACCGGCGACAACTGCCCGCAGGCTAATGGGCCGGACTTCGATTTCGGCTGCTCCCCGAACCTGGTGGATCTGCCCAACGGTAAACGCGCGCTGGTCGCCGGCCAGAAATCCGGCATGGTGCATGCTCTCGATCCCGATCAGCAGGGTGAACTGTTGTGGCAGGCCCGCGTCGGCAAAGGCGGCCCCCTCGGCGGTGTCCAGTGGGGCAATGCCACCGACGGCCAGAACGTCTACGTCGCCGTTTCCGACCATTTCGCCACCAGGAACCTGAAAGAGGGCGGCGGCATGTTCGCGCTCAAGCTCACCACGGGCGAGCGCGTTTGGAGCACGCCCGCGCCTTCGTGTGACAAGCCCAATTGCAGCCCGGCGCAATCCGCCGCCGTAACCGTGATCCCCGGGGTGGTCTTCTCCGGTTCGCTCGACGGCCACCTGCGCGCCTATGCGGCCGCCGATGGCCGCATCATCTGGGACGTGGACACCGCCATCGATTACACCGCCGTGAACGGGGTGAAAGCCAAGGGCGGCTCCCTCGACGGCCCCGGCCCCGTGGTCGTCGGCGGCACGCTTTACGTGAACTCCGGCTATGGAATGTTCGGCGAGATGCCTGGCAATGTCCTGCTGGCCTTCACCGTCGACGGCAAGTGAGCGGTGCGGACTCTCAGCCCGCCAAATTGATCAAACTAAGCTCCAGCACATACGGGCTGGCCGCCTTAATCTGATCCATCAAGGCATCCGTGGGCGCGGTTTCCAGGTTGATGTGCGCCGCCGCCGCCTGCGCTCCATCGAAAATCACGTTCTCCATCTCCTGCACATTGATGCGCGCCGCGCTGATCACATCCAGCACGCTGGCCAGCACGCCCGGCCGGTCCAGATGCCGTACCACCAGCGCGCACGTCGCCGGCGTGGCCTTCGCGATGTTCACCACGTTCGGCACCTTGCCGGTCTCCAGAAATGTCCTGACCACGCGCACCGTCTCGGCCGCGATTGCCTCCTGCGCCTGGTCCGTGGACGCCCCGATGTGATGCGTCCCGTATACCCCGTCGAGCTTCACGATTTCATCTGCGAACTCGCCCGTGCCCCCGGCCGGCTCCCCCGCGAACACATCCAGGCCCGCACGCACGCCGTTGCTGCGCACCGCCCACCCCAGCGCCACCTGGTCCACCACTTCCGCGCGCGAAGTGTTGATGAAATAAGCACCCGGACGCATCGCGTCGAAAAAATTCGCGTCGATCAGCCCGCGCGTCTGCGCATTGGCCGCCACGTGCACGCTCACCACATCGGCGGACTTGGCCACTGCGATGGGTGAAGCCCGGTGCTCGATCCCCAATTCCTTGGCCGCCTCCGCAGTCAGGCTGCGGCTCCAGGCCACCACCGGCATTCCGAACGCTTTCGCCCGCGGGATCATCTCCCGCCCGATGCGCCCCACCCCTATCAGGCCCAGCGTGCGTCCCAGCAGCCCGCGCGCTTTGGAGAACCCCGTCTTGTTCCATTGGCCGGCCCGCAGCGAAATCACGTTGTCGGCCACCCGCCGGTCCAGCGCCAGGATCAGCCCGAATGCCAGCTCCGCCACCGCCACCGAGTTCTTTCCCGGACAGTTCGAAACATAGATGCCGCGCCGCGACGCCGCCGCCACATCGATGGTGTTGTAGCCCGCGCCCGCCCGCACCACCAGCTTCAACGCGCCCGCGCAGAGAATCGCCTCGGTCACCTTTGTCGACCGCACCACCAGCACGTCGGGCCGCAGCCGCGCGACCTCCGCCGCCAGCGCGTCGTCTTTCAGACCGGGCTGGTAGGACACTTCGCAGCCGGCCGATGCGAGCGCATCCAGTCCCGATTGCTCGAACTTATCCGCGATGAGAACATGCATACGTATGCCAGCGACGATCATAACCCGTAGTGTGGTCCTGGTTCTATCCGCGTTTATCTGTGTTCATCTGCGGCCAATAAGGATTTAACACGCCCTCGCCGCCCCGTGGCAACATATAATCAAATGCCCCAACTCATCGAACTCGGCCCTCGCGACATCAGAAGAGTTTGCGATCCGAGTAGCCTCGAATTTGAAACCACCGCCGACCTGCCGATGCTCAGCGAAGTCCTGGGCCAGCCGCGCGCCGTCGCCGCCTTCGCCTTCGGCACCGGCATCTCCAGCCCCGGTTTCAACCTGTTTGCCCTGGGCCAGCCCGGCTCCGGCAAGACCACCTTGATTCGCGATTACCTCGAGCGCCGCGCCGCCGCCCAACCAGTGCCTTCCGACCTGTGCTACGTCAACAATTTCGCGGATCCCCGCTCGCCCGCCGCCCTGCGCCTTCCCGCCGGCCGCGGCATCCAGCTCAAGCGCGATATCGATCTGCTGGTGGAAGAGCTGGCCACCGAGATTCCCAAAGCCTTCGACAGCGAGGATTACTCCCGCCAACGCGATAAGACTATGGAGGATCTGGAAGCCAAACGCGCCGCGGAGCTCACCGTCCTGAACCAGCGCGTCACCGGCGCCGGCTTTCAGCTTCTGAAAGGCCCCGGCGGCCTGTTGCTGGTTCCCGCGCCCGCGGGTAAGCCGCTTTCCGAAGAAGACCTCGAGCGCCTCGCGTCCGGCGAGCGCGAGAAGATCGCCCGCACCCGCGAGCAATTGCAGCACGATATCGAACAGCGCCTGCGCGCCATCCGCGAGCTCGAAAAGGGCGCGCGCCAGACCGTCCGCGCGCTCGACACCGGCACCGCCTCCTACGCCACCCGCCATCTGTTGGACGATCTGCGCGCGCGCTACCGCGATCTCCCCGCCGTTCTCGAATATCTCAATGCCCTCGAAGCCGATGTCGCTGCCCATCTGGACGATTTCCGCAAGGGCAGGGACGCCGAGACGCCCGCGCCGTCCGTCCCCATTCCAGTGCCGGGTCCCGAGCGCCAATTGCCGCGCTATCGCGTCAACGTACTGGTCGATAACCACGGTCTCAAAGGCGCTCCGGTCGTAGTCGAAAGCAATCCCACCTATCACAACCTCACCGGCCGCATCGAATACCAGGGCGCCTGGGGCGGCGCCCTCACCGACTACACCATGATCAAACCGGGTGCGCTGCATCGCGCCAACGGCGGCTATCTCATCATTCCGGCGCGCGAGTGCCTGCTCCATCCCTTCGCCTGGGAAGGACTGAAACGCGCCCTAAAGGACCGGTCCCTGCAAATCGAAGAGCTCGGCGCGCAGGTCAGCATGGTCAGCACCGTCACGCTCGATCCCCAGCCGGTCCCGCTGGACGTCAAGGTGGTGCTCATCGGCAGCCCGTCCATCTACTACATGCTGTACGCCTCCGACGAGGATTTTCAAAAACTCTTCAAAGTCAAAGCCGACTTCACCACCCGCATGCGCCGCGATACCGGGTCCGAACAGGCCTACGCCCTGTTCGTCAACCACATCACCCAGCAGGACAACACCCTGCCGTTCGACCGCGCGGCCGTGGCCCGCGTCATCGAGTATGGATCGCGCGCCGCCGGCGGCCAGGACCACCTCAGCACCAGGTTCGGCGACATCGCCGACCTCATCCGCGAGGCCACCCACCACGCCGGCCAGAATTCCCACCAGGCCATCACCGCGGCCGATGTGCGCGCCGCCGAAGACGCCCGCCGCTATCGCCAGAACCTGATTGAAGAGCGCTTACAGGAGTCTTTCTCCGATGGCGCCATGCTGCTCGAAGCCTCCGGCGCCGCCGTCGGGCGCATCAACGGACTCTCCGTGCTGGACATGGGCGATTGCTCGTTCGGACATCCCGTGCGCCTCTCGGCAACCGTCGGGCCCGGCCGCCGCGGCGTCGTCAGCATCGAGCGCGAGGTCCAGATGAGCGGTCCCATCCACGGCAAAGGCGTAATGATCCTGAGCGGCTACGCTGTGCGCAAATACGGACAGGCCGGCCCGCTGGGTCTCTCCGCCAGCCTGGTCTTCGAGCAGTCTTACAGCATGGTGGAAGGCGACAGCGCCTCACTCGCGGAGTTGTGCGTGCTGCTTTCCGCCGTGGCCGGTACGCCTCTGCGCCAGGATGTCGCCGTCACAGGATCCGTGAATCAGTACGGACAGGTACAGCCCGTGGGCGGCGTCACGGAAAAGATCGAAGGCTTCTTCGACCTGTGCCGCGCCAAAGGCTTCACCGGCACCCAAGGCGTCTTCATCCCCGCCTCCAACCGCCGCCACCTGATGCTGCGCGACGACGTGGTCGAAGCCGTCTCCAACGGCCGGTTTCACATCTGGCACGGCGAGGACGTGGACGACCTGCTGGAACTCCTCACCGGCAAGCCCGCCGGCGAAATGCACCAGGCGGTCGCGAGCCACCTCGCAGCCTACGCCGAAACCCTGAAAGCACTGTCCGCCGGGGACGAAACGAAAGACGAAGAGAAAACGGACAAGCCGTAGGTCGCGGGATGCCGGATTTTCAGGACGGATTTCGCCGGATTGTGCTTGATCGTCCTGTCGTCGGCCATCATGCGCCAACTGCCAACCTGGCCTCTACTCGTGAAGGATGATATTCAGCAGCGAGCTGTGAACTTTGATCCCGCCGTTATAGTCGATGAAACCCAGCCTGCGGAACTTATTCATGAAGAAGCTGATCCTGGACCGCGTAGTGCCGACCAGCCCCGCCAACGTCTCCTGGCTGATATCAGGTATGTCCAGCTCCGGCTCGCTTTCCTTCCCGAAGTTAGCCAGCAGCAGGAGGATCCGTGCTAGCCGCTTTTCGCTGGAATTGAATAGCTGATCCACCAGATCCGCCTCAATCCGATTGTTGCGGGTGAGCACATAAGAAAGGACCATCCCGGAAAAGGCCACATCCTCGCGCAGCAGACGAAGCATAGCTGGCTTCGCCAGACGCACAATGGAACAGTCCGTTATCGCGGATGCGGTTGCCATGCGTTTCGGCAGGCGGCCCACCAAGGACCCCTCGCCTACAAGGTCGCCGGCAGTCAAAATCGCAATGACGGCTTCTTTGTCCTGTTTGGAAATGACGGAGAGCTTAACCTTGCCCTTCTGAATCGAAAAGACGGCATCCGCCGGGTCGCCCTGAGAAAAGAGTATCTTGCCCTTTCGATATGCAACGGTGGTTCCATCACGGGCGATGGTTGCCACGAATATATCCTGATCTGAAATCGATTTCATGCGCTTAGCCCTGGTCAGTTTATCATTTCGTCCATTAGACCGGCAGCCGCGGGGAGCGCCTGAAACAGCCCGGCGAAGCCGGGATCGAGCACTGACCACGTCCGTACGAAAGCACGCAGATCGGCAAATCTCGCATTCCAAGTGCAGTCTTTGCCTCTGTCCGCCGGCCCTCTGCTAACAACGCTCGCAACCTTTCCTGCCATCCAGTATTCATCATATGCCGGCTGGCGCTGGCATCTGGCGATAGTTCTGCGGTATCCGCTGGCGAGGGGCGCAGCCGCCATTATAGGGCTGCGGCTTTGGATGGTGAATTGCCATATGGGGGCACATGGCGAACGTGGCCATACGACGGAAAGGACAAACCACAAATGAAATTAGTGTTAATCGGCAGCCTATCAGTTTTTGCGTTTGGACAAATGGCGTTTGCGACTCCGGAATTGAATTTGGTTTCGGGTGCCGACAACGTCGTAGTCACAGGTACGGGCGGTACGGTTTCGTACAGCAATGCAAGTTTCAACGGTTGGGTGATTGATGTCGTGTTCGGCAGCAGTTTCTCGCCTGGCTTGGTGCCTTACGGTATCGATATTACCTCGCTCACGGCAACCTGCATCGTCGGCTCAGCGTGCTCGGCGAATCCGTTGGATATATATTTGAGTGATACCGGCTTCACCACGGTCGTTCCGGCGGGCGCATTCAAGTCCGACTACAGCTCAACCCAGACTGGCGGCACCACCCAACAATGGGCTTGGGATGACACTACCAATACCATCTTCGGAAAGGGAACGTCCATTGGCACAGTGGGACCCTTCAGCGGCACGGACAGCGGTTCCGTCATGGGTGGCGGCCCGGCTGGCCCTGCTGCCTATTCGCTGACCATCGAGGACGTGTTTACGTCCGGCGTCTCGGGTGCCTCCTTTAGCACGGACGGGAACATCTCCAGCACCGTGCCAGAGCCTGGTGCGATCATCCTGCTGGGTACTGTTCTGGCTTTCTGCTCGCGCAAGTTGCGCCGCCCCCAACTCTCGTAAGACACATCCTTGAATCGCTGGGAAAAGACCGAGGATGGCGCCCGGGAAGACCAGTTCGAATCCGCACGCGGCATTCGTGAACTGGTCGCCCGGGGACCATCACACTGCGCGGTCTGACCCGCCGACATTGAATACGCGCCGGCGGGATTGATGCCTGATCCGCTAACATTCACGGCGAAACGCCGGGCCCGTTAGCTGCCCGGCTGTTATATAATGCCTAGCCTATGAGGAAGCTCCTAATCTTCCATTCGTTCCTGGCGGCGGGCGCGCCGCTGCTGACCCATTCCGCCTATGGCGCGAAGCTGATAAGGAACGGCGGGTTCGAGAAGCCGGCGGTTTCCGCCGGGAGCTACCAGGTTTATTCCGAGGGCGAAACGTTCACCGCCTGGAAGGTGGTCGGCGCGGCCGGCAACGTTGCCATTGTAAGCGGAACATTTGAGCAGGACGGCTTTACCTTTCCAGCGGTCGCCGGCAGCCAATGGCTCGACCTGACGGGCAACAGCAATACGGTGACTGGCGTCCAGCAAACGGTTCCTACCACTGCCGGCACGGCATACACGCTTACTTTCTACGTGGGCAATATCTACGATCCCGGCGGCATCTTCGGAACCACCAGCACGGTCAATGTGCTGGTGAACGGCACGCAGGTCTACACGGCAACCAACACGAAGGGAAATGGGCTGGCCAAGCAGGTTTGGCAGAAGTTCACGACCACTATCACCGCCGTCTCGGCCCACACAACCATCGCGTTCATGAACGGCGACCCGTCCAACGACACCAGCAACGGTCTCGACCAGGTGTCGCTGGTTGTCGAAGCCGCCGACCAGCCCGCCGTCGAACAGACAGGCTCTCCAAACTGATAATCGCTCAGATCCCCGCGTACCAGGCGTAGCCCGCTTCCGGCGCCGACGAACCCATTCCCTTGCCGAACTTCTTCAGACTGTCCGTCACGGTGAGGCGCGCCAGGTATTTCACGCTCTTATACCCGAGCTGCCGCGGAACCCGCATGCGCAGCGGACCGCCGCTTCCCACCGCCAGTTCGCCGCCGTTCATCGCGTGCACCAGCAGGGTCTGCGGATGCATCGCCTCGGTCATATCGATGCTGTCCCACCAGTCCGGCTCTATCGAGCGGTACACCACGTATCTGGCTTGCGGATGCACTCCCACCAGGTTCAGCACGTGGGACAAAGGCACGCCGGTCCACTCCGCGATATACGACCAGCCCTCTTCGCATGCCAGTTGCGTGATCTGGCTGCGTGTCGGGTAACTCTTCAGTTGGTCGAGCGAAAACGAACCCGGTTGCGCCACCATGCCGTCCACCGCCAGCCGCCAGTCGGCGAATCCTCCGGCCCGCAGGCGCTTGAACTCTTCGTTCGGAGGCGCTGTATCGTTTGGAAACGGCAGAGTGGAAATCTGGCTGCGCGAGAACTCCCGCGCCAGCGAGTGCCGCGTCAGCCGCTGGAACGCATAATTGAGCGTTTCGCCGGGGCCGTAGATTCCGCCGTGATCGGGCGGGATCAGTCCATATTTTTGCGCCAGTCGCGCGGCCACGCCCAGGCCCCCTACGCCCGCTGTGGCCGCCAGCCCGCCGGTGATGAGTTTGCGCCGTGAGATTATACTCATGTGTTCTCCGCATCTGTCGACGTTTGCCCCGTGATCATCGCCCTCATGCGGCCCCTGAATCCCGCTACCCGGATCATCACTACGTGAACCAGCAGGAATAGCACCAGGGCCAGCGTGACAAAGAAATGCATTGTGCGTGCCGATTGCTGCCCGCCCAGTAAAGTGACCGTGGCAGGGAAGGCCGCGACAAAACCCGGCGACATCGCCAGGCCCGTCCAGACCACCAGCGGGAACAGCACGAAAATCACGAATAGGTATGTGAGCCTCTGCAGCGCGTTGTACGACCAGGCCTCCGCTGCAGCCGGCCGCTCCAAGCGCAGATGGCTGCCAATCGAGTTCCCCAGCGCCCGCGGCGAGAGATCGGCTTTCGCCGGCGCCAGGTTCTTTCTGAAATGCCGCGTAGTCAGCCCTGAGATGACGTACAGCAAGCCCGTCAACACCACCACCCACGCTGCTTGAAAGTGGAGTGCCCGGCTCCAGCCGTTCTGGTCCGGCAGCACGTATCGGTAGCCGGTCACCACCGCTGCTCTCGAGGAAGGAATAGGCAGTACGAACAGCGGCGCAGTCAGCATATTGCCCGCTTCGCCCCAATAGAAGCGCGGATGCGAGATCACGATCTCAATCCCGCTGACCAGCAGCGCAAAGAAGCAGAGTGTCGTGATCCAGTGCGTCACCCGGACCACCGCGGTGTGCCGCGGACGTACCGCCTTCGCCGGAAATGCAGACGCACCCATGGGTACCCGGACAGCATCCGCCATTCCGGGATTGTATCACGCCGGCTCGGACCCTAATGGCTGAGTGCCGCGATGATCTTGACCACCGCCGCTCCAAGACAAACGCTGAGGACCATGAGCCCCAAAACACTTTCGAGACAGCCCTCCAAACAGCCGGGAAGGCACCCGTTCTCTTTCTGAATATCCCTGCGGACCCATCCCGCAATAGCGCTTCTTACGGGTTTCTGTTCGTCCACCGGTGAAGTGTATCATGCCACTTGCGCCGCGGGATCACGCGTACGCGCTTCTGGAACGCGGAGCTGTACATTCTTCCCGTCGCTCACTTCTGAATCGGGCTGCCGCGCTCATGACTCCGCAACGCCCGCTCGATTCGCCGGTCCGGTACCAGCCATAGCAGAGCCACCAATGCATATAGGGCATTGGCTACCCACGGGCTAAAGAACGCTACCGGGACCGCCAGCAGGTAGATTAGCGGCGAAACTTTACCCTTCCAATCGCGGCCTATGGCTGTCGCAAGCAGTGAATTCCGTCCCTCGCACGCAAGAATGGCACACTGTAGGATGTAATATGCGATTCCCGCCGCCAGCAGGACGATGCCATAAACCGCTGTCGGAGCGGGTGCCAGGTGGTTCTCGCCCATCCAGGCGGTGGCGAATGGAAACAGCGAGAGCCAGAACAGAAGATGCAGATTCGACCACAGGATACCGCCGTTCACCCGGTGCGTGATCTGGAACAAGTGATGATGGTTGTTCCAGTAGATGCCCACATAGACGTAGCTCAAGACGTAGCTTGAGAATACCGGGATCAGCGGCGACAACTCCGAAAAGTGCGCACCGCGCGGCACCTTCATCTCCAGAACCATGATGGTGATGATGATCGCCAGCACCCCATCGCTGAAGGCTTCCAGCCGATTCTTCTCCATCCTGCGATGCCGCCGCGCGGCGATCAGGCCAGCGCTTTTCCGTACAGCGCCAGCAGGCGGCTCCATGCCTTCTCCGCCTGTGGCTCGTTGTAGACTCGCGAATCCGGAGGGCACCAGCCATGCGCGGCGCCTGCGTATACTTCGATCTCCGCCGGAAGGCTCGCCTTCGCGAACGTCTCCTTGAGGACGGTCTTGTCATTGGGCGAACGCTGGTCGTCGTTCTCCGCGACCTCCACCAGGAACTGCGCTTTGGACTTCGCGGCCTGCAGGTGCGGACTGTTTGGCGCGTCCGTCACCAGTCCGCCGCCATGGAATGAAGCGACGGCTCCCACCCGATCGGGTACCGCGGCCGCCGTGCGAAATGCCATCGGGCCTCCCATGCAATAGCCCTGTGTGCCCATCTTCCGGTTCTTGGCCACCGATTCTTGCCCGTCCAGCCAACCCATGAACGCCTTCGCATCCGTCATGTGTGTCGTTTCATTCAGCGCGCGCGCCAGCGGCATCAAATCCTGGATGGGAGTCGCACTGCCGGCTTCCGCGGTCGGGGCCTTCTTCACACGGTAGAAAGGATTCACCACCAGCACCGCATACCCCGCTTCGGCCAGTCGCCTGGCCATCTGGCGGAACGCCGGCCGCAGCCCGAAGATATCCGGCCACATGAGGACCCCCGCGGCAGTGCCGCTTGCCGGATGCACGAAACAACAATCCGCGGAGCCGTCCGGAGTCTTGACGGTTACATCGGTTTCGGTCACCGTAACCGCATTGGCGGCGCGTGGCAGCATCATGGCCACGCCTGCTCCCAACATCAGGCCGAACTGCTTACGCGTCACCAAACCGCGAGCTTCGTACTCTTGCCCATCGTTGTCAAAATGATCTTGATCGCACATAGTCCCTCCTCATCGGGTAACAGGTATTATATCCACGTGAGCGATCTGACCACCTGGAAGCTCCACGGCCCGGTGCGCACGCTGCGCATCGGGCATGCCGAATGGGATTTGCGCCGGGAAGAGTGGCAGCCTCCAACGCCACACGTGAGCAACGGGCGGTCGCCCTGGTCGCAAGGCCGCGTCCAGGCGGCGCGCGCCTTATCTCGTAGCGCGCAGTCACACCTCCAGCCAAAAAAATCCCTCGCCCCAATCCCTCATCCCCTCAACAACCTGCTCCCCCCGCGCCATCTCCATACGCCAGATCCCCACCACCCGCATGCTACTTTCAAGTTGGACGTGATGGCATTCCTCATCCATTCCGAAACCAGCGCGGGAGCCAGAGCACTCTCGGCAAAAAAACGAAACAAACCCAATTTTGCGGGGGCTGCCGGCACTGAAAATGACCTGCCATGATCCCGTTACAATAAGCTGGTCGTCACCCCATGGCCACCACTAAGGAATACAGCCTCGTCCCCCGCGCCGTGCCGCGCATCGACACGCCGTTTCGCAAGATCGTCACCGATCTGCCCGTCCCTGAGTCGCTCCCCATTCTCGAGCGCCTCCACGCCTGTGAGCCCCTCGCCATGCGCGGACAGCCCCCCATCGTCTGGCATCGCGCCGAAGGCTTCCAGGTCTTCGACGCCTGGGGCAATCAGTGGATCGACTGGTCCGCCGGCGTCCTCATCGCCAACGCCGGCCACGGCCGCCGCGAAATCGTCGACGCCATCGCCGCCCAGGCCGCCGCGCCTCTGCTCACCACGTATTGCTTTCCCAGCGAAATCCGCGCCCGGCTCGTCGCCAGACTCGTCGCCATCCTTCCCGACCCGCTGAAAAAAGTCTTCCTGCTCACTACCGGATCGGAAGCCGTCGAATGCGCCATCAAGCTGTGCCGCACGCATGGCGTCAAGTCCGGCGGCCGCTCCAAGAACATCATCGTCTCCTTCGACAAGTCTTTCCACGGACGCACCCTCGGAGCGCAGCAGGCCGGCGGCATCCCTTCCCTTAAAGATTGGATCGTCAACCTCGACCGCGGCTTCGTCCAGGTGCCCTTCCCCGATGGCTTCCGCACTCCCGACACTTCGTTCGAGCTGTTCGAGCGCAGCCTGCGCGAAAATTCCATCGAGCCGCAAGACGTTGCCGGCGTGATCCTCGAGACCTACCAGGGCGGCAGCGCCGCCTTCGCCCCGCCCGCCTATATGCGCGATCTGCGCTCCTGGTGCCACGGCCATAAAGCTCTGCTCGTCTGCGACGAAGTCCAGGCCGGCTTCGGCCGCACCGGCACACTCTGGGGTTTCGAGCACTACGGCATCGTCCCCGATCTCGCCCTCTTCGGCAAGGGTATCTCCAGCTCGCTGCCCCTGGCCGCCGTCGCCGGCCGTCCCGACGTGCTCGATCTGCAGCCCCCTGGCAGCATGACCTCCACCCACACCGGCAATCCCGTCTGCTGCGCCGCGGCCCTCGCCTCCCTCGATTTGGTCCTCGGCGAAAACCTCGCCGAAAATTCCAGCCGCGTCGGCCGCCTCCTGCATCAGAAGCTCGCCGCGCTGGCGTCCCACACTCCCCGCATCGGACACATCGCCGGCAAAGGCCTGGTCGCCGGCATCGCCTGCGTGCTCCCCGGCGGCAAGGAGCCGGATGCCGATCTCGCCTGGGACGTAGTCTCTCGCGCGGTCGAAAAAGGTGTATTGATGTTCAGTCCGGTAGGCTATGGCGGAGCCACCATCAAGATCTGCCCGCCCCTCGTCATTACCGAAGCCGCCATCCTCGATAGCCTCGCCGCCCTCGAGGAAGCCTTCGCCGAAACCATCGGCGCGCACCATCTGGCGGCCTGATGCCCCAAGCCCTCATCATCGGCGGCGGCATGATCACTCACGATCAGCTTCTGCCGTCGCTCTATCATTTACAGCGCCAGGGCCGCATCGCCGCCATCTCCGTCTGCGCCTCGCGCTTCTCCACCGTGCGCGATCTCAGCCGCGCCCCCGCCCTCCAGCGCGCCTTCCCCGCTCAATCCTTCCGCCCGTATCCCGAAACCGACGGCCCCCCTCGGCCCGAGCTCTACCGCGAGGCCCTGGCCGCCCTCCCGCCGCGCCAGGTGGTGGTCGTGGCCGTCCCCGATCAGCTTCACTATGAAGTCGTGATGGCCGCCCTCGCCCGCGATCAGCATGTCCTGTGCGTCAAACCCTTGGCGCTCTCCCGCCGTCATGCCCAGGCCATCGGCCGCGAAGCCCGCAGCCGCGGTCTGCTGGTCGCCGCCGAATATCACAAGCGCTTCGACGATCGCAGCCTCATGGCCCGCCGCCAGTACCGCGCCGGCGACTTCGGTGAATTCCGCCTCGGCCATGCCCGCCTCTTCGAGAAATGGAATTACCGGCATTCCAATTTCCAGAACTGGATGACCGCCGATAACTCCGATGCCTTCACTTACATCGGTTGTCACTACGTCGACTTAGTGCACTTCATCACCGGCCTGCTGCCGGTATCCGTAAGCGTATATGGAGTGCGCGACCGCTTCCCCAACGGCAACGAAGGCTTCCTCT
>DATGGM010000101.1:0-6768 GCA_035308525.1 Bryobacteraceae bacterium
GAGATCGGCATGGGCGACAACTTCTACCTCGGCGATCGCAACGGCGTACGCACGCCCATGCAGTGGAGCTCGGACCGCAATGCGGGATTCTCGCGGGCCAACCCGCAGCGGCTGTATCTCCCGGTGATCATCGATCCTGAGTATCATTTTGAAGCCATCAATGTGGAGGCCCAGCAGAGCAATCCGCACTCGCTGCTATGGTGGACGAAGCGCCTGATCCAGTTGCGCAAAAGCTCGCGCGCGCTGAGCCGCGGCAATCTGACGATGCTGCATCCCGATAACCGGCGCGTGTTGGCTTTCGTGCGCGAATATGAGGGCGAACGCGTGCTGGTGGTCGCCAACCTGTCGCGCTTCGTGCAAGCCACGGAGATTCCGCTTTCTAAATTTCAGGGCATGGCGCTGATCGAAATGTTCGGCCGTTCGCAGTTTCCCACCATCACCGAAAAGCCCTATTTTGTCTCCCTCGGACCGCATGCGTTTTTCTGGTTTCAATTGCAGCCCAAGGAATCGCTGGACGAGAGCCTGAGCGAGACATCCGGTCCGCAGCTCGCGCCAGTGCTTACTGTCTCCGATTGGAATGAAGTGTTCTCCGCGGGGGTGGAAGCTACACTCGCCATGCTGATGCCGGCATTTCTGCGGAAAAGGCGCTGGTACCTGGGCCAGTCGCGGATCGTCCGCCAGGTAGAGGTGAGCGATGTCTTGCATATGCCCGACAGCCAGGCGCATATCCTGCTGTTGCTGGTCAGTTACAACCAGGGGGAGCCGGATATCTACACTCTCCCGCTCTCGGTCGCGCAAGGCGAAAAGGCCGAGCAGGTCTCCCGCGATTTTCCGGAATATGTCCTGGTGCGCCTGCAACACCCCGATGGCAGCACCGGAGTGCTATACAGTGCGCTGTACGACCCGCAGTTCGGCACCTCGCTCTTGAATTGCATCGCCCGGCGGCGGCGCGTGAAGGGCCGCGCCGGCGAGCTCTCCGCGGCGCATACGCCGGCTTTTCGCGAGATCTGGGGCAGCGACCGGCCACAGCTCACGCCCAGCCCTCTGGGCGGTAACTACAACCACTCTTCGCTCACGTTTGGCGGCCGGTTCTTCATGAAGGTGTTCCGCAAGATCGAGCCGGACCGCAGCCCGGAACTGGAAGTGCAGCAGTTCCTGACCCTGAAGGCCGGCTTCCGCAACGCGCCCCGCGTCGCCGGCTGGTTGGATTATTGTGTCAGCATGCAGGAGCCCATGACCATTGGCATCCTGGAGGGCCACATCCAGCACGAGGCCACCGGCTGGCAGTACACCATGGACAGCCTGAGCCTGTTCTTCGAACGCGCGCTGGCCGCACCTCCGGACGCCGCCGGTATCTCTACCACTGAGCCCTTTCCCATCCCGCCGCGGGTGGAAACCCCGCCGGCGGCGGTCGAGCTGTTGGGCGATTATGTCGGAATGGTGCGCCTCCTGGGGAAACGCACCGCTGAGATGCACCTGGCGCTGGCCAGCCGCGATGATGATCCGGCCTTTGCGCCGGAGCCATTCACGGATTTCTACCGTCATTCGCTGTATCACGGCATGCTGGTGCTTTCCATGCGCACGTTCGAGCTCTTGAAGAGCACCCAGTTACCGGATGACACGCGGCCGGATGCCGCCCGCCTGTTGGAACGCGAAGCCGATCTGAACGCCCGCCTGCAGGCCCTCCGTGACCGCCGTGTCAACGTTACACGCATCCGCCACCATGGCGACTACCATTTGGGCCAGGTGCTCCACACGGGCAAGGATTTTGTGGTGGTCGATTTCGAAGGCGATCCGCACCGCACCGTCGGACAACGCCGCATTAAGGCCTGCCCGCTACGGGATGTCGCCAGCATGCTGCGCTCGCTCGATTACGCCGCGCATTCGGCACTGCATAACCAGATTCCCGGCGTGATCGCGCCGCAGGATGCCGCCGAGTCGCTGCACGGGTGGGCCACCTTCTGGTCCCGCTGGGCTGGCGCGTTATTTCTCGCCGGCTATCTGGATACCGCGGGACGCCCCAGCTTCCTGCCCGCGACTGTCGACGATATGCGCCTGCTGCTGCGCTTCTATCTGCTCGAAAGGGCGCTGACGGAGCTACGCCACGAACTGACGCAGCGTCCTGACTGGGTGCGCATACCGGTGCATGGCCTACTCGAAATTCTGGAATCGCAGTGACTATCCCCCGCTGGCTTCCTCGTCGAACCTGCGCACGTAGTAGTACGTGATCGCTCCCAAGCTCACCAGCGCGCCCGCCATCCACCACAGATTCGGCCGCCGCCGGGGATCCCATAACGCATCCTGAATCCGCATGTGGATGCCCATCCCGGAAAACAGATTGTAGGCCCCACTCATCATTCCCATCATTTGCTTCAACAACGGCATGATTCGTTCACGCTGTTCCGGAGTGTAATCGCTCATCCTGCGCACGCCAAAGTGAACCGCCTCCGGATACGCGCGGCTGATCCAGGGCACCACCAGCAACGTGCCGGTCAAGAAAATCTCCACAAATAGGGAAATCCATAGCGACGCCGTGATGGCCCCCGGGACGCCATGGCTGGGGACCTGCGCGGCAATCGCCGGCAAGCCGCTTCTGATTTCGAAATACGAGTAGGCGATCAGCCCGGCCGACAGGAACATGATCATGGGGATCTCCAGTCAGTCTATACTCTCATTATCGTAATAACCTGGAGGTGGGCTCCGTTATGTGGTCATTACAGCCGATTGGATATGTGAGAAGCCCTTACCGCGACACCAGGGAAATTCCCAAAGGATTAGGCGCGAAGCACGACGCGGAGGGGGTTCTTGAGCTACAGCCGGAATTCGAAGCCGGACTGCAGGACATCGAAGGTTTCTCCCACGTGTTCGTGCTCTGGCTGTTCGATCGCTCCGACGGATTCGACCTCGTCGGAAGACCGCCCATCGACGATCGGCCGCACGGCGTGTTCGCGACTCGCTCTCCACGGCGGCCAAATCCGATCGGGTTGACCGTGGTCGAACTGCTCCGCCGGGAAGGCCCGCGGCTCCGGGTTCGGGGCGTCGATATGCTCGACGGAACCCCCATCGTCGACATCAAGCCGTATCTCTCGAGCGTGCCGCCGGAGCGCCTGCGCCGCGGGTGGCTCGCGGAAGCCGAGGCGCGCCCCGCGAAGAAATCCTAGCCCTGGGCCTGGCCGCCTACTGGCGCGGCGCATAATAGCCCGACCGGGTCCGCACCATGACACCCGGCAAGTCCACGTCCACCCTGATCTTGCGGAATGAGCCGTCCGTTGCGCGATTCGACGGCTCGTACCCCAGGATGTACTGATTGCGGATCTCGTGCGCGATCTCCGGGGTGATGTTGGCGATTTCCGCCACGTCATTGGGGAACCAAGCGCGCCCGCCGGTCTGGAGCGTCAGCTCATTGAGCTGCTTCTTGGCGCGCGCGGCGCTGGCGGGTTCCTCAGCCCCCAGCAATCCCACGGCGTAAATGATCACGTCGTTTCGTTGCGCCACCTCCACCAGGTGCGCCTGCGTCTCCACGCTGCTGTTGTCCTCGCCGTCGGTGACCACCAGCAGCACTTTCTTGTCCCGCTGCCCGTGGTGGCGCAGGTGCTCGATGCCCAGCAGCAGCGCGTCGCGCATGGCGGTTTCGCCCTTCGAATCGATATCCCGCAACGCGTCTTCCAGCACCTTCAGGTTATTCGTGAAATCCCGGGCCAGCACCACCCGTTCATTGAAGTGAATGATGAAAACCTCGTCCTGGACATTGGAAACCTTCACCATCGCCAGCGCGGCGGAAGCCACCCGGTCGCGCTTGTCCGTCATACTGGCGCTGTTATCGATAATCAGGCCGAGCGAGATGGGCACGTCTTCCTGCCGGAAAACGGTGAGGGTCTGCTTCTCCCCGTTCTCATATATGGTGAAGGCGTTTTTCGGAAGGTCTCGAACCACCTTTCCCTCTTGGTCGAATACCGACACGTTCAGCACCACCAGGCGCGTATCCGAGCGGAAAGTTGCCTCCTGGCCGAATGCCAGGCATGCCAGGGCGGACAAAATTACACACTTATGGCGCATCCGTACCTCGACTGCAAGTTAATCGCCATTCATCATCTGGATCAGTGCCTGCATGTATCCGAACGCATAGGCGAAGGCCTGCCTGCTGCCGGCATCGCCATCGATACGCGGCACGTGGTCCGGCATCAGCATGCCGTCGTAGCCCACATCCCTGTAGACGCGCAGCGCACGGATCATGTTCACGTCGCCATCATCCGGGAACGTCTCCTGGAAGTGCAGGAAGCCGCCCCGGATATTGCGAAAGTGCACGTTGAAGATCTGGCGCCGCTCGCCAAAGTACCGGATCACATCGAAGATCTGTTCGGCCGGTTTGGCAAGCATCTCCGATACGGTACCCTGGCAGAAGTTCAGGCCATGATATGGGCTGGGTGCGATCTCGATGAAGCGCTTCAGTCCATCCACGCTGCCGAGCACGCGGGCGACGCCCCGGAATCCTTTCTCTCGGGGCATTCCCGGATCATGCGGATGGCAGGCCATTCTGACCTTGTACTCTTCGGCCACCGGAATCGTCCGCCGCAGAAAATACGTGATGCGCTCCCACGCGGCCTCTTCCCTGACCGGTCCGGCTTCGGTCAGCGGCGGCTCCTGCGCGGCTTTGTCGTAGTCGAAACTGCTGTAATGCGCGCCGCCGCGCCCGCGCGTGGGTTCCGTACGCACTACCCCCAAAATCGTCAGATTATATTTCAGCGCCGGAATGCCGGCGCCCGCGGCGTTGCGAATCATCTGGCAGATCGCGTCGATTTCGCGGTCGCGCTCCGGGCTCTTGCCCAACATGATGTTGGGATTCTCGGCCTGCGTGATGTAGTGGGAGCTCATCGGCAACGGAACCATCTCCAGGCGTATGCCGAACGACTCCACGTGCTCGCGCAGGCGGGTGAGACCTTCTACCGACCAGTTGGCATCCAGGCGCGTCGATGGCAACGTGCTGCAGATATGGTTCACGCCGAACGCGGCCAGCACCCGCAGCGTATCGTCTCCGGAGTCATGTTGCGTCCCCAGCTTCATTTGGGACGGCCGGCCCGGCGGCGTCTGCGCCGGCGCGCCCCCCGCGGCGAATGCGGTAGCGGCGGCTTCCAGAAAGTTGCGGCGGCGCATGGCGGGTCCGCCTCAGCGGATCGGCGAGAAATCCAGCGGCCGCAGGATCGCATTGCTGATGTTCGACACGATCTCGGCGTCGGCGTATCCCGGCTGCGCGCGCAGCTTCTGCCATCCCGGATCGCCGCCAAACGCGCCCCACAGCTTATCCCGCGCGGCCATGCTCTCGAATGAAAGCATGTAGGTCAGGTTCGGCAGATTGCGTCCCACGATGGTCTGGCCGAAGAAAACCGGAGCCATGCCCAGCCGTTGGAAAATGGCGGCCTCGCCTTCATTGAACATGCGAATCTTGCGCTGGGCCGCCGTTTCGTTGTTGGATTCATAAGTGCGCAGCTCGAATATGCGCGGCGGAGCCTTGGTCTCCGCCGGTGCGCCCAGCGCCGGCATGCTGTCAAAAGCCCGCAGCAGCGAGTTCTCCATCCGGATATAACTCAACTCCGTCAGGGAGTTGTATTCGTCGAAGCCCTGCTGAAACTCCTTGTCCGCCGCCAGTCGGGCGGCGCTGTCCGCGAAAGCCGCCGCCGACGGATAGCTGATCAGCGCCAGGATGAACGGACTGCCTTCGCCGATCATCGCGCCGAAGAATCCCAGCGGCCCGATCCCCAGCCGCGCCGCGGCAGGCAGATAGGTCTTTCGCAGGAAATCGGTGGTGCGCTGGGTCTGTCCCCCAGTGCGCAGGTGGTAGTAGCGCAGCTCGAAGAAGGCGTTTGCCTGGCCGGCTGCGGCGGCGGCCGCGGCCAGGCCGGCCGAGGCCGCGGTGGTCACGAATTGGCGGCGATGCATCACGAAATACTTATACCAGATAGCAGGCCGCCTGCCTTCGTCTTTTCCCTCAGCCCACGCGTCTCAACAGTTTGGGAAAAGATTCGCAGTCGATTAGCCTGACTTCCGCCCTGCGCCAGATTGCCGCTTTCGGTACCGGTACGGGCATCCAGATCGCCGGCGGAGACCTGGAGATCGCTGTGGCGCGGGTCCGCCCCACCGGTGTCCGGGTTCTCGGACACACCACCATCAAGAACTTCCGCGAGCGGCCGGCGGCTCAATGGGGCGCCGAATATAGCGCCTTTCTGGGAAAGCTGGGAACACCCCACCTGAGCGCCACTGTATTGCTGCCCGGCCCGGAAGTCATCGTGCGCCAGGTCACGCTGCGGGGTGTCGAGACGAAGGATCTGGAGGCCGCCATCGGCTTTCAACTGGATGGTCTTAATCCGTACGGCGACCAGGATGTTCTGTTCGGCTGGTCCCGCCTGGCCGAGGGCGCCGTATTGATAGGCATCGTCCGCCGCGAAACCGTATCTCGCTACCTGGAGCTGTTCAGCGAAGCCGGCATCAAGACCAGTTCGTTTACCTTTGCCGCCGCTGCCATCCACGGAGCCATCCGGCTGTCCGCGCCGCCGCCGCGCGGCTTCCTGGTGCTGAACCAGGCTGGAACTCACGTGCAGGTTTATGGCGAGAGCCAGGCGCGGCCGGTGTTCACCGCCGAATTCGACCTGCCCGCCGAGAAAGCCGCCGCCGTGGCCGTCGGCGAGTTGCGCCTCGCCCCTGAGACCGTACCGCTGAGTATGGAAAGTCTGCTGCCTGTCCCGCGCATGAATCCCGTGGAGAACGATCTGCGGC
>DATGGM010000102.1:0-2009 GCA_035308525.1 Bryobacteraceae bacterium
AACGTGGCCGCGCTCCCGAGAGAATCGCGTCCGGGCCGTAATTCTCGTAGTAAGGCTCGAAGCAGATAATCTCATCGCCGGCATTGGTCACCGCCAGCAGCGAAGCGATCATCGCCTCGGTAGAACCGCAGCACACGGTGAGGTTGCGCTCCGGGTCAACCTCCATGCCCTGCCAGAGCTTAGCCTGACGGGCAATCGCCTGCCGCAGGCTTTTGGCGCCCCAGGTGATGGCGTACTGGTTGACGTCATTTTCGATGGCCTGCTGCGCCGCCCGCTTCAGCTCCGCCGGCGCGGGAAAGTCGGGAAATCCCTGGGCCAGGTTCATGGCGCCGTGCAGCTGCGCCTGGCGCGTCATCTCCCGGATCACCGATTCGGTGAAGCGCTCTGCCTTGTCGCTGACCAGCCGCTTGCCATGGGCTTCGCTGGGTCCGCTCTTCAAAATCTGCTCCCTGCTTCCCGCCTGCCTGGGTCCGTCTGCAGATTTCGGTCTGGCGGATTTCGGCTTGACCGCCACGCTGCTTCGCCCCGCTGTAACAGTTGCCTGCGATTTCCTGGATCCGTATTTCGCCATATTTAGATTGCGATTTTACTGATGAAATCTCGCTGCTGTCATCTTGAGAGGAGGGGCCCAAGCCCCCAGCCGAGTCGAATGACCTCGCGTTAAAACTCAACCCTCTCTACTCTCCCTTGAAGGCCGCATCGAACGCCACGCCCGAGGGAGCCAGCTCCAGCCTTCGCACCAGGGCCAGCGCTTCCGGCGCGCCCTGCTCGCGGTCCATGCCGTTGTCTTCCCACTCGATGCTCAACGGCCCGCGATAGGCTACATCGTTCAATGCGCGGAACACACGCTCGAACGGCACTCCGCCGCGTCCTGGTGACACAAAATCCCATCCCCGGCGGTGGTCTCCGAAGAAAAGGTGCGAAGAGAGGATCCCGTTGCGCCCGTCCAGCACCCGCACCGACTCCTTTACGTGCATGTTGTAAATGCGATCGCCGAAGCGGTGCACGAACGCCACCGGGTCCACCATCTGCCAATGCAAGTGGCTGGGATCGAAATTAATGCCGAACGCCGGCCTCCGGCCTATAGCGTCCAAGGCGCGCTCGGTGGTCCAGTAGTCGTAGGCGATCTCGCCGGGATGGACTTCCAGCGCGAACTTCACCCCCACCTGATCGAACAGGTCGAGAATCGGGTTCCATCGCGCCGCAAAGTCCTGGTACCCGTCTTCAATCATCGCCGGCGGCACCGGCGGAAACATGGCCAGCGCGTGCCAGATCTTCGACCCGGCAAAACCGTTCACCACTTTTACTCCGAATTTGGCCGCCGCCCGCGCCGTATCCATCATGCGCTGGGCTGCCCGTTGGCGCACTCCTTCCGCTTTGCCATCGCCCCAGATTTCCGGCGGCAGAATGCCCTTATGGCGCTGGTCAATATTCAGATCGCATACCGCCTGCCCCACCAGGTGCGCCGATATGGCAAAGCACTTCAACTTGTGCCTATTGAGAATCTCCCAACGAGACTGGCAGTAGCCTGGATCGGCCAGCGCCTTGTCCACCTCGAAGTGGTCGCCCCAACAGGCCAGCTCCAGCCCGTCGAATCCCCACCGCTGCGCTTTGGCCGCCAGCTTCTCCAGCGGCAAATCCGCCCACTGTCCCGTAAATAAACACACCGGTCTGCCCATCTCCTGTCCTCATCTCTGTTTGCGGCGCGGGGGCTTTTTGTGGCGCGGGCGCCCCCGCCCGCGAAAATTTCGAACTGCGTAAGAAGTACTGAGTTCTGAAAATTTCATTCAAAATCCAATCCCTTTCATCGCTGGGTATAGCTTCCGATACTCCCGATAGCGGCCGTCCATATGCTTCACCGTGGCCGGGTCCGGCTCAATCCGCGATGCGATCCGAATCACCGACTCGCAAGCCGCATCCACCGAAGGCCACTCCCCTCCTCCCACGCCGGCCAGCAGCGCCGCTCCGTAAGCCGCGCCTTCTTCCGCAGCCGCCACTTCCACGGTCCT
>DATGGM010000103.1:0-15092 GCA_035308525.1 Bryobacteraceae bacterium
TTCCGCTATTGGGACACCCACGAAAACGGTCACAAGCGCGCCCAGGGCATGAAGGAAACTATCGACGCGCCCGTTTCGCAGTTGATCCTCGACCTTGCCTCGCGCGGCCTGCTCGACCGCACTCTCGTCGTCCTGGCCAGCGAGTTCGGCCGCGACATGATGACCGAAGGCAAGCCCGGCGCGGAGGTCAAGGGCCAGGTCAATCAGCCTGAAATCATGACCGAGCCGAAGCACTACGGCATGCACCGCCACTTCACCGAGGCTTGCTCCGTGCTCATGTTCGGCGGCGGCGCGCCCCAGGGCCGGCTATACGGACTCACTGCCGGCGAGCGCCCCTGCGCCATCGTCCAGAACCCCGTCACCATTGAGGATCTGCACGCCACCATCTACACCGCGCTGGGCATCCCGCCCGATACCGCCTACGAAGTCGAGAAGCGCCCCTTCTACGTCACCAAAGACGGTAAAGGGAAAGCCGTCGCCGCGCTCCGCGCCTGAGGCCGCGGAAAGATCTCCGGGTGCGCCATAGCTGCCAGGATCTCCAGTGACTCCACCAGCCGCGGCCCCGGACGATTGAAATATTGATTGCCGTCCGCCACCCAGACCCTCCCGCTGCGCACCGCGTGTAGATCGCGCCAGCCGGCGCGCCCGGTAAGCCAGTGCATTTCGCCGGCCGCGCGCGCCAGGTCGAACCCGCAGGGCATCACCAGGATCACCTCCGGATCGGCCGCCGCCAGGTCCTCCCACGTATGCCACGCCACGTTCCGCGCGCCGGCCATCTCCACCATCTCCGGCATCCAGTTGGCCGCCGCCATCATCGGCTCGATCCACTCGATGCAGGCCACCCGCGGCCGCGCCGGTCCACCCCGCGCCGCCTCGGAAATCGCCGCCATGCGCTCTTGTAGCCGCCCCACCAGTTGCGCGCCTCGCGCCTCGATCCCCAGCGGCCGCGCCACCCGTCCGATGTCCTCCCACACCTCCGCCAGCGACCGCGGATTCAACGGCACGATCTCCGGATGGCTGGCCAGCCGGCCGGCCACCGAGCGCTCCACATCGCGCAGGCTTACCGCGCACACTTCGCAATGAACCTGTGTCAGGATATGGGTGGGCTGCAACCGCTCCAAAACGTCGTCAAACACCGTGTACACCGAAATCGACTCCGCCATTGACTGTCTCACCAGGCGATCGATCTCGCGGCTGTCGCCATCCACCGCAAAGCGCGGCGCGGTGCACACCGGCAGTGTCCGCACTTCCTCTGGATAGTCGCATTCGTGCGACCGGCCCACCAGCCACTCCAGCGCGCCCAGCGCGTGCACCATCTCCGTGGCGCTTGAGATCATCGAGACGATGCGCGGCATCTTGCTCCCTCCGCCGCGGCCGGCAACAGATCCGCGAACACGAAGCCGTCCGCGTCGCGCAATTCTCCCCCCACCACGGGAATCGGGCGCGCGAACATCGGCCCGGCGTATGCGAACGTGTGGAACTCCCCGTTCTCTCCGCAAGGATCCGCCGCGGGCGGCAGGTCCGCCAACAGTCCCGCGTCGAACTCGCGGCCGGCGAAGCTCGCATCCAGTGTCTTTTTATCCACGCACGTGATTCGTGCCCGCAGGCCGCTGCCGATCATCTCCCGCGCCAGTTCGCCGGTGGGAACCTCCCAAAGCGGGAACAGCGGCTCCAGTCCGCTGCCGGTGAGCATGCGCTCGCGATACGCGCGCACATCCCGCAGGAACAGATCGCCGAACACTACGGCGTCGAATCCGTCCGCCACGGCCGCCCGGCAGGCTTCCGCCATCAGCGTTTCGTATTGCTCGTTCGAGCACGGCCACGGCAGTTCGACGGCGCGCAGCGGAAGGCCCGCCGCGGCCGCTTGCGCCTCCACCAGCGTACGGCGTACCGCATGCATGGCCACGCGATCGGCTTTTTGGTTGAAAGTTGTGAGCAATCCTGCAATCTCTGCACCCCTGCCCCGCAAAACGTGCAGAGCCCAGGCGCTGTCCTTGCCGCTGCTCCAGGAAAGTAGTGCGCGCTTCAAGCCGTTGCGGGAACCCGCTCGGCGGTGAGCACCGTGCGGCTCAGCCAGGCGTGCAGACCGAACAGAACGGCCGAGTACAGAATATCGGCGCCCAGCGTGCGCCCGAAGAATGGGATCGCTGCCGTATAACAGAGGCCCAGGCCCGCCAGCGTATGCGGATACAGGCCGCCCAGCCACACACCAAAATTGGAAAGTAGGAAGAACTGCGCGCTGCATATCAGGCAAGCCGCGCCGATGCGCCACGGGCTTTCGGTGGATTGCAGCCGCCGCCCGATCCACACGTTGATCATGAAGCTGAGGTAGATCAGCGGCGTGGCGGCCGAATAGCCGCCCAGCAGCGGATCGGTGACCAGCATCAGCACCAGCGGCAGCGCTAAGGCCTGCCAGCCGCGCAGACGTGCCCCGGCGTACAGGCTCATTCCGCCCACCGGCGCGAAGTTCGGCGGATGCGGCAACAGGCGCGCCACCGCGCCCAAAACAGTCAGGCTGATCGCCAGCGGCCGCACGTGGTTTCCTCTATCCATGATCTCTCCTATACGGATAGTGTACCGCCCCCGGGAGCCGTTCCGCTCGATGCGCGATTGGGTTCCCACAGCGTTTCCGCGGCTCCGCTCAAATGGCTGGCCCAGCGGCTCCACACGAAAAAAGCGTCGCTCAGGCGGTTCAGATATTTCAAGGCTTCCGCCGGTACCGGCTCCTCGCGAGCCAGCGTCGTTACTACC
Source organism: Bryobacteraceae bacterium (assembly GCA_035308525.1). GTDB lineage: Bacteria > Acidobacteriota > Terriglobia > Bryobacterales > Bryobacteraceae > Bog-159. The sequence continues at coordinate 2,752 of DATGGM010000103.1, forward strand.
CGCTCCGCGCGGCGGCACACCGTGCGGCACACGTGCAGCTCCGCGTTCAGCCGCGAGCTGCCCGGCAGCACGAACGAACGCAGCGGAGGCAGCCCGTGGTTCATCTGGTCCATCTCCGCTTCCAGCTGCGCCACCTCCGCGGCGGTGATGCGTGCCTGCCGCGGATGCACATCTGCGGGCAGCGTGGCCAGCATCGATCCCAGGTTGAACAGTTCGTGCTGCACGCGCAGCAGTATGCCGTCGAGCGACGCTATCACCGGGTCGCCGATCGCGGTATGGCGCGCCAGCCCTACGAAAGCGTTCAACTCGTCCACCGTGCCGTAGGCCGTGATGCGCCGGGAATCCTTTGCCACCCGCTGCCCGCCGGCCAGGCCGGTTTCGCCCGCATCCCCCGATCGCGTGTAAACGCGGTTGATGGCCAGGCGCGGCTCGTCGAATTTAGAGTCGCCCGAAGGATCCATGTTTCGAGCATACATCGCTCGCCCCTCGCGCTGCTATGATAAATTGCAGTGCGAGGGGCGTTATGACACCGGATGAACGGCTCGACAAACTCGCTGAAAGGCACGACGCATTGACCCAGACCGTGGAGCTCCTGGTAGCCATGCAACAGGAAAACGAGCGCCGCATGGGCCAGATGATGGATGCCATTAACCGGCTCACCAACATCGCGGCCGCCCACGAAGAGCGTCTGGACCCGTCTCAGGGTTAATTCCCGGTCAACGTGTTCTTAGCGCACGTCAGGCGGGGCCTCGGGATGGTCGTGCCGCCACCGCCAGTATTCGCGGCGCTGTGCGCGCGATGCGCGGTCCCAGTCGACAGCGGCCTCGTGCCGTTCCTCCCGGTAATGCCGCCAGGCCCGCTCCTCGGCTTCGTTCCATTCGTGCCAGTCTTTGTGGTCCGCATCGTAGTATCTCTTGACGCGCTGCGCTTTCTCTGCATGCTCGTCATCGGCCGCGCGCAAGACTCCCGCCACTGGCATGACCAGCGCTCCCGTAAGCAATAAAGCACTCATTAATCGACGCATAAGTAAGAATTCTCCTCTCCTGGTAAGTCGGCAGCAATTTCGCCGCCAACCATGCTGAATGGTAATCTTCCGTCCGATCTTTTCACATCGCCAGCAGCCTGTTAAAGAACGACCGGTAGCGCTGCAGTGCCACCCTGAGGTCTTCGGTCGAGACCTGCCCGTCGCGATCCCACTGCTGCTCCAGCTTGCTGCGCTCTTGCGCGAATGTATCCGACAATTGTTTCATGGCGGCGGCTACCAGATCGTCCGCGCGGTGCACTGCGTCTCGCGGTTCATCCACGAACGCGGTCTGCAGATCTTTCCAGCGCGTGCGCAAATCTTCCGCCTGGCCCGGGTTGAACAACGGCGCCTTCGTCTCCTCGGGTGCCGCGGCCGCCCCGCCGCGATTCTCCAGCACTTGAACTTCTTCGTTCATGACCTCACCTCCTGCATTTCTAACAGCTCATCGAACAGCGCGCGGTAGTGCACGAATGCCTGCCGCAGGTCCTCCGTATCGGCCTGTCCTACTTTGTGCCGGGCCACGATGTCATGCGCCGCCCGGTAATTTTGCACCACTTGCGCGTGATCCACGGAAAGATCGTCAGCCCGCTGCTCGAAGTCAGCTACCGGATATCCGCGCAGGTTCATCGTTTCCATTACCAGCCGGTCGGCTTCCAGGACCGCGCCTTGCGGATCGTCCAGAAACCGCGACTGTTCCTTGCGCCACGCCTCCGCCAGGCGATCGCGCGTGGCCGGCGGCAGCGGCCGGATTTTCAGCCGCTCCACGCGCTTTTCCCGCCGCGCGAGGTCGCGCTCGGCCTTGCCGGCAGCCCCCATCTCAGCGACCGTGCGCTGATATTCCGGACCGAATCGGGCCCGCAGATGCTTTGATTTCTGTCGCGAAATAGCCAGCCAGACCACCCCCGCGGCGAGCACGGCCACCACCACGATGAGTATGATGACTAACGTATTCATTTGTAGACCTCCAGCCCAAAAGAGGAGCAGTTGGCCTGCCAAATACGGCTCGTGCGCCGCCATACCGTTCTGCGTTACTTCGCCTTATTCCAGGTCCATTTCAGGCCCGCTACGAAGTTCAGCTTGGGCGCCGGGAACCCCAGCACTTCTTCGTAGGATTGGTTCAATGCGTTGCGCAGGTTCCCGTACGCCGTCAGGCCCGCCCCCAGCCGCACGTTTGCATTGATGCCCATGTCGAAGAAGCCGCCATTCGGGTATAGCCCCGCCGTGGCCCCGAACGTCGGATCCACGTCCAGATCCGAGCCGCGGAAGTAACCGGTCACGTTCGCCGTCACCCGCCCGCGGCTGAAGGTCGAAACGAACGATCCCGAATTGGCCGGCCGCCGGATCAGTTGTTGGCCCACCGCGAACGGGATCGGCGCCAGGCCCGTCGACCCGCTCAGCGACAGCACCGCCGAATCCAGATAGGTATAGGATGCCCCCAGTGTCATCCAGCGCGCCGGACGAAAGCGGCCCGAGAGCTCCGCGCCCTGCGCCCGCGCATTGGACAGGTTGTCGGTTTGAAACGCGCTCAGCATCGCCAGGTTGCCGCCCAGCGACACGATCAGATCGTAGAAGCGGTTGTAGAAGTAAGTCGCATCCAGCGACAGCTTATCGCCGAACAAGCGCTGCTCCACGCCGAAATCGATGCTGGCCGTGCGCTCCGGCTTGAGCGCCGGATTATCCGTAAACGCCAGTTCCAGGCCGGCGGGCGGCCGTATCCCCGTGCCGAACGACGCGTGCAGCCGCGTGCCCGCGCGCGTGAAATAAGTCGCCGCCAGCTTCGGGTTGAGCTTGGTGATGGTGTTGGCCGCGAAAGCCGGCCGCCCGTCGGCGGTATTCTCCGGGATGAACGGCGTGTGGATAATCTCGCCCCGGACGCCTACGTTGAAGACGAAGTGGCTGCCCGCCTGGAAGCGGTTCTCCCAATAAATCCCGGCATCGTCGCGGCGGATCGTGAACGGATTGAAATTATCGTCGCTGATGTAAGTGTTCTTGACTTCTTCGCGCGTCAGGCTCACTCCCACCGCCGCCGTGTACCATGGAGTCACGCTGATAATGCTGCGCGTCTCGAATTGTCCCCGCAGATCCTTTTCGAAACTGAATCCGTACGGGCTCGTGTAACCGCTGTTCTCTAGAAAGAAACTCGCGAACGTCTCCTGTCGGAAACGCTGCGAGAGATCGATCCGGTGATGCAGGAAGTAATCGGAAAAATCGTCCTTGTCGCGGCTGATCAAATCGAGCCCTGTAAAATCGTGTCCCGGATCGGAGCCGTAAGCGCCGGGCGATCCCACATCGTTGGCGTTGAACCCGCCGCCGAACGACAGGCTCTGCCGCGCAAACGAACGCGTGATGTGCACCGCTGCGTTGTCGTTCCGGTAATCGCTGTTGGGAACCGGACCGTTGTCGCCAAGCTGCGACGCGAACGCCGCGATGCCGAATCCCGCCACCGTCCCGGCGGCGCCCAGCGCCAGGCGATGCTCCTGGTACGTGCCGCCTTCCGCCAGTACTTCCAGCGCCGGCGACTCCTGCGCCGGCCGCGTCACGAAATTCACCACCCCGCTATTGGCGTACGCCCCGTACACCGCCGATTGCGCCCCTTCGATCACTTCCACGCGCTCCAGCCAGTCCGTGGGAATGTGCGCGAAATCGAAGGCGCCGCCGAAAGAGTTCACCGGCACGCCGTCGATCTCCACCAGGTTGAAGTTGTAATTGCCGCCCCGGATGAACATGCTGGCCACCGCCCCCGTGCTGCCGTTCTGGGCGATGGTGATGCCGGGCATGTAGCGCAGCAGATCCACCGCCAGCCCCTCGTTGCGTTCCGCAATCTCTTCGCGCGGCACCATGCTGATGCTGCTCCCCTGCTCGCTGAGCGGCACATCCATTGCCGATCCGCCCACCCGCACCGAGTCCACCTGCGGCGCGATGTTGAGCGTGATGTTAAGCTGCCCGGCCGGATCGATGGACTTCGTCTCGAACCCGGGCGCGGTCACCACCAGATGCGCGCCGCTGGATTGCCCGAGTTTCAGCGTAAAACCTCCGGCCGGATCGGTGATCGTTTGGGCCGCCACGCCCAGCCGGTTGACAACGGAAACCTGCGCGCCGGCGATGGCTGCGCCGGACGGATCGAGCACGGTTCCGTGAATAGTGATTGGCGTTGCAAGGGCCGCGGGCAGCAGCCCCAGCCATAGGACGAGAATTCGCATTGTAGGCTCCTCCCTCGAGAGCCGCAATCCGGAGTCTTGCCAGGCCGGTCTCCTGACTTGCGCTTCTACGGGCCGGTCTGCCTTCCCATCCTTTTTTGGGACAGTGGCCTGCATTCGACCGGTCCTCGACGCTTACAGTGGCGGGGCCGTGCTGGATTTTCACCAGCTTCCCATACAACGCCGGCAAGCTTCTGAACGATTCCAGCATAGCAAGCCTCAACTCCGTCCGGTCTTATCCGCGTGCATCTGCGTTTATCGGCGGCCAAAATAGTCTTCGTCCCCTGGCCCACCGCTGTTCTAACATGGAACCATACGCGCTCAAAGGCTCTTATATGTCCGAAGTCGATCTTAAAAAAACTTACGACGCCATCGTTGTGGGCTCCGGCGCCGCCGGCGGCATGGCCGCCCATGTCCTCACCTCCCACGGCATGCAAGTCCTCCTGCTCGAAGCCGGCCGGAAACTCAACATCAATAAAGAACTGAAATCCATGGAGTGGCCCTACGACCACCCCCGCCGCGGCGATATGCCCCCCGATTCCCACGCGCTCACCGCCCGCGAGTACACCATCCGTAATCCGCCGTACGCCAAAGGTTCCGCCTACAATCACGTCTACTCCTACATCCTCGATGGCAACGGATCCGACTACGCCAAAAATATCGTGGTCGACGAGAAAGACCACCCCTACACCGGCACTCCATACGCCTGGGTGCGCGCCCGCTGCCTGGGCGGTAAAACCAATATCTGGGGACGCCTCGCGCTGCGCCTCTCCGACTACGATTTCAAAGCCGCGTCCCGCGATGGCTACGGTGAAGACTGGCCCATCTCCTACAAAGACATCCAGCCTTACTACGACAAAGTCGATCTGTACCTCGGCATCTCCGGCCACAAAGAAAATCTGCCCCATCTGCCCGACAGTCTGTTCCAGCGCTCCATACGCCTCAACACTGCCGAAGTCCGGCTGCGCGAAAGCCTCGCCGGCATGGGCCGCGTCCTCACGCCCTATCGCGCCGGCGTCACCACCGATGGCCTGAAACACAACAGGTACCGCAGCCGCTGCTACGGGCGCGGCGCATGCGATCGGCGCGTGGGTGGCTGCGATATTCATGCCGCCTTCGATTCGCCCACCGGCCTCATCTACCCTGCCATGGACACCGGCAACCTGGCCCTCCGTCCCAATTCCACCGTCTACGAGGTCACCGTCGACAGGCAGACCGGCAAGGCCAGCGGCGTCTCGTTCATCGACACCGACACCGGCAAAACCTACAACGCCCGCGGCCGCTCCGTGCTGCTCGGCGCCTCCACCCTCGAATCCGCGCGCCTCATGCTGTTGTCCAAATCCAGCCTCTATCCCAACGGCATCGGCAACTCCAGCGGTCACGTGGGCCACAATTTTTGCGAGCACCTCATGGGACCGGGCGCCCACGGCCTGGTAAAGGACCTCGTCGGTAAGCCGCGCACCCTCGATGACGGCCGCCCCGGATCTTTCTATATCCCGCGCTTCCGCAATCTCGCCGGCCGCCATCCCAAATTCCTGCGCGGCTACGGATTCGAAGGTGGCAGCGGCGCCGGCATGTTCCCCGACAGCACCGTCATGCCCGGCTTCGGCGCCGAATACAAGAAAAAAGTGCGCGATTATGCCGGCGCCTTCATCGGCATGGGTGGATTCGGCGAGGTCCTGCCGCGCTTCGATAACTACGTCGAGCTCGATCCCGAAGTCAAAGACCGCTGGGGCGTCCCTGTGCTGCGCTTCCACATCAAGTTCGGCGATAACGAAAAGAAAATGGCCGAAGACATGGCCGATACCGCCCGCGAGATGCTGGAAGCCGCCGGCGTCGAGGTGCTCGGCGTGAATAAACGGATGTTGACCGAAGGCTACTCCATCCACGAGCTGGGCACCGCCCGTATGGGCGGCGACCCCAAAAAATCCGTCGTGAACCAGTTTCAGCAATCGCACGACGTCAGCAACCTGCTGGTGGTGGACGGGAGCACCCACGTCAGCGCGTCGTGCCAGAATCCGACCTGGACCATCATGGCGCTGTGCTGGCGCTCCTGCGAACATCTGGCCGAAGAATTGAAGAAAGGAAACGTCTGATGAGCACCGAAGTCAATCGCCGCGAATTGATCCGTATCGGCGCGGCCGCCGCCTTGACCGGCGCCGTCTCCAGTGCCGCTCCCATCGCCGGGAATCCGAAGTTCTTCACGCCCGCCGAATTCGCCATGCTCGATGAATTGGCCGAGATCATCATCCCGGCGGACGGCCATTCCCCCGGTGCCCGCGCCGCCGATGTGGCAGCCTGCATCGACGGCCGCCTGGCCGAAGCTTTCGAGGCCAAGGACCGCGACGACTGGCGCAATGGCCTGAAACTGGTCGATGCGCTGTCCCAAAAAATGCACGATGCCCCGTTTATGCACGCCAGCGCGGCGCAGCGCGTCGACGTGGTCGCCGCCATGGCCAAAAACGAAATGAACCCAAATACGCCCGAACAGCTTTTCTTCCGCGATCTCAAGCGCGCCACTGCCCGTGCCTACTACACCTCGAAAATCGGCATCCACCAGGAGATGGAATACAAGGGCAACGTGATGCTGCGCGAGTTCGTCGGCGCCGAGCTAAAGTAATTCCAAAGAAAATTCGATAATTTTCCCCCGCCATCCTCACTATCTGTCAAAGTGCGGTTCTCCGCGCGCGCACGATGGCTTTTGCGATAAACCAAAAAAACGTCTGGCTTCACTTTCTTGGCATCTACTGGCTGGCTTGGGCCGCGCTGCTGCTGGCCGTCCTGCTCGGCCGCTGGGATCGCCTCTGCCCCACTTGCCATCCGGCCCAACCGCCCGTCGCTGCCGTCACCGCCGCTGCCTGCCAGGAGGATGGCACACCCAGCGCCCCAAGCCTGATTGCCCTGATCGCCTTGGCCGGCGCGCTCGGCGGCCTGATCCACGGCGCGTCTTCCTTCGCCATCTTCGCCGGCAACCGCGAGTTCAAATCCAGCTGGACATGGTGGTACGTGCTCCGGCCTTTGCTGGGCGGAGCCGTCGCCTTAGTCGTCAGTCTGGTCGTGCGCAGCGGATTAGGCGCCCCGGATCTGGCCTTGGGCGCCGGCGGCTGCCTGAAAACCGCCGGCCTGGCCGGTCTGATCGGGATGTTCGCCGAACCCGCCATGCTCAAGCTCAAAGACATTTTCAACTCGCTGTTCACCCCCCGCGAAGATCCCCGCAAGGATGCTCTGGCGCAGGAGACGCCTCCGCCGGCTTAGCACGCTATCCCATGGCAACTCTCACCGGTTCCCCGGATTTCGGTAGAATACATCAGGAAGGCGGGTTCGATTATGAAAGCTCTCGCGATCGCTCCGTTGGCTTTTTTGGCGGTAACCGGAAGCCTGCTCGGCCAGGCATTGGTCGAGCACGCCGTGACCTCCGGCGCCGCCGCCACCGCAACTGCCCCGTTGACGCAAATCGGGAAGAAGATCGGCGCCGCTGTGGGGAACACCGGCAAGACCCTCGACAAGGCCAAGCCGCAAATCACCACCCCCGGCGCTGCGCCGAAAGGCGCGCCTGTAACCGAGAGCGCTTCCGCCGAACCTCTCAAGCCTGCCGTCACCTACGAAGATCCCGCCGGTATCCAGGTCGGCATGGGCTACTCCGAAGTCATCCGCAGGTTCGGCCGGCCCGGCACCATGATCACTGGAGAAGACGGCGCGGAAACCCTGTGGTACACCGGCAACGCGCCCGGCGGCGAGTTGCGCGTCATCGTGCGCGACAACAAAGTCGTGTCGCTGGCTGCCCGCCGGACCACCTAGCCGCGCACGTTGTAGCAGAGCAGCGTGTCCTGCTCCCGCAGATACAGCTTTCCGTCCAGAATCACCGGATGCGACCAGCTTGGCAGCTTCACGCCCGGTATGTGGAACGTCCCCGTCTCCTTGTATCCCTCGGGCGTTGCCTCGATCAGCTTCATTACGCCGTTCTGATACCGGAAATACAGGTGCCCGTCGGCGTACGCCACCGCCGCCGATCCGGATGATCCCTCCGGACGGATATCGCCTCCCCACCGCACCTTCCCGCTCAGGAACTCCAGGCAGATCGGGAATCCGTTGTTGTGGCCTTGCCCCCCATAGATGTAGTCGCCGAGTAGAACGAATCCCCCATGGTGGTTCTGAAACGTCTTGGCGTCCAGGAAGTAAACCTCCTTCGCCGCGACTCCATCTCCCGACCGTTCCAGTTTCAACAGCACGCTGCCCGTTCCGTAACCCGTAGAAGCGAAGACGTAATCGCCCTTCACCACCGGCGTCGGAATATTGGCCACGTCGTTCGCGATCCGGTTGTAGCTCCAAAGGATCTTGCCGTTCTCGGCATTCACGCCGAACAGTCCGCGCCCTGCCAGCTGCACGTATTGCCGTACGCCGGCGCCCTCCGAGATCACCATCGATGAATAGCCCGCCCCGTTGCTGCCCGCGTTGCCCACCCGCGCGCCGCCCTCCGCCCGCCAGATTTCTTTGCCGCTACGCTTATCCACCGCCGCCAACAGCGCGCCAAAGCTGCCTGGCGTGAAGATCAGCCGGTCGCCATCCACCAGCGGCGATTCGGAGAACTTCCAGTCGGACATCATCTTGCCGTTGTAGTCCCGCACCATCGACTTCTGCCAGCGCATGCGGCCCGTGGCAGCCTCCAGCGAAACCACTTCGCCGTCGGTTCCGATCGCGAAGATCGCATCGCCGTCCACCGTGGGCGTGCCCCGCGGACCGGGCGCGTTTGCGTCCTCCCAGGCCTCGCCGATGCGTGTCGCCCAGACCGTCTTGCCGTCCGCCAGGTTCAGCGCCAGCACATACTGCCCGTCCGCGCGGTCGCCCATGGTGTAGATGCGATCGCCGGATATGGCCACGCTCGAGAATCCCGCGCCCAACCCGTGGACTTGCCACGCCAGCGGCGGTCCGCCTGCGTGCCACTGCTTCAGCAGGCCCTGTTCGGATGAGAGGTCGTCGCGGTGCGGACCGCGCCATCCCGGCCAGTCGGACGAGTTGGCCGCGCCCGCCGGTATCAGGCAGGTGGCCGCCGCAATCCAGGCAATTGAGTGCTTCATCATGTTACAGACGCGGGCCTCTGTCCGGCGTTAGCGCCGCTGCCGTTCCAGTTCTTCGAGCAGTTCGCTCATCCGCGGCGCGGCGCTGTCCTGGCCGCCGAAACGCACGGCATTGTAGGCCGATGTGAATTGTAGCACCGCCGCTCCCATCCGGGAGCGTGGCAGCGTGCGCGCAAACTCGTACGGCGTCAGCCACCCCGGCTTCTGATAGCCGCGTCCCTTCAGCAGCTTCAACATGCGCTGGTAGAGCAGCGTGGCATCCGCGACGCTGGCCCGCCCCCGCCGCAGCCGCAGCAGCACCAGGCGCATGCGCCACCAGCGGAACAGTTTCGGCGCCGTCCAAGCGCCGAGCACACCGCCCGCCAATCCGGCCAGCCACCACAGGCCGTAGTCGACGAACCAGCGTTGCGCGCGCTGCCGCCACCGGCCCGCCATGTCCATCAGGCCGTCCAGCCACCGCAGGCTCACTCGCCGGCTGGCCTGCTCCATGCGGTCGGCCAGCGTCGCCTGGTGCCCCAGGTCGTAACTCACCACCCACTCCTGCCAGAACGTCTCCGCGGCATCGGCGTACAGCGCCAGCTTGGTGAGCAGCGAACTCGAGCCCGGATGCGGATCCGGCGGCGTGGGATCGAACGCCACCCAGCCGCGGCCCGGCAACCAGGCCTCTACCCAGGTGTGCGCGTCCGACGCGCGAATCAGGTACAGCTCCGTCAGCGGGTTGTACACGCCGCTCTGGAAGCCCGTCACCATGCGCGAAGGGATGCCCAGTGTGCGCAGCATCACGGCCATCGCCGACGCGAAGTACTCGCAGTGCCCCTTCCGCCGCACGAACAGGAAATTGGCCAGCGGATCGGCCACTTCCCGGGATGGCAGTTCCAGCGTGTAACCGTACGCGCGGCGCAGATGCTGCGCCAGTGCGGTGGCGCGGTCCTCGTCGCTGGCCGCGCCCAGGACCACGTGCTGGGCCAGTTCCGCAATTCGCGGATCGAGCACCGGAAGGCTTAAATACTGTCTGCGCTCGCTCCAGCTCATGAACTCATTGCCGGTCTCGCCGGACGTCCCGCCGACCCAGCCGTACACATCGTAGAAGAACCCCTCCGGTGGCGCGTGCCCCAGCCGGTAACTGCCGTCCCCTCGCGAGACGATCGCCATCTGCCGCACGTACAGCAGCTCCGGCGTGCCCGCGAAGAACAGCACGTCCGCATCAATGCCGTTCAGGTTGACGCGGTAGTTGTACCGCCGCCCGAACCGCCGCCGCTGCTGATCGTTCGCCAGTTGGAACACGCCCTTGGCCACGGCCGGAATCCAGCGTGCGCCCGACGAAGGCGAGAACCATGACGTGCCGTTGAAGTCGCTCAGCGTCGCGCCGCGCCATCTCAGGTTCGGCGGGGCCTGGCCTTCGGCGAAACGTACGTGCATCACCGGACGTGATGTGGTCTTGATCTCGCCGATCTCGCCCAGCGTGACCTGGTTCGAGAATCCCGGCATATAAAAGCGTTTGGTCACCAGCCGCCGCAGCGCCGCGTCGGCCGTGCGCGGCAGCATGAAGAACAGCCCCGCCGTGAGCGCCAGGATTCCAGCGGTGATCGCCAGCGTCAGCGCCGCCAGCCGCGGATGAAATCTGCGTAGTCCGTTGCGCGCCACGTTCTGCCGCTTCTGCATCGAGCGGCGGATCTCCGCGCTCGTGAACGCCGCCATGGCGAACAACAGGTACAGGGCCAGGAAAAGGAAGAAGTTCGAGTTGGTCGAGAGAATGGCGGCCGCCAGCAGTTCCAGAAACGCGATGGTGGCCATGAAAAAGTAATCCCGGCTGGTGCGCGACGTCAGAATCTGTATCACCGCCAGGAAGAACACCAGGTGCACCGTGGCCTGAATGAATGTGCGCGAGAGGAAGATGTAATCCAGCGGAAAGAATCCCACGTACGCCAGCGTCAGCGTCACCACCACCTTGGGCGAAATATCGAAGCGCAGCACGCCCGATATCATCAGCGCGCGCAGCAGCAGCCCGGCGCCCGTCAGCATGATGGTCGGCCTGTCCAGATAATCCGAGCCGGCCACCGCCAGGTAGCCGCTCACCACCAGTCCCCACAGGGCGAATTGAAAGAATCGCTCGACGGAAGCCGCGGCGCTCGCGGGGGAGCGGGACATATTTCTATTGTATGGGCGTTTACAATGATCGTTTGCCGGTGCTGCTCTCCATCCTGTTCGGCGCGTTCTTCACGCTGGCGGTCGCATGGATGCTGGGCAACATCTGTCTCTACCGGCTGCCCGTTCCGCGCTCCATCGCCCTGGCGGTGGGAGCGGCCGCGGAAAGCACCATCGTATTCCTGCTGCTGCTGTCCCGTGGGGGAACTCGTCTCAGCTTCCTGGTGCTGGGCGCCTTGTGCCTGCTGGTCTACTGGTGGCTGCGGCCCGGTCCGCCGCGGCTCGCCGACCCCGTGAAGGCCCCCGCGGACCGCGTCAGCGTTTATCTTGCGGCAGCCGTCATCGCCCTCTATGGCGTGCTCTATGTCATCAACGCCATGGCGCCCGAACTGGAGCCGGATGCCATCGCCTATCATCTGGGGCTCACGTCCGAATACGTCCGCCTGCACCGCTTTCCCCACCGCGTGGGCTTCTTTGAAATCCTGCCGCAGGGTTTCGACATGCTCTTCGTGCCGGCGTTCGCCTTCGGCAGGCATTCGGCGGCGCGCCTGGTGCACTGCGCCTTTCTGCTCGCCACCGTCCCGCTGATCCGGCGCATCGCGCGGCGCCTGAACCTGCCCGACACCGTGGCCCTGGCCGCCACTGTGCTCTACTTCTGCGCGCCCATGACCGGTATCGCCGGAACGTCCGCCTATACCGACGCCGCCGCGGTGTTCTTTGTGCTGGCCACTTTCTATTTGCTCCTGGTCTGGCGCGACACGCGCGACGCACGCTATCTGTTGCCCGCCGGCATCACGGCCGGCTTCTGCTACGCCATCAAGTTCCCGGGCGCATTGGTGGTCGTCCTGGCCGCGGTCTTCGTGCTTCTCAGTCACGGCCGGCTCCGCCCGTTGGCCATGC
>DATGGM010000104.1:0-5001 GCA_035308525.1 Bryobacteraceae bacterium
CTACTTCCGGACGACGGATGTGACGGGAGTGGCGGAGTTGCCGGAAGGCACGGAGATGGTGATGCCGGGCGACCACGTGAACCTGACCATCGACCTGATCACGCCCATCGCCATGGACAAGGGGCTGCGGTTCGCCATCCGCGAAGGCGGACGCACCGTGGGCGCCGGAACCGTTACGGACATCATCGAATAAGTTTAGGCACAAAATGGAGCTGAGAGAACGCATTCGCATTCGCCTGAAGGCTTACGACCATCGGGTGCTGGATCAATCGACGACGGAGATCGTGGATACGGCCAAACGGACCGGCGCCAGTGTGGCCGGACCCATCCCGCTGCCGACTTCGCGCAGCGTGACCACCGTGCTGCGCTCGCCGCACGTGGATAAGAAGTCGCGGGAGCAGTTTGAAATCCGCACGCACAAGCGTCTGCTCGATATTCTGGAGCCGACCCAGCAAACCGTGGATGCCTTGATGAAGCTGGATCTGCCGGCGGGTGTGGACGTGGAGATCAAGGCGTTTGGGAAGGATCACAAATGAGGTGCCGGGCGCCCGGCGCCCGGCATCCAGGAAGTAGAACATGAGTCCAGGAATCCTCGGCAAGAAAATCGGAATGACGCAGGTGTTCCGGCCGGACGGGCAGGTGGTTCCGGTCACCCTCCTCAAGGCGGGGCCCTGCATGGTGGTGCAGCGCAAGACGCCCACCAGCGACGGCTATGATGCGGTGCAGCTCGGGCTGGTGGAGTTTATCAAACCCGCGCGCATTAACAAGCCGCAGACCGGACACCTGAAGAAAGCCGGCGTGGAGGGCGCGCGCTTCATGCGCGAGTTCCATCTGCGTCCCGGCGACGACGATCTCAAGCCCGGGGACCGGGTGCTGGTCGATCAGTTCAAGCCCAATGAAAAGGTGGACGTGATCGGGGTCAGCAAGGGCCGCGGTTTCGCCGGGCTGGTCAAGCGGCATCATTTCCGCGGCGGCGAGGCCACCCACGGCTCCATGTTCCACCGCGCTCCCGGGTCCATCGGCGCATCCAGCTTTCCGTCGCGCGTGCTGCCGGGTATGCGCATGGCGGGCCATATGGGCGCCGAGCAGGTCACCGTGCGCAATCTGGAAATCGTCGAGGTGGACACCGAAGACAACCTGCTGATGGTGAAGGGCGCGGTGCCCGGCCCCAACGGCGGCTATGTAGTGGTGCGGAGGGCCAAGAGATAATCCCATGCCCACAGTGGATGTAGTCGATTTGAATAATCAGAAGGTCGGCGAGGTGGAACTGGCCGACGCGGTCTTCGGGGCCGAAGTCAATGAGAACCTGCTCTACGAGGCCGTGCGTCACTTCCAAGCCGGCAGGCGCGCCGGCACTGTAAAGACCAAGGTCCGCGGCGACGTAGCCGGTTCGGGCAAGAAGTTGTGGAAGCAGAAAGGCACCGGGCGCGCCCGTATGGGTTCGGTGCGGTCCCCCGTCTGGCGGCATGGCGGCACTGTACATGGGCCGCAGCCGCGGGATTACAGCTACAAGCTGCCGCGCAAGATGCTGTTGGGCGCGCTGCGCTCGGCGCTCTCCGCCAAGTTGCGCGACGGCGAATTGAAAGTCGTCCAGGAGTTCACCCTGGGCGATCCCAAGACCAAGCAGGCCAAGGCCGCGCTGGCTCGCCTGGAAGCCACCCGCAAAGTACTGGTGGTGGAGAACGGCGAAAACCGCAACCTGACGCTGGGCATCCGCAACCTGCCCGGCGTAACCCTGATGCCCACCCGCGAGGTCAACGCCTATCACCTGCTGGGACACGACCGCGTGCTGCTTTCCGCGGCGGCGGCCAAGAAATTTTCGGAGGCGCTCGCAAAATGAACGTGCATGAAGTGATCCGCCGCCCGGTAGTCACCGAAAAAGGCGTCACCGCCAAGGACGAGCATCGCACGCTGTGCTTTGAAGTGGCGCCGGGCGCCAACAAGACCCAGGTGAAGCAGGCCGTCGAGCGCCTGTTCAAGGTGAAGGTCGCCGAAGTGCGCACGGCCAACCTGGAAGGCAAGATGCGCCGCCGCGGCCGGTTTGTGGGATATAAAAGCGACTGGAAGAAGGCGTACGTGAAGTTGAAGGACGGCGAGAAAGTGCCCGACTTCGCGCAGATCTAGGAACGACCATGCCGATTAAGAGCTACAGACCGACCACCGCCACGCGCCGCTTCCAGACGGTGGTGTCGCGCGAGGATATCACCAAGGAGCGGCCGGAGAAATCGCTGCTGGAGACCAAGAAGCGCACCGGCGGCCGCAACTCCACGGGCCGCGTGACCTCCCGGTTCATCGGCGGCGGCCACAAGCAAGCCTACCGTGTAGTGGATTTCAAGCGGGACAAGCACGGCATCCCCGCTGTCGTGGCGGCCATTGAGTACGATCCCAACCGCTCCGCGCGCCTGGCCCTGCTGCACTACAAGGATGGCGAGAAGCGCTACATCATCCAGCCGGACGGCCTGAAGGTCGGCATGACCGTTTCCTCCGGACCGTCGGCCGACATCCTGCTGGGCAATGCCCTGCCGCTGAAGAACATGCCCGCCGGCACGGTGGTGCACAATATCGAATTGAAGCCCGGCAAAGGCGCGCAAATGGCCCGCTCCGCCGGCGCCCAGGCGCAGTTGGTGAACAAGGAAGGCGAAATCGCGCTGCTCAAGCTGCCCTCCGGCGAGATCCGCCGCGTGCCCCTGGATTGCATGGCCACCGTCGGTCAGGTCGGCAACCTGGATCACGAAAACGTATCGCTGGGCAAAGCCGGCCGCAGCCGCTGGCTGGGCAAGATGCCGCATAATCGCGGCGTCACCATGAACCCGGTGGACCATCCGCACGGCGGCGGCGAGGGCAAAACGTCCGGCGGACGGCATCCCGTCACACCCTGGGGCCAGCCCACCCGCGGCTTCAAGACGCGCAACAACAAGCGCACCGACAAGTGGATCGTCACCAGGAAGACGAAAAAGAGATAACTATGGGCCGTTCAGTCAAGAAAGGGCCGTTCACCGACGGCCACCTGGAAGTAAAGATCGCGGCGCTCACCGCCAAGAACGAGAAGAAGGTGGTGCGCACCTGGTCGCGGCGCTCGACCATCCTGCCGGAATTCGTGGGCCACACCATCGCGGTGCATAACGGCAAGAAATTTATTCCGGTGTACGTCACCGAAAACATGGTGGGACACAAGCTGGGAGAGTTTTCCCCCACCCGCCATTTCAAGGGACACTCGGTGAAGGCCGCCACAGAGAAGGCAGCCAAACCGGCCTAAGGGGCCGCCGCTAAGAGGCAAACATGGAAGCCAAGGCAGAAGCCAGATATATCAGGGTATCGCCGCAGAAAGCGCGGCTGGTAGTGGATCTGATCCGCGGCCAGAGCGCCGGCCAGGCCCGCACCACTCTCCAGGCCACCAACAAGCGCGTGGCGCCGCAGGTGCAGAAGGTGCTGGACTCGGCCATCGCCAACGCCAAGGACCGCTTTGAAGACGTCGATGTGGACACGCTGTTTGTCTCCCAGGCCTACGTCAACGAAGGGCCGCGCGTGAAGCGGGTCCGCCCCGCGCCCATGGGCCGCGCCTATCGGTATCAGCGGCGCAGCTCGCACATCGTCATTAAGGTCGCCGCCAAGGCGGAGAAAGACTAAGGTTGCATGGGACAGAAAGTTCATCCTTACGGTTTCCGGCTGGGCGTGAGCAAACCCTGGCGTTCCCGCTGGTTCGCCAAGCAGGGCTACGCCAAGCTGCTTCAGGAAGACGTGGAGCTGCGCGATACTTTGCGCGAGCGCCTGAAATCGGCCGGCGTCAGCGCCATTGAAGTGGATCGCCCGGGGAATAAGCTGCGGGTCACCATCCGCACCTCGCGCCCCGGCATCATCATCGGACGCAAAGGCGCCGAGATTGAAAAGCTGAAGCTGGATCTGGCCAAGCGCACCAAACGGGAAGTGTTCATCGACATTCAGGAAGTGCACAAGCCGGAGCTGGATGCGCAGTTGGTTTCGGAATCCATCGCGCTGCAGCTGGAAAAGCGCGTGGCGTTCCGGCGGGCCATGCGCAAGGCCGTGGATTCGGCATTGCGCTTCGGCTGCAAAGGCATCAAAGTGCGCGTATCCGGCCGCCTCAACGGCGCCGAAATCGCGCGCAGTGAATGGTATCTGCAGGGACAGCTTCCGCTGCATACCCTGCGCGCCGATATCGACTACGGCTTCTCGGAAGCCAGCACCACCTACGGCGTGATCGGCGTGAAGGCCTGGCTGTATAAGGGCGAGATTCTGGATGGCGGCAACCGCGTGCGGTTCTCATCCGAACCGGAGCCCCGCCGCGATCGTGGAGATCGCCGCGACCGCGGGGGAGATCGCGGAGATCGCGGAGACCGCCGCCCCTCCGGGCCCCGGCACCATGAGACGCCCGCTCCAGCCGCCGAGCCCAGCGGCCCGGCCCGGCAGCAGGCGCCGCCCGCCGAGATGGCCCATCCGGCGCGCACCGGCGGACCCATACTGCCTCCGCTGATGGCTCCGCAACCGCATTGGAAACAGGAAGTGCGCGGCGAGGCCGAGCCCCAGCCAGAGAGCGCTCCGGCGGCCGAGCCCACGCCCGCGCCGGAAACTCCCGAAGGAGAAAAATAAGCCATGATGATGCCCAAGAAGGTCAAATACCGCAAGCAGCAGCGCGGCCGCATGGCGGGTAAAGCCTGGCGGGGTTCCTCTATTTCGTTCGGCGAATTCGGCCTCAAGGCCCTGAGCTGCGCCTGGATTACCGACCGGCAGATCGAGGCGGCCCGTATCGCCATGACCCGTTCCATCAAGCGCGGCGGTAAAGTTTGGATCCGTCTATTTCCGGATAAACCCATCACCAAGAAGCCCGCTGAAACCCGTATGGGAAAAGGCAAGGGAGCACCGGAACAATGGGTCGCGGTGGTGCGCCCCGGCAAAATCCTCTTCGAGATGGAAGGAGTGCCGGCGCAGGTGGCGGCGGATGCCATGCGCCTGGCGGCCCACAAGCTGCCCATCCGCACCAAATTC
>DATGGM010000105.1:0-1876 GCA_035308525.1 Bryobacteraceae bacterium
TGGCCGCGGTGGCACAGCCGCGGCGCGCGAAGGTGGTCGATTTGATGGATGCGCTCAAACGAAGCCTCGAATCGCCCCGTGCGGGCCGGAAGGCGGCGAAACGGAGCCGGGCGGCTTGACCGAGTCCGCCGCCTATTTACGCGTCTATTCACACCGCAAGGCAATGATCGGATCGATGCGCGTCGCGCGGCGCGCGGGAAAGTAGCTGGCCGCGGCGGCGACCGCGATCAGCACGGCGGGCACTCCCGCAAAAACCAGCGGGTCGTTAAGACTCACACCGTAGACCAGGCCTGACAGCGCGCGGCTGAAAGCGAAGGCGGAGGCGATTCCGGCGCCGATTCCGACGAGGATCAGCCGGCCGCCCTGCCAGAAGATCATCCGCATCACCTCGGAACGGCGAGCTCCCAGCGCCATGCGAACGCCGATTTCCCGGGTCCGCTGACTGATGGAGTATGCGAGCACTCCGTAGATTCCCACGCCCGCGAGTAAGATGGCGAGCGCTGCAAACGCGGCCATGAGTTGGGCGGAGAACCGGCGCTGCGATAGGGAGTCGGAAAGCATGTCGTCCAAAGCGCGCACGCCGAATACCGGCAGATTCGGATCCACTGCCTGGACTTCGCGCCGCGCTGCCTCGCCCAGCGAAGCCGGATTCGATTGACTTCGCAGCACGATACCGAGG
Organism: Bryobacteraceae bacterium; assembly: GCA_035308525.1. GTDB lineage: Bacteria > Acidobacteriota > Terriglobia > Bryobacterales > Bryobacteraceae > Bog-159. The sequence goes on from DATGGM010000105.1 coordinate 680, forward strand.
GCCTTTCCGTTGATCTGATATATCGGAAAGTAAATGTGCGGAACTCCATCGATGTCCATGCCGTCGTGACGGATGTCGCCGACCACGCCTACGACGGCCGACCAGGGACGCGGCGATTGCAGCGGGCCGAGCTTGAGGCGCTTTCCAATGGCCGATTCATTCGGCCAATACTTGCGCGCGGTCGCACGATCCACGATTACCGCGCCGGGAGCGCCGGTCTGGTCGGTCTCGGCAAAGAACCTGCCTTCGAGCAGCGGCGCGCCCAGAACCGTGAAGTAGCCGGGGGTGACCGAGACAACATCTCCAATGGGAGACTCTCCGGATTGCATGGTGTGGTTCTCCACGGTGAAGCGGAGCTGATTGATGTTTCCGCTTAAAGGGATGCTGGTGGTAACGGCCGCGCCGGCGACGCCGGGCAGCGCGGACACGCGGCGAAGCACCTCGCGCGTAAACACGGCCCGCTGATCGACTTTGGCGTAGATATCTGTGGCAGGGTCATTCGGGACGGGGATCCAGATGCGGAGCGTCATCACGTTTTGCGCGTTAAAACCGGGATCGAGCTGGGTCAGCTTCCAAAAACTTCGGACCAGCAGCCCCGCGCCGATGGTAAGGACAACGCAGATGGCGAACTCCACGACTACCAGGACGCCGCTGACAAAATTCTGACGTCGGCTGGTCCCGCCGCGAGTCGCTTCCTTCAGATGTTCAGCGACGGAAAAGCCCGCGGCGGTCAGAGCAGGCGCCAGGCCGAAGAGAATTCCGGTAATCAGCGAGACCGCAAGGGCGAACAAAAGAACTCGCCAGTCCAGACCGACTTCGTTCATCCTCGGCAGGCGGGAGGGGATCAGCGTCAGCAAGAATCGCAACGTCGACGCCGCGGCCAGAACACCGAAGATTCCCGCGAACAGGGACAGGATCAGGCTCTCTGTCAGCCATTGGCGGATGAGCCGTCCACGCGCCGCGCCCAGGGCCTGGCGCACGGCGACTTCGCGCTGCCGGCCGGCCGCGCGCGCCAGGAGGAGATTGGCGATATTGGCGCATCCGGTGAGCAGCATCATGGCAACCGCACCCAGCAATACCCACAGCAACGGCCGTACCTTGCCTACCAGCGATTCCTGTAGCGGCTCGAGTCGCACGGACCACTGCGCCTCCGGCCGGTAGTCGTTCGGAAACTCGCGGCGCAGGGCTGCGGTGAAG
>DATGGM010000106.1:0-27837 GCA_035308525.1 Bryobacteraceae bacterium
AATAACTTGGCTGCGTCGGTCACGTTTAAGCCCAGGGGATCCAGGCAGGCATCCTTGACGGAGCGTCCCGGATGAGGGGGGGTCTTCATGGGCATTTGTTTATCATTCCCTTCTAGTGGTAGTCCAACAAATCAACATCGAATACATCACCGTCTTCAAAACGGAATACGATGCGCCAGCTGCCGCTAATGCTGACGCTCCAGTACCCTTTCCGATCGCCCTTCAGTGGGTGCAGGCGATATCCGGGGAGGTCAAGATCCAGCGGATGGATCGCCGTATCGAGATGAGCTAAGACATCGGCAACGCGCTTAAGTTGATCCGCCCGGACCTTGCGTGAGTCTCCGTCCTGAAACAGACGCTTCAAGCCTGAATGCCGAAACGTCCGGATCATTAACTCACTGTACCGTGTGTCGGTACACGTGTCAAGTCAGATATGGTTACGAGGTCGATCCGCCTGGACCAAAGAACCACCCGGGAGATCGCCCCCACAGCCGCCGCGGCCCGGGTGGGAGAAGAAGCAGTAAAAACCCTCACGAGCTCCCTTTCCCAACAGCTAGTATTTTCGAGTACGGATTGCTCTACGAATTTACACCGGAACCCTGGCGGGAGGCTGAATGGGCAACTGCATAGGGAGTGGATGGCTGGCGCCACTCCGCCGCGGCCCAGTGGGGGAAGAAGCAGTAGCGGATCCCAAGTTCTGAAGGTTTCGCTCCGACTGGCCCAGCCTAAAAACTCTGACCTCGCCCGGGTACGCAGACAATATCCCGTTATCCGATTAGCGGAAGAACCCGCTTCCTGCGATTCGACGGAAAGTACCGGTACTTAGAAATTTTTCCCAAGGGATTGAACGGAGAGGCGATTCGGAGTATTCTATCCAGGTCTCAAGGATCCATAATGGAAATCCTGGTTGAAAGTGACTCGTGCGTGATAGATCGTGTCATTCATACTTGATCTCAGATCTCCCACAAGGTATTTGTCGGCATGAAGCCTTTCGAGTGAGGTAATCGGTGATGAGCTCAAGATTTCTGTTCGTGCTGCTCCTTACGCCAATGTTGCTCCCGGCTCAGAGTGCCGGTAACCAACCTGTCCACTACCAAACGGTATACACGCGGATCTACGCCGACGACGTGGAGGCGGGCAAGATCGGCGATATCGGGCCGGGACTTCAGCTGCTGCGCGGCGCGAGCGTCACAACAGATCCGTCTCTGGTAATCAGCGGCAAGGCATCGATCCACATGCCGCCGAATACGGAGGTCATCACGAATTCGCCGGCCGTCAACATGGCCGGAAATACCGTATATATCGTCGAGTTTCAGTATCGCATTCTGAATCGTGGGAGCGCCGTCAACCCACTTACGTTCCTGATGCTCCCGGTCGCGGCCACCAATCTGTCACAGGGCGTGGAAGTGCCTGCGATGTTGAGCAACGCGGAGGAATCCGGGACCTTTTCGACCGGCGCCTTAACAGCCCAAGATACCTCGTGGTATTTCAGCATTCTGACTTCGGTTGATTCCGAGGTGGTGATCGACAACATTAGCATCCTCCGCGGCCAAACGGTCCAGTTCACCACCCCGCCGCCGAGCTTCGTGAATTTGACGACGGTGCCATTTCCGCGCTTGGGAAAATGCATGTTCTGGACGCCGGGACAGATTGCGCAATTGGCGCCAGGAGAAGGCGTGCCTTACCTCTACACCCAGCAACAAGTTGAAGACCGGCTTGCCTTCAGCGACGTGGCGGTTTGCTTGTATTCCCACAATCAGAGCGTGTATCCGGCCTCGCTCCGGCGTCTCCGCCAATTGAACCCGGGCATTGTGATGGCGCCTTACCGCGATGCCGAAGAACAGGGGGCGTGGTCAGCTAACCCGCAACCTCCCACCAACGACCAGACCTTCATGCCCGATTATGAGTTTACCAAACAGGTCGCCGAAGCCTGGTACGGCCGGGACTCGAAGGGCAGTTTCCTGATCCAGCCGGCGTGGGGATCCTCGCTCATGAACCTGTCCGACGATTGCCCGGTGGTGCATGGACAGACTTTCCTGACTTCCCTTTCCGCCTGGTTTCAGCAGATGATCTTTCCCTCCGGCCAGTGGGATAGTACGTACTTCGATATCCTCTTTGCCGAAATTCAAAACTACATGGCCTACAGCAACGACCCGACGGTCTGGGATTTTGACTGGGCGCTCAGCGGCGTGCCGAACAACAAAACCAAAGCCCAGACCACGGAAATGATTCGAGCCGCCATGCAGGGCTTTCTTAAGAACCTCCGCAGCCAGGTTGGGGGCCAGGAATTACTCACGGGCAACGCGGGCCCGTTTCCGGAACTTAGCCTTGCACCGTACCTCAACGGCTATCTCTCGGAATGCTTCAATACCAACTGGGGCGCCGCCCACTCGCAGCCCGGTTGGCGCAATTATTTTGACACGTATCGCGCTCTCCAAGCCACTACCGTAGTTCCAAGCGTCAATCTCTTGGAAGGCTGCGGCAGCGTCTTGGTGAACGCGCCCCATACTACACCCTCTGCGGCGGAGCTCCAGGACCACCGCCTGGCCATGGGTACCGCGCTGCTCAGCGATGGCTTCTACGGATTCGACTTGTACAACGGGCTCAGCGCGCCTTATTGGTTCGATGAATACTCGGTCGACGCTACAGCCACCGCAGTCGAGGACTCCTCGAAGAAAGGCTATCTCGGACAAGCGCTGGGCAACGCGGTCGAATTGGCTTCGCCTGTGGCCGGGGTCCTTCAGACCAACTTTGACGCCGGAATTCCTGGTTCGTTCACGTATGATCCAACCCAGGTGTCCGCCCAGAATGGGTGGATGGTCATTACTAATACGAACCACGCGCAACCTGTTTACACGATCGTCTCCGTCAGTTCGAGTCACCTGCCGTTGACGCCCGGCAAGACCTACTTCGTTTCCTTCGATTGGCAGATTTTGAGCACACTCGACGCGGGAATGTTCATCGGCGCCGCGACCGATTCTTACCGTTTGCCCGGAACTGTCACGGGAGATTCCGGAACCGCACAATTCCCGCTGACGACGCCGGCGTCGGGGAGTTGGACATTTACTTGGGCCCTCGATGGCGCGGGACAAGTAGCGATCCGTAACGTAAAGGTCTCCGATGGCGGCTTCGGTCCCTGGAGGCGCGATTTCGAAAATGGTTTCGTGCTCGTGAATCCACTCCTGCAACCGCACACGTTTTCGGCCAGCGACCTGGCCGGTACGTTGAACCGGACCGGCATCCACAGGATCAACGGTACGCAGGCTCCGGATGTGAACAACGGGCAGCCGGTCTCCGACGGATTGACGCTGGCGCCGTTCGATGCCATCATTCTCCTGGCCGACCACCAGAACGCTTCGCTAGCCCCACCCACCAAGCCCATCATCCGCCCAGGCGGAGTGATTAGCACGGCGAACTTCGGCGCCTTATCGGACATCTCGCCCGGCTCTTGGATCGATATCTACGGCTCGAATCTGGCGGCCTCGACGCGTACATGGTCGGGCGCCGATTTTGCCGCCGGCCGGGCTCCGACCTCGCTCGATAATGTCACCGTCACGATCGGCGGCCAGCCGGCGTTCGTCGAGTACGTGAGCCCCACTCAGTTGAACGTAGTGGTTCCATCGAGCGTGCCCGTGGGACCGGCGCAGTTCGTCATTCAAGGTCCGACCGGCACAAGCGATCCCTACATTGTGGCTGTCCAGGCGACGGCACCCGGGCTATGGGCGCCGCCGGTTTTTCAGGTAAACGGCAACCAGTATGTCGGAGCTCTGGCCGCGGATTGGCAAACTTTCATATTGCCAGCCGGAGCCGTACCCAGCCTCCCATCCCGACCGGCCAAGCCGGGTGAGACTATTATCCTGTTTGGGGTCGGGTTTGGGGGAACGAACCCGCAACTGGATGCAGGTACACTTGTCGGCCAGGCAAATAGCCTCTCGAACCCCATTGAAATCCGATTCGGGAATGCGCCGGCGAAGCTAAGCTACGATGGCTTAGCTCCCGGCGACACGGGACTCTATCAATTCGATCTCGTGGTGCCGGACATCCCCGACAACCCGGCCGTTCCGCTGACCTTTAGCCTGGCTGGAACCATACCGTCACAGACACTGTACATCGCGGTACAGCACTGAGACATTCGAAATAGGCCGCGGGCTCTCGGTTTGCGACTCGCAGGGCCACCATGGAAGCACACGCCAACCTGACCAAAAAGACCCCAACGACGCTGCTCTCGACTCACCAGGCACGCCCGACCGTTTTGTTGATTAAGCAATTTTAATATTAGAGCCTAATGCCATTATTTTCTATCGGCTACAAGGCTACGGCGATGACTGGGGGCTAGCGCGCCAGCTTTTTTCCTTTCTTGAGTCGAATACCCCGACAGCACGAAGCTGGCGAAATACCAGCTGTCGCGCAGCGGGGAACCGACCGGCCCATCGTGGCGGCAGAGTCCCCGTGGAGAACCGGCGTGAATCGCCGTAGCTGAGATGTATTTAAAAACCTATTTAAGGAATTTGTGATGACGAAAAACGGCAGCAAAGACAACCAAGAGAACCAAGACAACAACGAAAACAACCGCAACTCCCAAGGCCAGTTCGCCAAGGGAGAAAGCGGCAACCCCAACCCGCAATGGTTGAATTTCGGCTCAGGACACAAACTCGTGTTCAATACAGACACGGACGAAAACAACCGCAATCCCCAGGGCCAGTTCGCCAAGGGAGAAAGCGGCAACCCTGCGGGCCGGCCCGCCGGAAGCCGCAACAAAGGTACTCTGTTCGTTGAAGCAATGAGGGAAGGGGAAGGCGAAGCGATCACCCGCCAAATCATCGAATCGGCTCTGGCCGGCAATCCCTTCGCCCAGCGCATCGTTATGGAACGGATGTACCCCGCGCCCAAAGAGCGGCTGATCAATCTGCCGTTACCGGATATCCAGACGGTTGAGGATGCCCGCGCCGCACTCGTACTCATTTTCATGGCTGTAGGAGAAGGCAAGATCACCCCTGGAGAGGGTGTGAAGCTGGCGGCCATCGTCGCATCCATCAAAGGCACCATCCCGGCCCAAGGCAAAGACGACGGACTCGTAATCTGGGAGGAGTTCCTGGCGCTGCGTCGGAAAATTGAAGCTGAGGAAAAAGCGCTGGCAGACGCACAGATTTCATCGGAGACCTGCGGCACCTCGGCCTGTATTTCACCTGTATTAACAGGAGCCACCCCCGGCGAAAGCACCATGTCCACTCCGGCCAGCAACGGGGAGCCAGTGGCAATCGTCCACACAGCGCCTTACCCGGCAAAGCTCCAGTCCCGGTTCCCCAGAAAGGACCGCGCCCGCAAAAAAAACGGCTCGGCCCGACGGGGGAAGAAGCGATGACGACAGACCAACGCCTGTATTGCAGGGTCCGCCCGCAAACTGCGAGAAAACAAATGTGCCGGCCGCGGTCGCGGCCATATGGCGCACTTTGCCCAGCCCGGTGATACCCGGGCGGTCGGGGAGAGCTCTTGGGATCGCGCCGGGCCCTGCTCTGTCACTCGAACGGCAACCGGCCAGGATCGGCAGACAAGTTGGATTCCGGCCAGCGGAAAGATGGAGCACTGGTCAGTGCGCGAACGATTTAGGAGTGGAAGATCCTCTGATTAGCGTTATTTAGCGTTATGTTAACGCTAACGGGAGGAAGCAGGTAGCGGGATCGTCGGTGATCGGCGTGAGGTTCAGTGCCGACGGTAGACCAGCCGGGCATGCGGCAGGTGGTGCCCGGCAAGATAGTGCGGACCCATTGGCCCGGTGATCGAGAGATTGCGACGCTCGAAGCTCACCAAGCCATAAAGCTGATTTGGAGACGCACCACTGGCCCTGCCCCAACCTAAGCCCTTGTCTTTTACACATACTACTCAAAAAAGCGATTCGGGCATACCCTGGAATTGAGAGACACGAAAAAAAGTAGCCAGAGCAGTAGGGAGGAAAGATCATGCGAAAACGCGCCCTCGGGAAAAGCCTGGAAGTCTCGGCAATCGGCCTGGGCTGTATGGGGATGAATTATCACCGCGGACCGGCCCCGGACAAGCGCGAGATGATCGGGCTTATCCGGGCGGCCGTAGCGCGCGGTGTCACGTTCTTCGATACTGCCGAGGTCTATGGCCCCTTCACCAACGAGAAGCTGGTCGGCGAAGCGCTGGAGCCGTTCCGGAAGGACGTTGTCATCGCCACCAAATTCGGCTTCGACCTGGGTCCCGGCGGGTCAGGCGCACCCAATAGCCGCCCCTCACGTATCCGGCAAGTGGCCGAGGAGTCGCTGAGGCGGTTGCGGGTGGATGCTATCGGTCTCTTCTACCAGCACCGGGTCGACCCCGGTGTACCGATTGAGGAAGTTGCGGGGACGGTGAAGGACCTCATCGCGCAGGGCAAGGTGAAGCATTTCGGATTAAGCGAAGCCGGCGCCTTGACCATCCGCGCCGCGCATGCAGTCCAGCCGGTCGCGGCGGTGCAAAGCGAATACTCGCTCTGGTGGCGCGAGCCCGAAGCGGAGGTTCTGCCCACTTGCGAGGAGTTGCAGATCGGCTTTGTTCCCTTCAGTCCGTTAGGCCGGGGTTTTCTCACCGGAAAGATCGACGAAAACACAGCCTTCGGCGAAAACGATAATCGCGTTGCTTTGCCGCGATTTACGCCCGAGGCCCGCAAGGCGAACCAGCCTGTGGTGCGACTGCTGGACGAGATCGGACGCGAGAAGGCCGCGACGCCTGCTCAGGTCGCGCTCGCTTGGCTGCTTGCCCAGAAACCTTGGATCGTTCCCATCCCAGGCACCACCAAGCTGGCCCGCATCGAGGAGAACATCGCGGCAGCCGCCATCGAGCTGACTAGGGACGATCTCCGCCACATTGACAATGCCATCGCCAAGATCCCAGTGCAGGGCGCGCGATACCCCGAAGATCTGGAGCGACAGACATCCCGGTAAACGCAAGCGGAGATCAATGACAGCGGAGAGATGTTCAGGATTGGCACGGCTCCGCGCCAGCTTTTCGGCGTCGCGTCGATCGGTCTTGACCCGGTCGACCGCATTGGTGGGCACCAGCGAGGGCGCGATCACATCGCATTTCACCCCGAGCGCGGCGAGTTGCCAAGAGAGCACGTATCCGGTTGGTCCGGCTTCATAGTACACGCGAATGTTTTGCGGCGCGCCGAGCTTCTTTACCAGTTTCCGAATCGGTTCCAGCCGGTTCGGGATGACTCCCAAGTGGCGGACCTCACCGCCGGGTTCGGCAACCGCCGCCGCGATGGTGTCCGCGTGGACATCGAGACCGAGAAAGTGGGAGTTCGCCAAATCCTGGCTCATGCGGGAACTGAGCCGATAGCGGTTACTGCAGCGTTTGCTGTTCACGACAGATGGTGGCACCCACGATATAACAGACACATGGCGTCTCAGAAGGCAACTCGAGTTCCGGGCGGATGGTCGGGCACTCTTCCCTTACTTTTTGCCCGCCTCGACTCTACGCCAAAAGCCGAATTTGAAAAAGTAGGGGTACGAGTACGCCGTGAATCAGGTGACTAACCGTCGACGGATGTGCGATCGTGATTTGCGGCCAGGAATCCAAGCAAAACGGCCTACGCTTGGTTTGGGGTATGCTTTCTTTCGTACTTGAATCTCTAAGAACAAAGTCAATGTATCTGCTGAAGAACACCGCTAGAGACCCTATTGCTACCTCAGACCGCAAAGAAGGGCGGTACGCCGGCGCCTCTATGGATTTGGCGCGAAATTCACCACCTCGTCCTCCAGCGGAATCTCGTTCTTATGGACTTCGGCCGGTTCTTTTGCATCCGCCGCCTTCCACCCCCAGCCGTGACCAACCACCTCAAACGACGACAGCGAATAAGGCAGGCCTTCGGCGCCCAACGGCGAATTTCCATCCTCGAGATGAAAATGCAAGTGTGGCTCCGTCGAGTTTCCTGAATTCCCGACGAGGCCAATTACCTGCCCCTGCCGAACTTTGTCCCCGAGTTTCACGCGCAGCGAGCCAGGCTGCAAATGCGCGTAGAACGCATAGTGTCGGCCGCCAATATCCAGAATCACATGGTTCCCGCCCACGGTCTCCAGCGTAATGGGCACGGCCCGGGAATTCTCGCCTGGAATATTTTCCGGAATCCCGTCTTTTACTTCCGTAACGACTCCGTCCGCTACGGCGAGCGCCTCCGTTCCATATGCGTAATAGTTTTTGTTGTCTTTCTCATCATCGTGAAATGTCTTGCCGTCTGCGCGCAGCCTCACCCAATCAATCGCCAGCCGCTGCGCAATGGCGGCGTGCCCATCGATTGGAATCAACGCGCGCCGATGGCCTGAACTGTTCGATGGCCCGTTGCCCGCCAGCCAATGATCTCCGCGCAGCGGGGGGCTAATCACAATTACTCCCCGCCCGACCGCAAGGGGTGCCGTTTCGATCGTCATCTCTTCCGGATAGGTTCCGATCTTCACGCTCAACCGTTGCCGGATCGCCTTGGGCACCCCATCGGCCGAATTCACCGACGCCCAGATATACACGATGGCCACGGTGCCCGCCCCCAGTTTTGCTTTTTCCGTTGTTCCGGGCTGCCCTGGCCGCGCCATGGCGGCCTCCAGTTCCGGCCCAGTGTATGCCACCAGCGAGCGTCCTTCCGAGTCTGCAGATAGCGACTCCACCTTCGTCAATCGATAATCCCACCGGTCCATGTTGTTCAAGTGTAGTTCGTAGACCATGTGCCATTTCCCATCTGCCTGAAATGCCGTTGGTGCGATTGGCACAACCACGTCCAAAAACGCTGTGAGGGGCTTGGTCTTTGGACCTTCCGGCGCCTTTGGCGCGGCATTGTCTTCCGCTCGGGATTCCTCGGTGCTCCGCACAAACCTAAGCGGTTGCGCCGGAACACCGGTCTGCGTCCACGTTCCCGCAAACTCATTCCGCGTCACGTTCAAAGTTCCCTCGTACAGACCGCCCACGGCTTTGACTTCGAAGCGCACCGCATCGCCTTTCAAGGTTACTTTTTCCATAGGAAGCGTAGCGTTTTGATCCACGCTCACCAGTTGCCCGCTAAATTCGCCGCCCGCGAGCTTTGTGATGGTCAAGACGATGTGCAGTTTCTCGGCCCCTTCACCGAGTTCGCCTTTCCATCTTCCGGCAAAGTCACTATCGGTTTTTGCGGCTTGCCCCATCGCACACTGGGGAACAGAAGCGAGAAGCGCAACTCCAAACAAGAACGCCAGACGACCAGGTATTCTGGGTCGCGAGGACCGCCCGGCTAAATCTAAGTTGGCGCTATCTCTCATTTTTCTGTGCAAGATCGATCTCCTGTTCTCGTCGGCAGCCTTTTACTTTAGCTTAATCGAGTTGGTAACTACCAGCGTTCGTGGCGGGGTTACCGAATGGGCTCGTAATGGCGCCTTCGGCGATCGCGGATTGCAAGATCACCGCCGAGTCTCGGCGAAGGCGACATGGGGACAGTCTAACTAGGGCCTGCTCCTGTCGGATTATCGCCTATCCGTTATCTACTTTTTGGCGGGCCTTGGCTCTGCCCCAAAAACAGATTTGGAGAAACAGTGGAAAGGTGCGCCGTTATACGGGGCTTGAAAGGCCGCAACCGAACCAACTCCCATGGTAAAGTTGCTCCCAATGGCTCAGTGCCTGTCCTGCTCCGCCGAGAACCCCGAACAAAACCGCTACTGCGGGGTTTGCGGGGCGGCGCTGGGTTCGGCATCCGAGGTGCCCACGGCCGGAATGGCACAGGCGAAAACGCCTACGCCGTCCAACTCCCCGGAGGAAGGCCGATTCCCTCCCGGCACGATGCTCGCCGAGCGCTACCGCATCGTTGGACTCCTTGGCCAGGGTGGTATGGGCGAAGTGTATCGGGCCAACGATCTGAAGCTAGGCCAACCGGTCGCGCTTAAGTTTCTGCCCCAAGCCACCGCGAAGAACCAACAACTGCTCGCCCGTTTCCACGCGGAAGTGCGTATCGCGCGGCAGGTTTCGCACCCCAACGTCTGCCGGGTTTACGATATCGGCGAAGCGGACGGTTCCACGTTCTTGTCGATGGAGTACGTGGATGGCGAGAACCTCCACTCCCTGCTGCGGCGCATCGGGCGCCTGCCGCCCGATAAAGCCGTGGAGATCGCGCGAAAGCTGTGCGCGGGACTGGCGGCCGCGCACGACAAGGGCGTGCTGCACCGCGACCTGAAACCGGCCAACGTGATGATCGACGGACGGGGCCAGGTGTTGATCGCCGATTTTGGTCTGGCGGCGTTGGCCGGACAACTGGATGGAACCAACGTTCGCGACGGCACACCGGCCTATATGGCCCCGGAGCAACTCGCGGGCAAGGAAGCTTCGGTGCGCAGCGATGTCTACGCGCTGGGGCTGGTGCTGCACGAGATGTTCACCGGGAAGCGGCTCTTCGAATGCAGCTCGCAGCGCACCACCCCCACAAGCGTGACTTCTTTGGCGAAAGACATCGATCCCTTGGTCGAGCGCGTGATTCTGCGGTGTCTGGATGTGGACCCGCGCAACCGGCCGCCATCGGCGCTGGCAGTGGCTGCGGCATTGCCGGGTGGCGATCCTCTGGCCGCCGCCTTGGCCGCCGGGGATACGCCGACGCCGGGAATGGTGGCCGCTTCCGGGGATACCGAGGGGATCTCAGTGCGCGCGGCCGGTGTCTGGCTCGCGCTGATCCTGCTGGGGGTGATGGCGACGGTCGTGCTGGGCGCAAGGACCAACGTTTTCCGGCAGACGCCCTTCGAGAAGCCGCCGGCAATCCTGGAAGAGCGTGCAAGGAATTTGATTCGGAGCTTTGGGTACGCGGAGCCGCCCGCCGACAGCGCCTACGGATTCCGCATCGATACCGATTACACGATCTACGCGGAGCGCCTGGGGAACACGGCGGCGTATCGGGGTCGCTTGGCCCGCGGCGAGCCCCCGCCGATTCAATTCTGGTATCGGCAGAGTCCGCAATCGCTGGTGCCCCTCAACTACGTCGACGGCTTGGTTTCCAGAAGTGACCCGCCGCCTATTGCGTCTGGGATGGTTGAGTTGAATCTCGATCCACAGGGCCGCCTGATTCAGTTCGACGCGGTGCCGCCACAGGTGGAAAAGAAGCCGGAATCATCCCGACCGGTCGATTGGCCTGGGATGTTCACCGCCGCTGGTTTGGATATGGCCCGCTTCACGCCCGCCGAGCCGCAGTGGGTTCCCCTAGCCGCCTTCGACGCCCGCGCAGCGTGGGCCGGGGCATACTCGCAATCGTCCGATCTTGCTTTGCGCGTGGAAGCGGCCTCGTGGCACGGGAAACCCGTGGCCTTTCGAGTGATCGGACCGTGGTCCAGGCCAGAAAGGCTGGAGTCCGCCCAGATCCCCGGTGGGGCTGGCTTCGGCGCCGCGCTAATCCTCGCATTGTGCGTGCTGGCATTTCTTCTGGCGTGGCGCAACTTCCGTGGCGGAAGAGGGGATATGCGGGGAGCGAGCCGGTTGGCTACTTTCGTGTTTGGTGTGGAGATGCTCGGATGGTTGTGCACAGTCCATCATGTTTCCACGATTCGCGAGATGGACCTATTCCAGGGAGGCGTCATGTGGGCTGCGTTTGTAGCGGGTGCGGTCTGGACGTTCTACATGGCGCTGGAACCGTACGTGCGGAGGCGCTGGCCTGAAAGCATGGTCACCTGGAGCCGTGTGCTCGGCGGCGAATTCCGTGATCCGCTGGTGGGCGGCCACATGCTCGCCGGTGTCGCCTTGGGAATTGGAGGATCCCTCTTTTTTTATCTTCAGAGGCTGTTTCTTGAGTATGACTCGCTCAGAATCCCCGCTCTAGCGTTGCCTTCGGTCCTGGACGCGCGGCACACGATTGGTGCAGTGATGTTCGATTTAATCAGGGGCGGGATTTGGGGTGGGCTGGGGCTGGTCTTCCTGTTCTTTGTACTCCGCGTGCTGCTGCGGCGGCAATGGATCGCGGTGGCCGTTTTCGTTCTCTTGTTTGGCGTGGTGACGGGTCTCGCATTTAGTAGTCACCCAATGATCGGAACCTGTTTCGGAGTCCTGGCAGTTTCGTTTTTCCTCACCGCCCTGCTCCGGTTCGGAGTACTAGCGGCGATCATATGCATTTTTGTGCCGCCAGACCTACCCCTGACCACCGACCTCTCCGCCTGGTACTCAGGCCCCACGGTGTTCGTTGTCGCGATCGTGCTGGCCCTCGCTGGCTACGCTTTTCACACCGCCGTCGCCGGGCGGCCCCTGTTCAGGGCAGGCTTCCTCGAATCGGATTGACCCGCCTTTTCCCTCAAGTCCCGAGTCGGGCACCCGGAGCTCATCGGCCGCCGCCACTCGGCCGCGGCCCGTGGAGGAAGAACCAGTAGGGGATCCCGACCCAACGCCGGGCAATCATCTGCCAGGTCTGGTGAACCGTTAGCAGCAGTGCGCGGTTGGAAGAAGGGGCGTGGGGGAGAAACCTTCTAAAGGCTTCGCTCCCACTGATCCGGCCAAAACCTGACCTCGCCCCGATAACTTGAACCGGGGATATGCTCGGAATATGGTCGACTCAGGCGACCTTGAGCGGCTTTACAGTGCGCTCGATTTTGCCGCCGGCCTTCCGTTCGGCCATGCGCAGATCGTAGAGGGACTGGAGATTGAGCCAGAACTCGGCGCTGGTGCCGAAGTAGCGGCCCAGGCGCAGCGCGGTGTCCGCACTGATGCCGCGCTTTCCTAGCACGATCTCATTCAACCGGGCCGTTCCGATACCGAGCGCTCTGGCGAGGCGGCTCACGCTCATACCGAGCGGCAAGAGGTAGTCTTCTCTGATGGTTTCTCCGGGATGCGGCGGTTTAATCATGGCGATCCTCCTGGTCAGTGATAATCGGTGATCTCGACCTGATACGCGTCTCCCTGCTCCCAGATGAAGCAGAGGCGGTATCGGTCGTTGATCCGACGCTGTGTTGTCCAGCGCGGTCGCCTTTCAATGCCTCCAAGGAATTCCCGGGAGCACGGAGGTCATGCAGCGTCCTGGCCGCGTGGAGCTGAAACAGTTTTCTAATCGCGGTCTTTTCAACGGCCTGAAACTTCCTGGATGGGATGCCGAGAAATACCTTCTCGGCTTCGGCATCTCGAAAAGACCGGATCATGCCTTATCGTATATCGATAACCGATACACAGTCAAGGAATTCGAGAGGGGTTCGTCACCATTGCCCGCATTACCGTCCGTTCGCTTGGAAAGCCCGCGCCCTCACCAAAGAGCAACGCCGCTGCCCGCTGGAGGAAAGCAGTAACGAAGAGGAGCTGTGCGAACGCCATCACCCCTAACTTCATCGACGAGCCACACGGATCGGATCCTGGGTATTGCGAAACTACCTTCGCGTGACACCACCTGCAAGAGATCTTCACGCGTAGCGTTTGCCGGAGGCTTGTCTTTTTTGGAGCAGGATAAGGGTGAAGTGCGGTCGAGGTCGCCCACCCTGGACCAGCGACTGCTCGATCGCGTAGCTTTCCTACCGGCTGAACCACAGAATCCCCTCCCATTTAAATCGTTACGAGGTCGTACATGGCCGAATCGAAGTCACTCCGGAGGCGCACCGGAACGTCCAAGAAGTCAAGGGTGGAAACGCGCGGCGCAGTCGGTGAAGCGGCGGTTGCATAGAAGAACCGTCAGCGAGCAGTTCGCCTCGGCATTATCCAGGCGTTCCTCCGTTTGGACATTCCAATTGATCAGTGGCCGGATTTTGTGCGGACGTATTACGAGGATCCCCTTCAGCGGATCCAGTTTCACCAGGAGATATGGCCGAAGCCTTTCCAGGCTCCTGCATTCGATCGCCTCAATCAGACCTGCAAAGATTGGGTAACGGTGGCCGATAGAGCGTGGGAACAACATCGGATCAAGTTCTTGCGCCAATGCGAAAAGTGGGTTACGGATGGTGTGGACGAGGAGATTGAGAAGCCGAAGGCCACCCGAGGTCCCGGGAAGAAACAGACCTCCCAAAGGGGAGGTGCCCGACGTGGGGACAACACACCCGTTGAGCGCCGATTTGAGTGGGCAGCATTATATTTGATGAACGTGCCCCTAAAACAAATCGCGGGCGATGCATCCACCGTGGGGAAGATCGTCCGAGAACTCGTCCGAGCGGCCGGATGGAGTATTAAGAAGAGATTGAACTGGCCGGGTCCGCCGGCTACCACTACTCACCAAGAGATCCCGCAGTAAGTAACACCGCGCGAAACACGCACGCATGGTCCAACGTCCTGCTAAAGGTATTCGTCGGCTAGGCTTCCTTGTCCATTAGCTCACGCCACGATCCGCTTGATGAAGCGGGCGGGCCAGGTGATGGCCCGGGCCAGGCGGAATGCGCGCCACCTGTTGATGCCCGCCAGCAAATCCGTAAATTCCGTGTCCCGTTCATACAGGTAATGGATCTGCTGGTCGCGGCGCGCGAACAGCTTGCGGATTTCCGCTACGTCGTCTTCGCGCAGCGTGTAGCCGGCCTGGATGTGGCCCGGCAAGGGGCGTTGATAGTAATACGTTGCGTGCGAGGGCGCGATCTCCGCAGCCGGCCGGTCTTTGCTGTAGAAATAAACCGCCAGGGATTTGCGCGAGATGCTGTCATCGGGCGTGCGAATCACCGGAAACCCGTGCCACGACGATTCGGTAGTTTCGAAGATCACCGCGTGGTTAGCCAAGGGCACTACTTTGCGCACATCGCTGCTATCCGCCGAGGGCTCCGGCAACAGTTCGAGCCAGCCACCCCAGGCTTCCTCCCACCGGGGGTTCAGGAAAACGATGAGGTTGAGGCGGCGATGCCATCCCAGGCGCGGATGGAAGTTGAAGTCCACGTGCGAATCGAGCTCTTGCCCGCCTCGGTTATTGTGTGTGCCACCGCCGATATATTCCTCGTCGTACAGCAATCCGGGAATACTCGTGATGCGGCCGATCACCGTGAGGAAGTCGCGGTCCCGCATCAGCCGGTCGAATTTCCGGAAAGCCGGACCGAGCCCCGTGATTTGATTGATGACCGATTTGCCGGCCTGCTCGCCGCGCTCGTTTCGGGCATCTCCCGCAGCGAATGGCGGAAACTCCGCGATGAGTTCCTGGCAGAACGATGGATCGAGGAACTGTTCGATCACGACATGGCGGAAGGGCCGCGCCTCGGCAAATTCGCGTTGCAGATCGTCGATGCGGCCGCGGACGCCGGCGTGTACGAGGGAGAGCACCTCACCAGTTTAGCCGGACTACTGCACGAAGATCGAAGCGCCGCGATTGTCGATGGTCCAGTTGAGCGATTGCTGGCCGGTAGTCAAGCCGTCCGGCACAGCCAGGTTGATCTGGTAGACTCCCGCGAAACCAGGCACCAGTCCGGCGAAAGTGATTTGACCGGGCTGGGTCCCGATGGTGGCCTGCGGAGTGACTACGGCGCGGGCCGGAGGAGACCCTGGTGACGGCTGGCCCGCGAGCACCACCGGGTTGGTTACTCCCAAGCCACTGCCGTAGCTTTCCAGAATTTCGCCCGCCTTGGCCGGATGCGCCGCATCGGCGGGCGTCCCCGTTCCGGCGTGGAAAGCCGCGGCCTGCCAGTAGATGTTGCCCGACAGATCCTGATCGCCAAACGCGAAGACCGACGGCCCACTGGCGGGGACCTGCAAGGTCACCGTATTATGCGGGATGCCGTTGACCACCAACTGGAAAGTCACATTACCCGGAGGGGTGCTTTGGGGAAGCTGGGCGTTGATCTGCCAGGGAGTGACAGCCTCTACCGGCACGGCCTGGCCGTTCACCAGCAGCGACACGTTAGCTAACGCCGGCGGTAGAGGAAAGCTGGCGGCCTCCACCAGCTCATCGCCGCTGAAGTTCAAGCCGTAGGCGCTGATCAACGATCCAGGCGTGGGCGGCTCCCAGCCGGCCACTCCTTCCACGCCCCCGGCATTCAGCGACACGGGCGCATAGAGGGCGCGGCTGGCGCCACCCGCGGCAGGCGCTGCGTAGATCGCCCCGCGGCCGCCGCTCGGCCCGATGGTGAAGCACACCTGGGTTCCGTCATCGCTCAAGAAGGCGTCCTGCGCGGTGGAGTAATGAAAGCTCGTCAGGGTGGCCGCCGGATGGCCGCCGCTGGTTTGGAGCACCTGGATCTGCCCGGATTGCGCAAACGCGACCAGCGATCCATCGGCGGAGAGGCTGGGGTTGCCGGCGGCATTAGGCCCATTGGTGAGCTGCCGCAAGCCGGCGCTGTCCGGGTTCACTACGAAAATCTGCAACGGGACGGTGCCGTCGAGCGAAGCATTGAATGCCACCGTACTCCCGTCGGCGCTGATCGCGGCTCCCGCTGTGTACGCGCTGGTGTTCGAGAACTGCGTCAGGTTTTTAAGGCCCGAGCCATCCAGATTCATGACATACACGTCCATTGTTCCAGGGCCCGTGACAGGGCCCGTGGGCGCCGAACTGATGAACACCACCAATCCGGTGTCGCTGATGGCCCGGCGGGGCCCGGAAGTCAGATACCCGGTGTAGATCGGAAGCGAAGTGACCGTACCCGCTGTGGTTGCCAGATAAAAGGGCTGGCTACGAGAGGCTACGTACAGGACACTGCCATCCGCGGTGAAATGGGGGTCGTGCACGCACGGAAAGAAACAACCGGGACAATCTACCAGAGGCTGGACGCACCCCTGTTTGTCGGTGGCGATCAAGCGGTCCTCGCCCGAGGCGATGTTCATAACATGAATCTCCTCGGGCGACCCGCCGTTGTTCGAAAGGACGTAGGCGACCTGGGCGCCGTCTTCGGAGAGCGCATACGAGGTCACTGCGGATGGCCTGCCCGCGCTGGCGTAGTTTGTCAGCCGGATCGGGGTACCAGCCTCGTTCCAGAGCCACAAATCGAGCGAATTCTCAATCGTTCCGTCGGGATCGACGCCCGCGCCAAAGACTACGATCTGTCCATCCCGGTCGGCGGCAGGCGCCAACAGCGCGGGGGGCGGACCGTTGACGATGGCGGCTTGCGGCAGGAGGGGCCGCGGAAGCAGACCGCAGACCAACGCCGCCGTGGTGAGGAACATATGAAGGCGCATAAGACACCCCGGTTTCGGGTCATTGGACGCATCCGGTCTGTTTCAGGTTACCGGCCTAGTATGCTAGTCCATATGACCGCACTCATCACGGGCGCCTCCGCCGGCATCGGCGTGGAACTGGCGCGCCTTTTCGCGGCCCACAAACATGACCTGGTGCTGGTGGCGCGCAGCGCCGATAAGCTTCAGGCGTTGAGCGATGAACTGGCACGGACGCACGGCATCCAGGCCCGCGCCCTGGCGGCCGATCTGGCTGATCCCGGCACGCCGCCGCGGCTCTACCAGGCGATCGCGGACCAGGGCGTCTCCATCGACGTGCTGGTGAACAACGCGGGCTTCGGCGCGCGCGGCGCGTACGCCGAGATCGACTACGCGGTCGAGGAACGTATGATCCAGGTGAATATCACGGCGCCGGCGCACCTGACGCGATTGTTCTTGCCGGGCATGGTCGCGCGCCATAGCGGCAAGATCCTGAACGTGGCTTCCACCGCCGCTTATGTGCCCGGACCGTTCATGGCTGTATATTACGCATCCAAAGCTTTCGTGCTTTCGTTTTCGGAAGCGCTCGCGGAAGAGAATCTGGGAACCGGAGTCACGGTGACCGCGCTGGTGCCGGGTCCCACCGAGACCAACTTCTTTGCCGCCGCCGGGAGTCAGGATTCCGCCCTTTTCCGTAGCGGCACCATGATGGACGCGGCCACAGTGGCGCGCATCGGGTACGACGGCCTGATGGCAGGCAAGCGCGTGGCCGTGGCCGGGCTGAGCAACCGCCTGACGATTTTTTCCACACGCCTGGCACCGCGAACCATGCTCGCCAAAATCACCCGCAGGCTCAACAGCTAAAGGCGGCGCCCTCCCACTTGCATTTTGCCGAAAATTTCGTCACCATCATAGACCGCAGGCACTATTGAGGCTGGGTACATGAAACGAAAAATCAACGTTAAGATTAACGGAAAGCGGTTTTCCGATGAAGTCGAACCGCGCATGCTCCTCATCCATTACTTGAGGGAAGTGGCCGGATTCACCGGCCCTCATATCGGCTGCGAAACTTCCATTTGCGGCGCTTGCACCGTGGCGCTGGATGGCAAGATCGTGAAGAGCTGCACCATGTTCGCCGTCCAGGCCGACGGCCGGGAAATCGTCACCATCGAAGGCCTGGCTTCCGACGGCACGCTGCACCCCATGCAGGAAGCCTTCTGGAACCAGCACGGCCTACAGTGCGGATTCTGCACGCCCGGCATGATCATGGCCTCGCGACAATTGTTGGAGCGCAACCCGCACCCCACGGATCAGGAGATCCGCCACGGCCTGGAAGGCAATTTGTGCCGCTGCACGGGCTACCAGCACATCGTCAACGCGGTGAAGGAAGCCGCGGGCAAGGCAGGAGCATAACTCATGGCGACCACCACCATCATCAAAACCGAGCCGCTGATTGGCCAGCGCATCCGCCGCAAAGAGGACCCGCGCCTGATCACCGGCACCGCCACGTACGTCGACGACATCAAGATGCCGGGCATGCACCATGCCTGCATCCTGCGCAGCCCGCATGGCGCGGCGCGCATCAAGTCGATCAACGTGAAGCCCGCGCTGGAACGTCCCGGCGTGGTGGCTGTGTTCACCGGCGCGGATGTGGGCGGCGTGGGACCAGTGCCCTGCGGCGCCTCCCTGCCCGGACTGCGCATCCCGCCGCATACCATCCTGGCGACCGACCGGGTCTATTTCGTGGGCCATCCCATCGCGGTAGCCGTGGCCACGGATCGCTACATCGCGGCGGACGCGGTGGACTCGATTGAAGTGGAGTACGAACCCACGCAAGCAGTCTCCGATCCCGAGAAGGCCCTGGCGCCCGGTGCTCCCGCCGTGCACCCGGAATGGCCCGATAACATCGCTTTCACGTTTCACCAGGAAGGCGGGGAGCCGGACAAGGCTTTCGCCGACGCGGAAGTGGTGGTGAAGCAGCGTATCACCAGCCAGCGACTGATCCCCTGTGCCATGGAGACGCGGGGAGTGGTGGCCGACTACCTCAGCGCCGAAAAGAGCTTGACGCTGCACTCTTCGACGCAGATCCCCCACCTGCTGCGCACCCTGGTGGCGCAGATGCTCGGACTTTCGGAAAACCGCCTGCGCGTGATCACGCCCGAAGTCGGCGGTGGTTTCGGCAGCAAGCTAAACGTGTACGCCGAGGAAGCCCTAATGGGCTTTGTGGCCATGCGCATCGGCAAGCCGGTGAAATGGATCGAATCGCGCCGCGAGAATTTTCAGTGCACTATCCATGGCCGAGGCCATGTGGACTATTACGAGATCGCCGCCAGGCGCGACGGCACCGTGCTGGGTCTGCGGCTGAAGCTGATCCAGGATCTGGGCGCGTATCACCAACTGCTGACGCCCGCCATCCCCACGCTTTCGGTCCTGATGATGCCCGGCCTGTATAAATTCCGGAATATCTCGGCCGACATCGTGGGCGTATTTACCAACTGCGTGCCCACGGACGCATACCGCGGCGCGGGCCGTCCGGAAGCTACTCACGGCATCGAGCGCATGATGGACCTGCTGGCCGCGGAATTGAAGATGGACCCGTCGGAACTGCGCCTGATCAACTTCATAGGCACCGACGAGTTCCCTTACGCCACGGCTACGGGCCTGAGCTACGATAGCGGCAACTACGCCGAACCGCTAAAGAAGGCGCTGGACACCGTGGAATACCACAAGCTGCGCGACCAGCAGAAGGCGGCGCGGGCCGAAGGCCGCTTGATGGGGATCGGCATCTCTACTTACGGCGAGATCTGCGCGTTCGGTCCCTCGCCGGCCACGCCCGCGGGAGGATGGGAAAGCGCCACGGTGAAGATCGAGCCGTCCGGGACGGTGACCGTGATGACCGGCACGTCGCCGCACGGCCAGGGCGAAGAGACCACTTTCGCACAGATCGCCGCCGACGAATTGGGCGTGCCGATGGACGACATCATCGTGGTTCACGGAGACACGGCCGTGGTGCAATACGGCATCGGCACGTTCGGCAGCCGCGGCACGGCGGTCGGCGGACCGGCGTTGTATTACGCCCTGCAGGACCTCAAAAAGAAGATCATCAAATTCGGCGAAGTGCTGCTGGAATCGAACGATGTCAGTTTTTCGGGCGGCCAGTGTATCGACAATCGAACCGGCAAGACCGTGTCGCTGGCGCAGGTCGCGGGGGCCACTTATCGCGCCATGAAGCTGCCGCCCAACACCGAGCCGGGCCTGGTGGCGACGCACTTCTGGGAGCCGCCCAACTTCGCCTTTCCGTTCGGCGCGCACATCGTGGTGACGGAGGTGGACCGCGATACGGGCCAGGTGGAAATCCTGCGCTACGTGGCCGTAGACGATTGCGGCAACATCATCAACCCGCTGCTGGTGGACGGCCAGGTGCATGGCGGCGTGGTGCAAGGCCTGGGTCAGGCGTTGCACGAACATGCTATCTACGACGACAACGGCCAACTGGTCACGGGCGAGTTGATGGATTACGCCGTCCCCAAGGCTACCATGATCCCGTGGATCGAAAGCTCCCATACGACCACGCCCTCGCCGGTAAATCCGCTGGGTGTGAAAGGCGTAGGTGAAGCCGGCACCATCGGCGCTTCGCCTGCCATCGTGAATTCAGTGGTGGACGCGCTGAGCCACCTGGGGGTGCGGCACATCGATATGCCGCTGGCTCCCGAGAAAATCTGGAACTTGATCAACGCTGGAGGCCAGGCATGATTTCTCAAGAATTCGAATACTCCTCTCCCGCCACATTGAAGGAAGCGCTCGCGCTGCTGGCGGACGGCAGCGCTAAAGTGCTGGCCGGCGGCATGAGCCTGATTCCCCTGATGAAGCTGCGCCTGGCGGCGCCGGAGCACGTGGTGGACATGGGCCGCATCTGCGGCCTGGACACGATCACGCAGGCGGCCGACGGCCTCCACATCGGCGCCATGGCGACGCACTACCAGATTGAATCGTCGGTGTTGCTGCGGGCGCACTGTCCGCTGCTGGCGGAGACCGCTTCGCACATCGGCGATGTCCAGGTGCGCAATATGGGCACTATCGGCGGCAGCGTGGCGCATTGCGATCCGGCGGCGGATTATCCCGCGGCGCTGTTTGCCCTGGAAGCGCAAGTACGGCTGGCCAGCGCGGGTGGCCAGCGTACGCTCTCGTTCGCGGACTTTCTGGTGGATACGTTCACGACGGCGCTGGAGCCCGGTGAAATCGTCACCGAGATCATCGTGCCCGCCGAGTCCGCCGGAGCAGGCGTGTCATACCAGAAGCTGCACCAGCCCGCGTCGGGGTTCGCGCTGGTGGGTATTGCGGCGCGGGTGGCGCGGAAGAACGGCGGCATAGGGTTCGTGCGCGTGGGCGTCACCGGCCTGGCTGCCAAAGCGTATCGCGCGGCGAACGTGGAGAGCGCTTTGCTTTCCACCGGCGATGTGGACGAAGCCGCCGCACTGGTGGCCCAAAACGTGGAGGCCAACTCGGACTTGAACGCCACCGCCGATTATCGCTGCCACCTGGCCCGCGTCTACACCGCCCGCGCGCTAAAGGTGGCGCTCGCGAGGACTTCTTGAAGCTGGCGGGCAACTATACCCTGCCCATCGGGCGTGAGCGCGCTTACGAGCTGATGCAGGATCCCACGGTGCTCGCGCGCGCCATGCCCGGCTGCGATCATTTGGCGCTGATCGGCCCCGACGAGTACGAGATGCGCATGAAGATGGTGATCTCCAGCATCCAGGGGTTGTTCGCTGGCAAGGTGCGCATCGCCGACCGCAATCCGCCGGAGGGCTTCCGCCTGATCGTGGAAGGCTCGGGGAAGGCCGGATTCATGAAAGGCGAGGGACTGCTTACCCTGGCATCGCTTTACGCTTCGACCGATGTCCACTATGAAGGCGACGTGCAGGTGGGCGGCATGATCGCCGGCGTAGGGCAGAGACTGATCGACGCCACATCCCGGTTTCTGATTAAGAAATTCTTCCAACGGCTGACCGAAGAGGCCGGCGCGCAGATGCCGCAAGCCGCGGATTAAACGCATTAATTAAGCGGCTACTTGATCTCGAACCTGCCGAAGGCCAGGCCGAGGTCCCGCGTGTCCCCGCCGATGTGCACGGTGCGGCTCAGTTCGACGGCGATCTCGATTTCGCGCTTGCCAACGGCTGCCGGGGGAACCGGAAACGCAAAGGTAGCTTCGGCATCGCCCTTGGTGAACTGCACGGGAGGCGCGCGCACACCGTCCACCGTCACGGCCATTTCCAGCGGCCCTTTCTGAACCTGCGCCCCGGGACACATGGCGGTGACATACAGCTTTTGGCCTGGCGACCGAGGTCCCGGCATGCGCACGCTGGCCTGGCGCGGCATCCAGCGGAATCCGGGCTCCAGCGGGTACCAGGTCGGGCCGAGACGGTCCGCCACCAGCGGATCGCCTACATTTATGCGCAGCGGCCCCGCTGCCACAATATCGGCCGGAGGCACAAACTGGGTCGTGATATTGCGGAGCGGCCCCTCCCCTGCCCGATAGACTACCGCCTCGTGCCGCTCCAGCGCGCGCCGCGTCTCATCGGCAGGCAGGATGTAGTTCGATACATCATCCATGTCGGGATGCGGTGTAATGCCGACCTCCGAACCAGGAGCCAGATACACATTGGGAATGCGCAGGAAGAGGAACGACCGCTGCTGTATGCTGCCCCAGAACAGATTGTCGTCGACGCCCGCCAGCAGAATGGTCTTGCGCGGATGCAGCTCATGGGCCCGCGCCACCCCCATTACCAGGGCTTCCTGCGCGTCGGCCCGTGTACGGAACCATTCCGCCGTGCGCCACGCCATGGGCGGCTGCTCGACCAGGTAACCGGCCACCAGCACCGCGGCGATTATCTTCCAGCGCGGGCCGGACCGCCAGGCGCACACCAGCGCATAAGCTCCGGCCATCGCCAGGGCCAGCAGTGGCAGCGTCAGATAGTAGTCGGAAATGTGATCGCGCAGAGGGATCACCGGACCTAGCAGAATCGCGAACCAGGCCAGCAGCATGGCCGGAAGCCACTGTTTTCGCCGCGCATGGTAGATGGCAAAGGCCAGCAGCGCGACCGTGCAGGCCGTCATCTCAAGCGTCTCGACGACCGGTGGAAGCGGAGAGACGGAGGGCTGTTGCAGCGGCTCGAACGCCCGCCGCCAGTACGACCAGAAGGTGGCCGGCAGGGCGCGATCGAAATGCATGGTGTAAGCCACGGTGCCTTGATTGGGCGCGAGCCACAGGTGCAACACTCCATACATGATGGAGGCGCCGAAGAACGGCAGCGTCTTCCGGAAGTACGGACGGGCGCAGGCCAGCGCGTAACTGGCGGCCAGCAGGGGAAACACGATGTTGGTCTCCATCGCCAGGAAGCCCGTCAGAAACACCGCCCAGGTCCAGACGTAATACTTCAGCTTGCCGGTCTCGACGTAGCGCAGAAAGAGGTGGAGGGCCAGCAGCAGAAAGAAGCCGCACGCCACCAGGATGTACTCGCAGGTCCAGGACATTACGGTGGCCAGATTGCTGTTGGCGATCCAGAAGATGGCTGCGCAGAATCCCGCCGCGCGCGACCCGGTGAGCCGCGCCGAGATGGATTCTACCAGCGCCAGGTTGGCGCACATGGTGAGCAACACCCAGATGCGATACGGCAAAGCATCGCTGCCGAACATGGCGCCGAACGCCAGAAAGAAGACGCGTTCGCTGAGCGGCCGCCAGGTGCCTTGCACGGTCGGACCAAACAGCGCGCGCAGCCAGCCGTGCCAGCCGTACACCTGGTTGGGCAGGTTCAGCCACACGAAGTCGTCCTGCTGGAACCAGGCCATTAACCCCGGCCAGTACAGGATGAGGCAAAAGATCGCAGGCGCGGCCCACCAGGCCGCGGTGAGGAGTTTCCGTCTCAATGAAGAATTATACGCAATCAAAGAGCCTCAGCCAGCGCGAGAGCGCCGTAGAGTACGCTGTCGTCGCCCAGCGCGGCGGGCACCACGTCAATGCGCGCGCCCGACCAATCCGTGATCTGCCGGCGCAACTCGGCGCGCAGCGGCTGGAACAAGCGGTCGCCGGCTTTGGCGATGCCGCCGCCGATCACAATGCGGGCGGGATTCAGCAGCATGATGCAGGCTTTCAGGCCCAGCGCGAGATCCACCACGTAGCGGCTTACAAAAGCGGGATCCTCGATCAGCTCCTGCGCGGTCTTGCCGTAATCGCGCGCCAGCCAGAGGCCGCTGCACATGCGCTCGAAGCAGCCGCGCCAGCCGCACAGGCACTCCGGACCGTCGGGCCGGATGGTGAGATGGCCGATCTCGCCGCCGTAAGAATCCGCGCCACGCCAGATGCGCCCGTCTTCGTAGATACCGCCGCCGATGCCGGTGGAAAGCGTCATATAGAACAGCGGTGAGACGCCTTGCCCGGCGCCGAAGCGCGCCTCGCCCAACGCTCCAGCGTTCGCGTCGTTGTCCATAATGGCTGGGATGCCGAGCAGGTCACGCACCCAGGCGGTCAGCCGGAAGTCGCGCCATCCGCCGACATGCGTGGACAGCGCCACGCGCTGCCCGGCGAAGATCACCGGCCCGCCGAATCCGATGCCGCAGCGATCGGCCGGCATCTCGGTTTGCCAGGCGCGCGCGATGGTGGAGATCTGGCCGAGCATCCAGTCGCGGCCGCCCTCCGCATCGGTGCGGCGGGACTCGCGGCGCACCATGCGCTCGCCATCGAACATGGCCATGGAAAACTTGGTGCCGCCTACGTCAATCGCCAGCGTGCGCATACGCGGCCAGGACCTCATCCGGCGAGGCCGTTCCGGTTCCTCTCTTCATGATCGTGATGGATGCGACGATGTTACCGAAGCGAGCGGCCTCGACGGGTGAGCCGGTCACGCGCAGGGCCAGCGACGCGCCCGCCGAGAAGCTGTCGCCCGCGCCGCAGATATCCACGGGATGCTCGACCGGCCGGGTCGCCACGGATGTTTCGCCTGATCCGTCCACCACAACGGCACCGCCGTCCCCACTGGTGACGAACATCACAGGCGATTGCGTGTGGCGCCGCAGCGCGGGCAGATCCACCCGGCCGAACAGCGCGCGGCAGGCACTGGCGGCCTCTTCCGCGTTGGGCTTGAGAATCACATTGCGAAAAAGGTGAATGCGGGCGCGCGAATCGGCGAAGAAGATGCGCTCGGGATATTGCGGCGCAAGCTCGGCAACCAACTCGCGCACGGCGGGCGTAACCACTCCGCCCTGGCTGGTCTCGGCCTGATCGGCGATCAGGATGACATCGTACGATTCCACGGCCATTAGCAACGTGTCGAGCACCCGGCGCTCCACCTCGGGCTCGAGCGGTGAGGTATTGATGAAATCGAGACGCGGCTGGTCTTCGACTCCCGTCCGTCCGTTGATCACCTTGGTGTAGGTGAAGGTTTGCAAGGTGGGGGTGCGGACACACAGGTCCGAGGAGATGCCGCGCGCGCCCAGCTCGCGCACCAGTTCCGTGCCGAAACCATCGTCGCCGATGGCTCCCAGAACGGCGACCTTGCCCGCGCCCAGCGCGGTGAGATTGTTGGCGACAGTGCCGCCCGCTCCTGGTGTAACCACCGTGCGCAGGACTCCGATGCGCGGGATGCCGGTCTCGCGGGACGGCTCGGAGGCTTCGGGCGCGTAGGTGCACCAGCGGTCGAGACAAATATCGCCGACCACCAGCGCGGAGAGCTTCGGAAATTCCGCGAGAATCTGCGCGGGGTTCACGCCGCCTCCAGCACGGCGCGGCGCAGCGCCGGGAAGGTGGCACGGTGGCCGCCGCAGAAATAGAAGCTGGCTCCGCCATCGGCCACAGTGCGTACCAGCAATGTCTTATGGGGACGGAAATAGTAGCCGGGATCGGTCTTGGGCAGCTCGTGATGGATATCGCCCTGAATCGGCAGCAGGTCGAAGACCGCCGTGGCGAAATCGCGGATCACGCGCCCTTCCTGATGCGCTATATTGCGGGCCATGGCCAGCGCTTTCAGATAAACCTCGGGCGCCATGATGGCCGAGCCGAAGCTGAGGAGCACCCCGCCCTCAAGGCGCTCGATAGCGCGCGCGAAGATGAGAAAGTCGCGATAACTGGCCGCGCCGAGGGCCGCGCCATCGCAGTTGGGATGCTGGTGCAGAATATCGTAGCCGATGCCCACGTGCACGGTCACCGGGACCGCGCAGCGCCAGGCCGCGGCCAGCACGCTCAGATCCCGATGCGGGTAATCGCTCTGCGCGATGCGGCGGCCGGCGTTTTCTCCCAGGCCCAGCTCCGCGGCAGCGGCCTCGCGCACCCAATCGTTGAGCTCGCCGGTCTCGCGCCACAACCCAAACTCGCCGGTGCGGATGTAGCGCGCCACGCTCTCGGTGGTGGCGCCGATGCGCGCGAGCTCGTAATCGTGGATCAGGCCGGCGCCATTCATGGCGATGTGATCCAGGAAGCCGCGCTCGACCAGGTCAATGATCTGGCGGTTGACACCGGCGCGAAGCACGTGCGCGCCCATCATGAGAATGCGGGCGGCGTCGCGATCGCGGGCGGCTACCATGCGGGCGGCCAGCGCGGGCAGGTCCGGATGCGTGAACGGCGCGGCGATCTCATCAAGCGGCAGCCAGCGCGAGGCGTCCAGATCGCTGACACGCTCGGCCAACGGCTTGATGCGCAGACGGGACCGGTCGAAGATAGGGTATTTACTGGCCATTGGGAAATAGCGCGGCGAGCAGCTCGTCGCGGGCGACGAAGTTGGGGATGATGAAATCCGCGCCCACCCCCGCCAGCCGCAGGCGCTTCCATTCATCGACGGCCTGGCATTCGGGCTCGGCCGTGGCTACGCCGACGGCCACGCCGCCCACCTCCTTGATGTTTTCGATTTCGACGTAGCCGTCGCCGAAGCCCAGGAATTCCCTGCCCTGGAACTCCGAACTGGCGATGAGGCGCTCAATCAGAATCTTCTTCGAAAAGCTCTGGTAATCGTCCAGCGCGCCGTAGATGCGGCCTTCGAAGTAACGGGACATATCCAGCAGGTCCGCCTCGTCGCGCATGTGCGGCTGATCGGTGCCGCTGGCCAGGTAGAGCCGCAGGCCGCGCGCGTGGAGCGCTTCGACGATCCCGCGCGCGCCCGGAACCAGATACTTGTCGGGCGAGACTTCACGGCGGCGCAGTTCATCCAGGCGGTGGCGGATACGGCCGCGCAGACGCTCCAGGTACATCTTCTTATATTCAAGCGGATCGCGAGGCACGCCGCCGCGCCGGGAGATTTCCCCGGCGAGGGCGATCATCTGGTAGATGGTCTGCTTGCCGGTGAGGCGCCCGACGAAGTCCTCGACCACCGCGCGCAGTTCGGCTTCGGATTCGGCGGTGTGGAGCGCGAGCAGAATCTCGACCATCATGGGCACCATCACGTCCATCCAGCCGGAACGGATCAGCGAGAGGGTGCCGTCGAAATCGAAGAGGCAGACGCGAGCGTTTTGGGCGGAGGCGCCGGGGCGGAGCCGTTCAACCATCATGATCGAGTGGCGCTACTGATCCAGGATCGGCGAGCAGCAGGGTTTCTGCACCGGCTTCGGCTCCATCAACTCGGCGCGGGTGCCGTTCGGATCGTACAGGTTGAGCTGCCATTTCCCGTCGCGGCCGATTTGCGGCTTCTCCGGTTTCAGACCGCGCGCGAGCACCGTATGATAACCGGCATCCACGCTGGGAACGCCCAGCGCCAGATGGTGCATCACGCCCAGCGCGCGCGGCGACGGGTTGTGCACATTCAACATGTACTCCAGCCAGTCGGTGCCGTCGGGCACGCGCAT
>DATGGM010000107.1:0-22552 GCA_035308525.1 Bryobacteraceae bacterium
TGACCCGAGGGCGCCCGGGCGGCACATCCGGAAGCCGCGGCGCGGACGCTCCCATCGCCTTGTGCGCCAGTTTCCAGACACGCCGGAAAATCGTCCGCCGGTCCTCCTTGGCCGTCAACCAGCGCGCGACAGAGCCCTCCAGCTCGCGCTGCAACGCATCCACCCGCGGGTCCGCATGCACCCAGCGATAACTCAGCGCCCCTTCGTCGAATTCGCCGATAGCCGCGCGCGCCGCGGCGGGCAACTCCAGCAGCCGCGACCCGGCCGGAACCAGCAGCCGGATGGCAAGCTGCACAGGCGAGACGTGCTCCACCAGGTCCAGCTCCGCGATCGTCGACAGCAGCTCCGCATAGTCCGCCAGCGTCATCCACGGATGAAACGCCACAAACGTCGGCGTCAGCACCAGCCCCAGCCCGCGAAAGAGCTCGGCCACGCGCACGAAATCGGCGCGGGTGTGGCCTTTATCGAGGATTTCCCGCAGCACGAAATCATCCACCGACTCCACCGCCGACACCACGAACGCGCAGCCCGTATCGCGCAGCAGCGGCAGGAACGCGCTGTGCTTGAGCAGGTGCTCGATCTTGATCGTGACGTCATAAGTCACCCGCGGGAACTCGCGATTCAGCGCGCTCACCAACTCGGCGGCGTGGCGGATGCCATTGAAGAAATCCGGATCGCCGAAAGTGATGTGCTGCGCGCCCGCGGCCACCTGGCGGCGAATGTCCTCCAGCACCACCTCGCGCTGCACGGTGCGGAAATTGCCCTGATAGACCGGCACCACGGGACAATGCCGGCACCAATGCTTGCATCCGCGGCTGGCTTCCGTATATCCCACCGTGCGCCGCGCTCCGCCCGGCAGCACCAGTTGCGCGTACTTGGCGAGTGCCGGCAGGCCCCCGCGCTCGGGAGCCACAAACTGCAGCCTCTCAAGAGAGATCAGAGGCGCCACGCCCGGCCGGATCAGAGTCAGCAGGCTCTCTTCGAATTCGCCGCCGGCGATGGTCCGCACGCCCAGCCTGCGCAGCAGCCCTGCGTTCATGGGAGCGTACAGGCCGTAAGCGCAAAGGTGCGCCGCCGGGTTGATCTCCCGGGTTCGCTCGATCACCGGGATCGCCAGCCGCGTCGCGGTATGCATCGGCAGGTAAAACGCCACGGCGGCCGCGGCCCGCACGGCGTCCTCATCCAACGGCTGGCGCGCGAGGTCCAGACAGGCGACCTCGGCCCCGGCTTTGCCCAGCCAGGCCGCGGGCGACGCCAATCCAAATGGTTGCCGCCCCAGTTCGTAGGTGGAGATCAAAAGGATACGCAAGTGCTCCTTCCAGTTTGCCACGGCCCGCTGTAACCTTTTGCCCATCCCCCGGTATTATTGGGTGAATGCCGGAAGCGCGGGCGGACAACGTTCTGATGCAGAAAGTCCGGGATGGCGATTTGGCGAAGATGGCCGTGCTGTTCGAGCGCCACCATCGCGCGCTGTTCCGCTATTTCCTGCGGCTCACCGGCAACCGCGAGTTCAGCGAGGACCTGGTGCAGGACGTGTATTTTCGCATGCTCAAATACCGCCACAGCTACCGCGATGGCAGCCCGTTCACCTCGTGGATGTACCAGGTGGCGCGCAACGCGCATCTCGACGGGGCGCAGAAACACAAGAACGAAACGCCCATCGATCAGGAGGGCGTCGAAGAGCCCGCCGGCGCGGACCCCGATCCCAGCCAGATCCTGGTCCGCAAGCAGGACCTGGGCCTGCTGCGGCGGGCGCTGGCCGCCCTGCCGGTGGAGAAGCGCGAACTGCTGGTGCTCAGCCGGTTCCAGAATCTCAAGTACGAGCAGATCGCCGACATCCTGGCGTGTGACGTGGGAACCGTGAAAGTGCGCGTCTTCCGCGCCATCAAAGCGCTCACCCAGATCTTTTTTGAGTTGGCTGGAGAGAAGGCGTCATGAATTGCGATCAGGTAAAGGAACATATCGCCGATTATCTGGCAGGCACCCTGGACCCGGCCGCGGCTGAGGAACTGGACGAACACTTCGCCCGTTGCTCCGCCTGCAAGCAGGAAACCGCGGCCCTGTCCGAAACCTGGGAAATGCTCGGCGTGCTGCAACAGGAGCAGCCCAGCACGTCGCTGCGGTCCCGCTTTTATCAATCGCTGGAAGCATACCAGCAGGGTCTGGCTGCCGCGGCCGCCCCCGCACCCGCCAAACGCAGGTTCTTCGATTGGGGCTGGTACGGCTGGGCCTGGTCGGCCGCTCTGCTGGTGTTAGGCATTGGCGCGGGTCAGTGGCTCGGGGTGCGCGGCCGCGGTCAGGCGGATTTAGCCCGCTTACAGGATGAGGTACATAACATGCGCCAGATGGTTACCTTGTCGCTGCTGACGCAACAGTCCGCCAGTGAGCGCCTGCGCGGCGTGGATTATTCCTTCCGCGTCGACCAGTCCGACACGCAGGTGTTAAAGGCGTTGTTGCATGCCGTTAATTACGACCCCAACGTCAATGTGCGCCTGGCGGCAGTGGACGCCCTGCGCAAGTTCTCGTCCAGCCCGTCAGTCCGGGGAACGCTCGATCAATCGCTGATGAAGCAGGAGTCGCCGATGGTGCAGTTGGCCCTGATCGATCTGATCGTGGACATGCGCGACAAGACCGCCGCGCCCTCGCTGGCTTCCTTGGAGCGCAGCGCCGCAACCGACAAAAATGTCAAGGAAAAGGCCCAATGGGGTCTCTCGCAGTTGCAGTAAAGGAGACGTGATGCAGATTCGATACTCAATCGCGCTCAGCTTGCTGGCCGCCTGCCCGTTGCTGGCGGCCGAAGTGGAACAGAACGAAACCATCCAGAAGTCCTACCCGCTCGCCGGCGCCGCGCCGAAGAAGATCATTGTGGACAACGTCAACGGATCGATTCAGGTGAGCGGCTACAACGGCAGCGAAGTCCGCCTGACGGCTCGGAAGCGCCTGCGTGCCGATTCGCAGGCGGAGGCCGACCGCGCCCGCCGCGACGTCACGCTGGAAATATCGCAGGAAGAGAACACCGTGCGCTTCTACGTGGACGGTCCCTTCCGATGCCGCGATGGCGGCGTCCGCTATCGCGATGACCGCGGCTATGACGTGAAATACAACTTCGAATTACAGGTGCCGCGCGACACCGCCGTGGATCTCAAGACCATCAACGACGGCGAAATCAAGGTGGATAACGTCGCGGGCGATTACAAGGTCGACAACATCAACGGCGGTGTAGAAATGACCGAGGTCTCGGGCTCCGGCAAGGTTTACGCGCTCAACGGCAAAGTGCGCGTGTTATTCCACGACAATCCGCGCGGCAAGAGTTCCTTCGGATCGCTGAACGGTGAAGTTCGAGTGACTTTCCAGCCCGACTTCAACGCCGATCTCCGGTTCAAGACCTTCAACGGCGGCGTCTACACGGATTACCCGGTCAGTTACTTGCCACTGCCGGCATCCGCCGGTGAGCGCCGTGACGGGAAGTTTGTCTATAAGAGCAATGAGTGGTCCGGGGCGCGCGTCGGCCGCGGCGGCCCCGAGCTCAGTTTTGACGCATTTAACGGCAATATTCGAATTCTGAATCGAGGACAGTAATCATGCGAACAACAACGTACATATGTGTATCTCTTCTGGCGGCGGGCCTCATGGCCCGGGCCCAGGAGTCGGGCGCCGACCGGGTCAACGTCCCACTGAGCGACCCGTCGCGGCCGGCGGTGGTGCATGCCTCCCTGATGAACGGCGGCATCACGGTAACCGGTTACAACGGCAAGGAGGTCATCGTGGAAGCGCGTCCGCGCCACGAGTCCGCGCGGGAATCCAAACCCGACCGCAAGGCCGAAGGGATGCACCGTCTGGACGCCACCGGCTCCGGTCTGACCGTCGAAGAGCAGGATAACGAAGTCCACGTGGGCGTCCGCACCATGAATCGCACCGTCGATCTCCATATCCAGGTCCCGTTCACGACGTCGCTCAAGCTGCGCTGCCTTAATGACGGCGATATCAAGGTGGAGCACGTCAGCGGCGAAGTCGATGCCGACGATCTCAACGGCGGCGTGAAGCTGCTGAATATTTCGGGAGCCGTGGTGGCGCATTCGCTCAACGAGGACGTGGTGGTGACCCTCGACCAGGTGACTCCCGGAAAATCGATGTCGTTCAGCACCATGAACGGCGACGTCGATGTAACGCTCCCCGCCGATGTGAAGGCCCGCGTCAAGATGAAGTCCGACAACGGCGAGATCTATAGCGATTTTGACGTGCACCCGGAGGCCAATCCGGGCGGGCTCAAGACCAACGAGAATCACAATAAAGACGGCCGCTTCCGTGTCCAGTTCGATAAGGTGACCTATGGTTCCCTGAACGGCGGCGGCCCGGAGATGCAGTTCACAACATTTAACGGAAAAATCTATTTGCGAAAGAAGAAATAGGAATCAAGACTCGGGTAGTGGGCTGCAAGTAGCCCACTACCAAGACCCGCATTCCATGTTTTACATTTTCCTAACCTAACTCCTCAGGATTACCTCCGTCGAAGCAATAACTGAGCGCGGCCGCGCCCGCATCACCCAAGTAACAGGGGATACAACAGGGGGCACTATGAACACTCGTGTGTGCCGGTGGTCCATGTTGTTGCTCGCCGGCGCTTGCGTTAGCCTCTGCGCGGAGACCCCGGAGGAGCGCTGGAGCAAGCTGCAAGCGGAAGGCTCCCGCCTGCGGGAACTGGGCAAATATGAAGACGCGCGCCGCGCTTATGCCGCTGCCCTGCAAGGGGCCGAGACGCTCGGCGGCCCGGACACGCGGCTGGCCCAGACCTTGAACAACCTGGGGGCGGCGTGTTACGACGGCGGGCACTACGCCGAGGCCGAAGGCTATTACAGCCGCGCGCTGGAAATCTGGAACGCGTATCCGCAGGCGCAGATCAGCCGCGATCTGGCCAGCCTGTGGAGCAATCTGGCTGCCCTGTACGCAGCCACCGGAAGACGCGCGGACGCCGAATCCATGTTTCGCAAAGCCATCGAAATTACCCCGGGAAGTGACGAAGAGTCCGTCGCCCTGCGCAACACGTTCACCAATAACCTCGCGGAGCTTCATCTCAAACAACGTCGTCCGCGTGATGCCGAGCCGCTCCTGCTGCAAGCGCTGGGTTATTGGGAACGCGGGCCGAAAAGCATCAGCCTGGCCCTGGTGCTGAACAATCTCGCGGTAGTTTACAAAATGGAAGGCCGCTACCGCGAAGCGGAGACTTTTTACCGCCGGGCGCTGCGCATTCACGAGGATTTGCTGGGACCCGCGCATCCCAAGATCGCCACAAACCTGAACAACCTGGCCGATCTTTTGCATGCCCAGGGCCGTGATGGCGAAGCCATTCCCATGCTGCGGCGGGCGATTGAGATCGGAGAAAACGCATCCGGCGAGTCACTCGAGTTAGCCACTAGCTGGAACAATCTGGGCGGCGCGCTGCTCAGCCAGGGCGTATTTAACGAAGTCGAGAACGCTTATCGCCGGGCGCTGGGCATTTGGGAGAAAGCTTTCGGAGCGGACAGCGCCCAGACTGCCGTTGCCTGGAGCAACCTTGGCGACCTCAACCTGCGCCGCAAGCGCTACGTGGATGCGGAAGCCTGCCATCGCCGCGCGCTGGAGATTTGGACACGCCAGATGGGAGAGGACTCCGCGGAGGCTGCCGTGGCGCTCGATAACCTGGCGGATCTCTACCGGATCCAGGGCCGGTATGGGGACGCCGAGCCGCTCTACCTGCAGGCCATCCGCAATAGGGAAAAGTCGGGCGGCGCGGAGAGTAAGGAGACCGTAGCCTCCCTCAACGGCCTGACTACGGTCTATCTAAAGACCGGCAGACCGGGTGATGCGGAAACCTCCGCGCGGCGCGCCCTCGCCATTCACGAGAGAGCCTCGGGCGATGCCGATCCTGGTCTGATGCTGATCCTCAACAATTTGGCCGAGGCCTTTGCCGGCCAGGCGCGTGCGGAAGCCGCCGAGTCCGTCCTGCGCCGGGCGCTGGCCATCGGCGATAAATCTCTGCCGGCCGAAAGTCCGCAGATACTGCCGACCCTCAAATCTCTGATGCTGGTGGTTCGCGGCGAGGGGCGCTTCACCGAAGCCGAGGCACTGCTCAAACGCATGATCGCGATAGAGGAGAAGACTCCCGGCCTGCAGGATGCCGCCTTGGCGTCTTCCCTCAACATCCTCGGCGACACGTATCGTGACGATGGCCGTCCCGCCATGGCGGAGCCGGCTTATCAGCGCAGCCTGGCCCTGTGGGTGCAGCGCTTCGGAGAAGATCACCAGACGGTGGCCGCGGAGTGGAACAACCTCGGCCTGCTCTACCAGACTCTCGGACACTTTCAGGACGCCGAGTCGGCTTTCCAACGCGCCGTGGCCATCCTGGAGAAACGCTACGGCCCCGATCATCCTGACATAGCCGCGGCGTTGCTCAACTATGCCGACCTGATGCGCAAGACCCAACGAAAGGGCGAGGCCAAGCGCCTTGAGGGCCGCGCCAGGGCAATTATGGCCAACCATAAGCCGCCGGAAAGCAGCGTACCCGTGACGGTCAACAGCGTACGGTAGCCGTTTTAACAATACGAAGCCAATTGGTCGAGGTCTACGTTGCCGCCCGAGAGGATCACGCCCGCCTTCCCCAAATCGTGCGGCAATTTGCCGGCGAGCAGCGCCGCGGCGCCCACTGCTCCGCTGGGCTCCACCAGGACCTTCAGCCGCGTCAGCAGGAACTTGACGGCCGTCCGGATCTCGTCGTCGGTTACCAGCACAATCCGCTCCACGCGCTCGCGCAGGATGGGGAATGTCAGCGCGCCCGGTTGCGGCGAACGCAGGCCGTCGGCGATGGTCCGCGGCATCGGGATCGAGCAGCGCTCACCGGCCTGAAACGAGAGGAACGTGTCGTTGCCATCTTCCGGCTCTACTCCGAACATCCGGATTGACGGGCGCATCTCCTGGGCGATGGTGGCGCAGCCCGACAACAAGCCACCGCCTCCCACAGGCGCGATCAGCGCATCCAGGTCCGGCGCGTCTTCCAGCAGCTCGAGCGCCGCGGTTCCCTGCCCCGCCATGATCATCGGATGGTCGAAGGGCGGCACCAATGTCGCGCCGGTTTCCTCGAGCAGGCGGGCCGCGATGCCTTCCCGGCTTTCGCGCTGGCGATCGTACAGGACGACGCGGGCGCCCTGCGCGCGCGCGGCATCCAGCTTGGAGCGCGGCGCATCCGCGGGCATCACGATGGTGGCGGCGGCGCCGGTATGGCGGGCGGCAATAGCTACCGCAATCGCGTGATTGCCCGAGGAAAAGGCTACCACGCCACGGCGCAGGTCTGGGGGCGGAATGGACAGGATCAGGTTGGAAGCGCCGCGGATCTTGAAGGCCCCGCCGGTCTGCAGGTTCTCGCACTTGAACAGAACGCGCGCGCCGGCCGCGGCATCGAATTCCGGCGAGCTGAGCACCGGGGTGCGCCGAGACAGGGGCCCAATGCGTGCAGCAGCCTCACGGATGTCGGCGGCGGTAATAACGAACACCGTTCGATTGTAGCGTGCGGCTCCCGCCCGCTATGCATCCGGCCAAAGGATGCGGCGCACGGGCTTAGCTCGCCGCCGGATCGCTCCGGTCTCCAGCGCCACCAGTAGACGCGCCTGTTGGCGCGTCCGCCGGGTGCGCTCCAGCAACTGCACAATCTGCCGGACCTCAGCGCGCAACTGCCGTTCGAACAGAGTACTTCTGGCCTGTGGCTTCATTTTGTAAGTCCTCCCCCTTCTCGCTTTAGCGTGTGAACTCACACGCACCCACGCATCGTAGTGCGTTGAGGAGGACAAACATTGCAGGCAAAAATGGTAAATTTTTAGCGAAAATTCTACGCCGCCCCGCCGTCCGGCCCGCATCCCAGCGTGCTCATGTACTCATCGGACGTATACAAAGCGAACCCGAACGACTCCGCGCCCAGCCCGGTAAAGGGTTCCCGGCGCTGGTAACAGGCGAAAAGGCAGTCCGCGTAGGCGTAGTAATCTTCCAGAAAGTCCGCGGAGATCACCCCGAAATCCGGTGGGTTCGCAAAGACGGCGTTGATCCCGACGGCTCGCGAGAGGATGCGCCGGTAGTCGCCCACTCCCCAGTTCTCAAAGCGGGTAGCCACCCCCAGTGGGGTGTGGTTGACCAGCAGATCCGTGAAGCTCTGCGCCTTGATTCCGGCAGCCGTCAGCTCCGCATCGCGCCGCGTGAAATCCACGCACTGGCCCACCCACCGCATGACATCTTTGCCCAGCAGGCAGAGCATGCGAAATTCCGTGCATCTTCCTCGTAACAAAGGCTCTTTGTCGGGACCCGGGTCGCTCAAGCCGGCTAAGTGCATGGATAGCTTGACGCTATCGAACAACGCGGCGGCCTCCACGCTACGGCCGAAAGGGTGCAGAATCAGGGGCGGCAGTTCCCACCACTTTGCTCGCCAGTTGCCGCCGTTTTCACTCATCTCTGTCTAAGCTTATCGGCATTTCGCCCGGAAAGGTACAGTTTACAAAGGTATAGCTTACCTGTGCTTAGCCTCGCCGGCTCATCCCTCAAGTTTGAATCGGGTCTGCGCCAACCGGTATAGTGGCCGCCACAGCGACCGGTTAACCGACACCACCAGGGCCGCCATCACGATGGTCGAAAGCAGCAGCAGATCCCAATTGCCCGCATCCGACGCGGAGCTGATCTGCGCCCCCAGGCCCAGCGTCTGCAGCGTCTGCCCCTTCAGATGGAAATACTCTGCCACGATGCTGGCGTTCCAGGCGCCCCCCGACGCCGTCACCATCCCCGTCACCAGGTAAGGAAAAATCCCCGGCAGGATCACCGTGCGCCAGCGTTCCAGCCGCGGGAACCGGAATACATCCGCCACTTCCTTTAGATCCGAGGGAATCGCCATGGCCCCCGCGATCACGTTGAACAGCACATACCATTGCGTCCCCAGCAGCATCAGCAGAACGGATCCCACACCCAGCCCGCCGCCCATGCGGATCAGCGCCAGCAGCAGCACCGGAAACAGCGCGGTCGCCGGCACCGAAGCGGCCAGTTGCACGAACGGCTGCGCGACGCGCGCCAGCCTGGGATTGAACCCGATCGCCACGCCGGCCGGAATGGTCCACAAAGCCGAAATCGCCAGCGCTGCCCACACCCGCCCGAACGTGGCGCCCGCCCCTTGTAGCGTCGAGACCAGCTCGGGCATGGTCAGCGTCTTGAGGGTCGTCACCACGCCGAAAAGGGCGTAGAGAATCGCGCCGCCCAGCACCGCGCCGATCATCATCGCAAGGATAGTCTTCCACCGGCCGCGTGGCCCAGCCGTTTCCTCAGCCGGCGCTCGATGGGCCAGGCGCAGGTTGATGCGCTCCGAGATCTGGGCCATCACGGCCGTGCGGAACCGCTCCAGCAAGTGCGACCGTCGCAACAGGTTGAGCACCGCCGAGGTGGGCTGTGAGCCGCTTTCCACCTGCTCGAATTTGAACTTGTCCGACCACGCAATGGCCGGCCGCCACACTAGCTGGTCGATCATTAGAATCACCCCGACCATGGCTCCCAGTCCCCAAAGGATGGCCCCCGTGTCGCCGGCGCTGGATGCCGTTTGCAGATACGATCCCAGGCCCGGCAGCCGGAAGTCGCGTTTTCCCAGCACGAACATCTCGCACGCCATCAGAAAGAACCAGCCGCCCGCCACCGACACCATGGAGTTCCATACCAGGCCGATCGCGCCGTAGGGCAGTTCCAGCTCCACGAAGCGTTGCCAGGCGCCGAAGCCGTAAATGCGCGCCGCTTCCCGCAGTTCACGCGGAATGGACTTCAGCGACGCATAAAAACTGAACGCCATGTTCCATACCTGGCCGGTGAAAATCAGGACGATGGCGCCGAACTCCACCCCCAATTGGCGCGTGGGAAAAAGCGCTACCATCGCCAGCATCACTCCCGGCAGGAAACTGAGCACCGGAATGGACTGCAGGACATCCAGCACTGCCACCATCAACCCTTCCAGGCTGCGGTTGTAAGCAGCCACGTAGCCGTACACCAGCGCGAAGAGCAGGCTCAGCACGTAAGCCACCCCAATACGCACCAGGGAGTAAAACGCGTAAAGCGGCAGCGCCCCCGGCGAGCGCGAAATCTGGGCTGCCGGCGTCACCGCGCCGAACCAGTAGCGCGTAATCACCAGCAGGCCCTCGATGCTTCCCAGAACGGCCGCGAAAACCGCCAGGTCCAGCAAAACCGACCACGTGCGCTCTCCGATAACGGCTCGGGAAAGCAATGGGCGCAGCGTCAATTCGAGACCGCCTCGGGCTGGTCCGGCGTGGGCGGCGGCTCTTCCGGCAGGAAGAAGCGATGCGTGTCGGAATCGTGATCGAACAACTCCGCATAGCGGCCCCAGTTAATGGCCGTCTCCAGTTGCGCCTTGGCCTCCTCTTCGCTGAAATGCTCGTCCAGCAAATCCTCAAATACGCCGTCCGGAAGCGAATGATCGGCGCGCGCTTCGAGTGAGCGCGTGATCTCGCGGATCAGCGAGATATTCTCGAGCGCCGCGGTACGGAATAGTTCCTTGCGCCGCAGGATGTCGGCTTCCGCAAAAGCCCTCCCCGCCAGCGTGAGTTCCACGTCGCCTTCCTCGACCTTGGCAAAACCCAGCATCGCCGCGGCATCCACCACCGGCAGCAAGTCGTCGATTTCAAACGACAGCGCCGCCGCCAGGCGGTACATATCGTCGCGCCCGTTGCGGTCCGCCAGCATCTCCAGCAGGCCCGCCACGGCGCCGCGCCGCGCATGCGGCAGCATCTGGTATTTCGGCTTGGGCCGCTCCGCCACCGGCATCTCCGGCTGCCGCGGAGCCTCGCCGGGCCGCGTCAGCACGCGGTAAATGTAGTCCACCAGATTCGTGAAACGGGCGTCTTTGCGATCCCGGGGACGCTCCAGCATCACCCGGAAATCCGTCCGGATGGTCGCTGGATTCTTGCCCAGCACCACGATGCGATCGGCCAGCAGCACGGCTTCCTCGATGTTATGCGTGACCACGAACACCGCCCGCGTCGGCATTTTGTGGCTTTGCCAAAGCTCCAGCAGCTCGCCGCGCAGGTTCTCGGCCGTGAGCACGTCCAGCGCCGAGAATGGCTCGTCCATGAAAAGCACTTCCGGCTCCACCACCAGCGCCCGCGCGAAGCCCACCCGCTGCTTCATGCCGCCCGAAAGCTCTTTCGGATAGGCATTCTCGAAACCGTCCAGCCCCACCGTGTCCAAAATCTTCACGCTGCGTGCGGTCCGCTCGGCGGCCGGAATCCCCCGCGCCTTGAGCGGCGCAGCCACGTTCTCCAGCACCGTCAGCCACGGGAACAGCGCGAAGCTTTGAAACACGATGGAAACGTTCTCGCACGGGCCGCCCACTTCATGGCCATGATGGATGATTTCACCCGCGGAAGGCCGCGCCAAACCCGTCAGCATGCGCAATAAAGTGGACTTGCCCGAGCCCGATGGCCCCAGCACCGCCAGTATTTCGTCCGGATAAATGGCCAGGTCGGTGGGCGCTATGACTTGAATGAAACCGTCGCCTTCAGTGCCATAGGACTTCTCGATTCTGCGGGCTTCGATGATGGCTTGCATGGCGGGATCTCATCGAATCTACCACAGATCGAGCAGGCTAGACCCCGCCTCCGGAAGAGCCCTACTGCTTGACGAGCGTCCACCCTGAGTCCGGGTCGTACTCCGTAATTCCGGCCGCGATCTGGGTCGTCTTCGCACCGAAGTTACGCTCGTAAACACGGCCCTGCTGGTTGACGATGAACGTCATGATCCCCGAGCCGCCCCACTTATCGGGATAAGCTAACAAGGCATATCCGGCTATCATGTTGCCGTTGATCACGTAACTGAACTTACCGCCCGGAGCATGCGGGCCTTGCCGCGTCAGTATCTTGAAATAGTAACCATGATAGGGACGCTGCGGAGATCCTTTCGGCCGGGGCTGACCCGCCGCATAACCCTCCGCCCGGGCCTG
The DNA here is from genome assembly GCA_035308525.1 of Bryobacteraceae bacterium. Classification (GTDB taxonomy): domain Bacteria; phylum Acidobacteriota; class Terriglobia; order Bryobacterales; family Bryobacteraceae; genus Bog-159. The sequence goes on from DATGGM010000107.1 coordinate 11,999, forward strand.
CGCCACCAGCCGCCCCAGCGGGCTAGGCTTGCCGTCCGCGGGAGTGTCCCAATATAATCCGTCTCTCTTCCCCGCTGAACTGATGAACTTCTGCGCGTAAACCGCCAGCCCGTCCTGCGCCGTGCCCGTGGCCTGCGTGTAATACTCCCATTGCGCCAGCACATAAGCGCGGCAGGTCATGATAGCCGAAAGCTCGTTATCTCCAATGTGCCTGTTGAGTATCTCCTCCAGACCCGCGGCCGTATCGAAGCGCCACTGATTCTGCTCCTTGACGATCGGGATCGGAGTCGGCCAATTCTCCGCGCCTACCAGCAGAGTGACCTTGGCGGCATTCACCTTCTCCAGCTTGAATGACTCCGCCATGCGCTGGCTGAAGCGCTCCAGGGCATTGTTGTCCTCCACGGCATCCCCGGTAAGGAGCTTGGCGCGATCCGGGCCGAAGATAGTGGCCAGAGCGGCTTGATCCTTCGCCCCGGCCGCGTCCTTAAGGGCCTGCACGGCGTCTTCCGGCGTCCGAAAGCGCGCCTGGTCCGCGCGCGCCGGCATCTGCGCCAGCACGGGCCAGATCAATAGCAGCGTCACCGCCGCCCGGCAATGGCTCAATGACTCGCGGGGCATCAGTGCTTCCCTCCGCCGCCGCCCCCGCCGCCGCCAGCATGGCTCCCGCCGCCTCCTCCGCCACCACCGCCGCCGTGTGAAACGGACGGGCTCGACGAATGCGGCGGCGGAGCCGAATGCACCGGCTGCGCGCGGCTTGCCTGCCCCCGCTGGCTGGACTCGCGCGGTGTGAAGTTGCCGCGTTCTCCGCCAAACGCGAAGTTCCGCTGCGTCTCGGCTTCGCGGGCCGGCGCGGAAACCGCCGGATTCTCTTCGCGCGTATTCCCCCGGTATGTGTTGATCCGCGGGTCACTGACGTTCATGTTGCGCTGGATAATCTTGTTGTTCACCTCGCCGCCGCTGGCCGCGCGGCCGCCGTAACCCACATTCTGGTGAACGCTGCTGTACCGCGTCAGGTTGTTGTAATTCACCGCCCTGCCCACTACCCCCCGGTTGACGATCACGTTCTTCAAGCTGCTATTCACATACGCATTGTTGATGTGCACGTAAGGCCGCGATCGAGCAATCCAGCCGTGGCCCGTCGACCAGCCATGATAGTAAATGCGGTGATGGTGCCAATCCCAATCCACGTTCAGCCACACACCGATCGGATAGCCCACACTGAAACTCACCACCGGGCCGCCATACACGCCGCCGGAGCCAAAGAACACCAGCGACGGGTCATACTCCGGCACATACACATACTGCGGTTGCGCCGGCCAGATATCGATGTCACCACCGTCGTCGTGCACTTCTTCCTCCGGCGTGCTCTCCAGGTTGCCCGCCGCCCGGGCCTCCTGCCGCAGACGTTGTATCGACGCCATTACATCGTCGGCCTGATTCACGTAGGCCTGTCCCATCGCCGTGGTCCAGTCCAGCCGGTCCGCCATCATATAAAGCACCGTGGGGTAGTGCGCCACTGCTTTCACACTGACGTCCCATGGCTGGACGTCGATGGCGTTCGGATCGGCGCCCGCGCGGCAGAAACGGGCCGCTTCGTCGACCTGGTCGGGGAACGTGGCGGACAGCAGCACCTGTGCCAGCAGCGGGTCCGGGTAGAGCGCCACCGGCGCCAGCAGATTATCGAGTTCGTCGGGAGAGAAGGGTTGCGCCGCCTGATCGTCCTGCGCGCGAACCAGTGGAGCGGCGGCAAGAACCGCAAGAGCCATTAAAACAACCGGAGTTTTTGTCATGGCGCCTCACTTCCAGTCATCATTTTGGATGCGCAAATCTCAACGCCCGTTACCACAGATTCACACTGGGCCGCCCCGGCTCAGTTCGGATACGGATCGCCGGGACGCGCCGGATCTCATCAGGTCGACATCGGGTCGTGACAGGCTGTGCAGGATGCGCTTGTCATCCCCCAGGAAGCACTGACTGTTGGCCACCGTGTAGGGCTGAAACCGGCGCCTATGTCACCCAGTTTCGTCAGTGGCGGGGACGGCTTTCCTTGCGCCATGGCCTCCATGTGACCGCCGGCGCCTTTGTGGCAGTATTCGCAAGCCGGTCCCGCTTGGAGAGTCGCCAGGTTCACCTTGCCAACCACTACCCCGCCCGTTCCATGACAGTCGCCGTGATTTCCTGATTCAAAGTTTCCCGCTCCATGGCTTCCACCAGGTTTCGCGGCTGGATCTGCTCGTCGCCCAGCGTGATGGCCAAGCCCCGCAGGCTCGGACGCCGCGTGTGAACGCCGGACGCGTATTGAATCGGCAGCGACAGGTTTCCCGGACGCCCCCCGTACCGTGTGATCCAGTTAGCCCGAGAGAGCGGCACGCGTGGACCGGGTTAAGTGATGCAGCCCGCCACGGGCTCGATATCGGCCGGTAGCCCACCGTCCAAGGCTTATGCAGATGTTCCTGCGCCGGCGCGTATTCGCCCGTTTCGAACTCGCACAATCCGAGAAATGCCCATCCGGTCGGATCGGCAACCAGCTTGACGAATTGCTCAAAAGCCCGCTGCGCATCCGCGTACCGGTCGGCATCGTAAGAGAGGGTGCCCAGATACCACCAGCCCAGTCCGGCTTCAGATCCAAAGCCTGCTTGTAAACACCGATGGCTTCCGGGATACGGTCTACCAACCGCACCGCGGCGGCTTGGGCGGCCAGTTCATCAAAGGTCGCGCCGCGAAGCCCCGGCGCCGCCATGGTGCGGAAAACCAGCAAACAGACGAGCTGGCTCGCCCCTAAAATCGCCCATCGTGTCTTAAAAGGGCAAAGGGGCGCGTTTTGCCGCGCCGCCATATAAGCGAGGAACGCCTTAGATTCAAGCGGCGCGGGCCGCCCCGTCTTGCGCGTATTCCTCAAAAGAACGTTCCGGCCCAGGAAAGGTTGCAGTACGAGCCGGCACTGCAGTTGCAGCATCACCGCCAGACACGGTAGATTAGAGAGGAACTCCCCGGCGCGCCCGTAGCTCAGCTGGATAGAGCGTCTGGCTACGAACCAGAAGGTCAGGTGTTCGAATCACCTCGGGCGCACCATTCAATTCAACTACTTGCACCCGAGTTTCTGTTTCCAGCAGCACCTTTGACCGCTACTGGCCCAAGAATCTCATCCATTTTAGCGGCCGCCTGTTTCTCTCCGGCGGTGGTCAGATGCATGTAGATCTCCTGGGTGGTGCGGACGGATGCGTGCCCCAGCAGCTTTTGGATCGCTTCGTCGGGGATGCCCGCCATTTTGAGGATCGTGGCGGCCGAGTGGCGGAGATCGTGAAAGCGAATCTTGGGAAGCTGCGCCTTGGCGCGGAGCCGGTAGTAGTCGCGCAGCATGTTTCTCGGATCGAGCAGTGTGCCTTTGCGCGTTCCGAAAACCATGCCTGTCTCGCACCACGCGCTGCCGGCGACTCTGCGCTCTTCATCCTGACGGGTTCGATGTGCGAGCAGCCTTTCAAGAACGAGTTTGGGAACCCAACGACTGCGATCACTGTCTGGGGTCTTCGTCTGCAACAATTCCAGATGGCTCTTCTTTTCTCCCACCTTTTTGATCCTCTGTAATTGGCGCACAAGCGTTACTGTTTCTCTTTCGAAATCAAGGTCGGTCCATTGCAGGCCGAGCAGTTCTCCCTCTCGCGGCCCAAGGCACAGCGCCAGGTAGCCAGATCGCTGGGCATCTTGATTCTTCTTCCTGGGGGCCTTTGGTTTCTTCCGTAGCTCTCTTACGAACCGCTGCACGTGCTGCGGACTCAGTTTGCTCAACTCGTTTCTCCCAAGTGCCGGCATGATGTGATCCTCCGCCAGGTCCCGGTAGGTGCGCAGGGTCCTATCCCCGACATTGGACGGGCAGACTGTATCCAGCCACGAGTTCAAGAATTGCGCCACGGTCTGCTTCTCAGGTTTGGGCGGGAGGCCTTCAGCGAGGCGTGCCTTCAGCTTCTCGAGCTTGTCGGACGCTTCGGCTTGCGTCCTGCCATACACCCGGGATTTCTGCTGGCGGCCGCGTTCGTCGTAGCCCACCGTTACTTCAGCTGCCCACCGGCCGATTCCGTGCGCTTGCGCTGTTCTGTCCGCTTAAGTCGGGAGCTGCGGTAGTATTTCAGGTCCAGGGCCGGGCCGCCCGCCGATGGGCGGCGTAGCGCTTGGGGTGATCGGCGGCAGGCGGTGTGCGTCGCCGTAACGGCGCAAGTTGTGGTTTGAGACGGCGAGCCTGAGGTTCGAGACGCGCCATCGCCGCGCCGGCATCTCTCAGTTCCAGCAGACTGGACGGGCTATCCAGCCCGCGCGGACCCGCATTTTAATGGGTCCAGCCGTTTGGAAAGGCGGCTTGGAGGCGAATGGCCTGTCCCCACGGTCTGCAAAATAATGCGTGAAACATCGGACGCACTACACTAGCTTGTTGGTACGTATTCGATTGCGCCCGTCTCTCCATCAAGAATCATCTCTTCCGGGAACCAGTAGATCTCCTCGTTTCCATAATCGTCGATATAGGAGTAGCCGATGTACACTGTACCCAGATCTTGAGACTGTGGTGAAAGGAAGGCCGCGGCATAAATGCTGGTTCCGCCTGCCTTGGCCATCTTCTTGTTAGTCTTATATTTCTTGACTGGCACCTCCCCTTTGGTAGGATGCTTGACGTGCACACCGGCGACCTTTCCATTTCTGACTTCTACCGAAGCGGTGTAGTCTCCTTTCTTATGGATCTCATGGATCCCATCCGTCTTCACCCGGTCACCGATTAGTTGCTTTCCGTCGTGATGGTTTGCTTTGGCCGCTGCAAGCGCGCCGCCGCTGGGTGCGAACACTCCGCAGATGACAGCGGCGGCAGCAAGAAGATAATGTTTGCGATTCGCGTTCATATAGTTTCCTCGCACCTGTCTCTTTAAAGCTTAGCAGGTTAAGTTACACGCCCCAAAAGCTGTAAGTGCATTTAATCACTGTAAGTAACGCGGTTCAGGGCTGCGCAGCACGGTATGCCGACTCACCGCACCTGCGCGACGCATCACCTTCCCGCCATCCGTGAAAGCCCGCACAGCGATGATGACAGGGGTTACGCGGGTGTCGGCGCTCAATGTCACTGAGCGTTATAGTTTTCAGGAAAAAACCAAGCGTCTCGCACTGGTCGAGAAGTCGAAGAATTCTGGCCGTGCCGAGAGGCTGGCGCTGCTGATGCCTAGCGCCGGTCCGGCGTCGAAGTTCTGTGTTCCCACAAAACCTCCGCCGCTACGGCGGTGCCGAGCCAAGCCGCCTATGGCGCGCGCAGGCCGTAAACGCATCGAAAACCCGCCAGCCGGTGCGGCACCGTTATGCCCTTCCCCCTCGCCTTGCGCCGGTACGAGACCTCTGTTTCATCGCCGCATTTTCGAGATACACGACCCCATTGGGGGCCGAACTACAGATGAATTCGGCGGCAAAAGCGCGCCCGATATGGTCTTGGTCAATCGTCCCAAACGGTCCCGGAATGAGACGCCCCAACCAAGCAGCATAGCCCGGCGTGTGAGCATTGCCTGCGATAATTCCGGGGCGGAAAATCGCCAGAATTTTGAAGCCGATGCCTTGCACCGTTTCTTCTTTTAACCCCATAACTCGCACATAACGAATCCTGCTTTTCGCTGTGCTTCCCGCTGCCGAGAGCAGCGCAAACTGAGCAACGCCTCCGGCATGGCAGCCACGGGCAAAACCACCGACAACCCCAATTTCGAGGGCCTTCAATTCCTCCTCGCTCCACTTCATGCTGCCTTTACCGACGCCGACACAGGAGGCCCCATAGACAGGGTCGCCTAGCGCCACCATGCTCAGTGCAAGCTTGGTCACTTCTGCGGGGAACTGCGCAGCTGCCGTATCCAAGGTCACCTGCCGCAAGCGATGGTTAGGGGTCAGAGGAATCGCCTTGCGATTGACCATCACCACTTCAGCGCAGGACGGTTCGGCAAGCAGCGCCCGCACCACTGCGGCCCCGACCTGCCCCGTGCCACCGATGATCAAGACGCGAAATGCCATCGAATAAGGAAATTTCCGGAATGTTTATTATCACATCGGGATCATGCAGTCCCCTGCGTGATTGCAGACGACCGTTTTTGGGCAGGGCGGCGAGCTTCGCCGAGGCGGCGCAGGCGCTGATTTGCGACGGCGCGCCTGCGGATTCGTGACGCGCCATCACGCGGCAGGGTTCGGTTGCAGCGCCAGCGGTTCGGCGGCGGCCTCGCGGCGCGGCTGGAATTCTCAAAAACGGCGTTCTAAGATGCTGTGAGCGAGGGAGCGCGCGGGCAATGACGTGGTACAGTTATTCGTGCAGCAACGAAGTGGAAGCGCTTCGCGCCCGTTTCGTGAACTGCGAAGGTTTCGAGCGGGTCACGGTCGCGCTGCGGGGAAAAGAAGAGCCTGCCCTTCATCGCGGATCCGAGGCGCTGCGCTATTGGAGCGCAGCGGGACTGGGTTCAGGATGCGACCGGGCGTGATGTATGGGTCGGCTCGGGGGGGCATCCCTGCACGTGACCTTCATGCCGGAGTGAAGGAGAACGGTTATGAAACTTGTAATTGCCGCGTTTCTAATAGCAGCCGCGACCGTTGCGTTCGCAGCGGAAAACGCCTCGTTGGCAGGTAAGTGGAACCTCCACTATAACATCAGCGGTTACGACGGCAATCTCGATTGTACGTTCGACCAAAAGGACAAAGATGTCACTGGTACGTGCAAGAGCAGCGACGGCACCGTGTCTGTCACGGGCAAGGTGGACGACAAGGCCGTCACCTTGCAGTACAAAACCCAATACAATGGCGATGACTTGACGATCGTGTACACCGGGAAGCTGGAATCCGCCGCGAAATTCGCCGGCACCGTGACAGTTCAGCCCATGGGTGCGGACGGTGAGTTCACCGCCACGCAGTCCAAGTGAACAACGGGCGATGAGAACCACGGCATGGCGCGGTCGCTATCCTGGTTTGAATCTAAATGTAGCGCCCTAACGGTCCGGCGGACTCGACTGGCTACGTCAGCGCGGGAAGCGCCTTGCGCGCCTCGCGGTCGGGATCGTTCTTCGCCACGCAGGTGTCGTCGAAGATCATGGTCTCGCCTTTTTCGGCGGTGTACTTCGGCCAGTTCGGCAGCCCCGAACCGTTGGGATTACCAGTCTTCATGAACTGAAGCAGGGCGCCCGCCATTTTGGCCGATACCGCTCGCGGACGGGCTCCGCCGCCGGTGTGGGTCAGCATCAGGTCTGTGTTGTAGAACCAGAAGCTGATATCCACGCAGTGGAACGCGCGGATGCGGCCGTCGAACAATGGCGGCTGCCAAGTGAACCAGTTCACATAGACACCGGCGGGTTGCTTCGATTTCACGTCGGCCAGCGCCACCACGCCTTGCCGGTTGCTGCTGGCCAGCGTCCAGATCTCCACCGGCTTACGGCCGGGAAACGCCTTCGCGTAAGCTTCTACGACTTCGCCTGCTTTGTCGCCGAAGCCTCCACCGAAGCCCGCCCGGGTTTTCAGCCGCTCCACCACCTGGTCCGTGGTGATCGATTCGAGCGAGGAATCAGCCCAACTCATGGACATCTCGTTTTCGACCGAGCTGATGACCATGGGCACATTTGCCGCCGTGGGCGCCGCGTCCGGATCGTAAGGATGCTGCGGCAGAATCGTGCCATCCACTACGGGGCTGAAGCCGCGTGTTAAGCCGCCGCCCGGTCCGGATTCCCGGGTAAGAGCTTGCTGCGCCCTGGTGGCGATGGCGTAGAAATCTTTCCAGGGCATGGACTGCAGCTTATCGAGTTCGCCGGCGCCCAGCCCAGCCTCCTTCACCACGGCCGCGCCCAGTTTCTCCGAATAAGCTTTTTCTCCCGATTTGCGCGAGGCGCCGCTCAGCACGACCGCCTTGTGGAACAGGCCTTTGGCGGAAGGCATCGCGGTCAGGATACAGACCTTTGCCCCGCCGCCCGATTGCCCCATGATGGTGACGTTTCCGGGGTCGCCGCCAAAGTTGGCGATGTTGTCGCGCACCCATTCGAGCGCTGCCACGATGTCGAGCATGCCCACGTTGCCCGACGCCGCGAATTTGTCGCCGCCGACGCCCGCCAGGTTGCAGTAACCCAGCGGACCGAGCCGGTGGTTGATCGAGCAGAACACCACGTTGCCCAACCGCGCGAAGTTTTCTCCGTTGTAGCCGTCCTGCTCGATGCCGTTTCCCGCCGTGAAGCCGCCGCCGTGTATCCAGAACAGCACCGGCCGCTTCTTGCCCTCTTTCAGGGCCGGCGTGAAGACGTTGATGCGCAGGCAATCTTCGTTCACGTCGTAATAGTTCCAATGATCGCGGAAGGAAGCGTATTTGTTCGCAAACCGGTTGTCCATGTTCTGCGGCGCGGAATTGCCCCACCACAGGGCCGGATGGACATCTGTCCAGGGCTTGGGTTTCTGCGGAGGCATGAAGCGGTTGGCGCCGGAGGTGTCGGCGCCATAGGGGATGCCCAGGAAGTAGTAGATGTTCCGCAACATGTAGCCGCGGACTTTGCCGTATTCAGTGTTGGTGAGCGCGATATTGTCGCCGACCAGCAAGATCGGTCCATCCTGACTCTTCGCCAGCGCCTCTCCCGGGGCTGTCGCGATGGCGCCTGCGCCCATGGCCATCCCGGCCGAACTCGTTCCCAGCGTCTCTATGAATTGCCGTCTGTTGGATTTCATTTCTTTCGTCCTTATTGGCTCCGCAAGTTGCCTTCGTTTGCCATTCGGGCCTGGCCGCGCGGCTCACTGCTGTTCGTGATTAAGCCTGATTCGCTTGAAAGGCCGATTGTATCAGCGAACAAACCGTTGGTAAGAGCGGGCCCGGTAGTTGCTTATCGGCAGGCGTGGCGGCGCAGGTGCTGCTTTGAGACGGCGCCCGCGGATGCGCGACGCGCCACTGCGCAGCCACGCCCGGTCGCAGCGCGGGACGTTGGGTGCCGGACCAAGCCGGCCGCCTCGCCCGCCGATGGGCCGTAAGTGGCGCGTGTGCTGATCGGCTATTTCCGTCACCGACGATTCCACCAAAAGTAGGGGAAGCGTGCCCGCCGATACATCCGGATTTTGGCGTCCTCGGAAATTGGGCGGGCATGGTCTTCTGCATTGAGGACTCACGGTATCATAGCGGCGCGGGCAGGCGTTTGCGACAGATCCGAAGTGACATCGGCTGAAATCCGGATAAATCTTCCGAGTCGGCAGCAACTGCAGTATGCTAAGAGTAACCCGGAAGCATCCCTTCGAAGGGAGTCAAACAAAGCATGGCCATCTTCGACAGATTTGGCTCCAAATCTAAAACCCCGAAGGCATTCGTCGAAACAAACGTACAGTTCACAGAGGATGAGTCGAAGGCTATCACTACCAAAATGGAGCAGTTCGCTGGCATTGCCAACGCCGGTGCCGATAAAGGCGAAACTTACGTCCACCCCAAAATGAAGGACGCCATGACAGCGAAGGCTCTTGCCGGGTACTCTGAGGATTTGATGTGTCAAGTCAGGCACTCTCCCGATGAAAGATCGGCAGCCCTAATAGACAAGGCGATCAAAGCTCAGATGAAGGCGTACACCATTCACCAGCTGCCGGTGTATCTGTTTCAGACTGCCGAGATACTTGAGTACCGTGATGACATGGCGCTAGCGAAGGAATTCTTCCGGCGATTTCTTGAAGCCCAAAACGATTTCGTACCGAATACAGTTGATACTTTCTTTCTGAGCCAAGCCGACATTCCAAAACTCATTGCAACGGCGAAGGAGAAGGTTAGGTGAAAGAGTCCGGCTCGCCATCCCCCGCACGCCGCGGCTGCAAGTGCGGCTTCTACGACGATGCGACGCGCGAATGCCGGTGCACGCCAGGGCAGATCCAAGAGTATCTGGGGAAGATCTCGGGGCCACCTCGCGGCGCATGGACGTATCATGGACTCCGGACGCGCCGAATGGCCGCAAATCGAGCGAATCGACAGGCCTACTCCATGCGCAGCGATGTGGCCGGGTCGATGCGCGCGGCGCGACGCGCCGGAATCCAGGACGCCAGCGCCGCGACGATGCCGAGCACCATGACCGCGGCCGCGGGCGGCCTCGGATCGCCGGGCGTGATCTCGAACAGCATCGTCGAGAGCACGCGTCGCGTCCCCACGAACACGAGCAATCCCGCGACCACACCCGCGCCGACATTCAACAGACAGCGTCGAGCAACAGCTGTTGCCACCGCAGCGCCGTTGGCGCCGAGCGCGATGCGCAGGCCGATCTCGCGACGACGCTGCTGCACCACCGACGCGATCACGCCATAGATCCCGACGCCGGTCAGCAACACCGCAAACGCCGCGATCAGCGACGCGCAAAAGCGCGGCTCCGCCACGGATCGGCTCATCACCGCCGACAAAGGCTCGACCACCGGAGCGAGTTGGCCGTCTTCGGCGCTCACCATGCCCCGGACTGTGGCGACGAGCTCGCGGGGCGAGCCACGCACGAGCAACAGCGACGCTGACGAGCCGCGCGAAGCTCCCGCCGAGCAGCGCCGCGCCGCAGAGGAGCACGACGGCCACCGCGG
>DATGGM010000108.1:0-3527 GCA_035308525.1 Bryobacteraceae bacterium
GGCCACCTGACGGCGTCCCAATACGATCTCGAACTCGGCGGAATCCTCAGCGCTGGAGTCGTCGGCCGTTTCGGAAGCCGCCGCCACGTCGAGCGTTTCTATCACCTTGGGCGCCTCCGCCACCGCATTTGTTTTTGCGGGATGGGTCTGGGCGGGCTCAGGCGGTGCCGAATACGGGTCCAGATTCAATAGACTGGTCATTCCACAAGTACTATCGGCCGATTTGCGCTTCCAGTGTAGGGGTGGATCGCCCTGGAGAGCTACAGATTTCGCTTTAGAAAGCTACAGATATGGTAGCCGTCGAGGAATTTGAAGGGGCTCTCGCCCAGCGTATAGTGGCCGCACGGAAGCACCACCGCCTTGTGCTCGAAGCCCAGCTCCCGAGCCTTCCGGATCACCTGCTCGGAAAAGCGGGTCGGGAACGTCGTGTCGTAGCGGGCGTAGATGAATAGAGGCTTCTTCCCCAGCACCGCGTAGCGTTCGATGTACATCGGCGGACTGATGGCCAGCCATGCCTCGCGCAGCTGCTCCAGCGTGACCATCGGCTCCAGGCTTTGCCGGATGTGTTGCGTCGACAAACCTTCCCACACCACGTCGGCGACATACGTCGAGCAGTGATTGAACACGTTCACCTTCAGCCGCTGATCGTGGACGCTGGCAAGAAACGCATAGCAGGAGCCCAAACTGGTGCCCACCACGCCGATGCTCTCGTAGCCTTCCCGTTCCAGCCAATCCGCGCAGCTTCGCGTGTCGATCACAGCCTGGCGGGTCGCGTCGATAGTGCGGGCAATGTTGGAGGAGACCGCGTAATCGGCCCGCTCCAGCTCCGCCGGCATGCGGTAATCGTGATACGGAAGGCTCAGCCGCAGCGCCGAAATTCCCAGCTTGGCCATGCCCGCGCACAACGCATTATGCTGCGTCGCCGAGGCGTTCCAGTGCGGCAGCACAATCGCGGCCACGCGCCTCCGCCCCGGCTTTTCCGCCGCCGGGAACCACTGCCCCTTCACGACGTTATTCGCCGGATACGGAGTCTCCACCGCACTGGTGAAGGTGAGCAATCGGTTGCTAAGGGCGAAATCGGAAGGCGGCTGGTAGCCGAAAAACTCAGCGCTCGCCGCCAGGGACTTGCGATTGAGCAGGCTCAAATAGTCGTGCGGCTGGTGCCCGTTCTGCGGCATCGCCATAGCGGACGGCCAGCGGCGGGTCCATTCAAGCCCCCACTCAAACGGCCGCACCACGCGATTGGTCGCGCGCGAGCACAGACGATTCTCCCAGTTCTCGATCCACCGGCCGTAAAGCTTTCGCATGCGCTACTACCAAAGTAACAAGCCCCGCAAGGATAATGCTGGAAGCAGATGGATTCCGGACTACTTCACGTCACCGACGGCGAGTCCGTCGCCGGCACTCTGCGGGAATCCGGCCTGCCCGGCGAGGTCGTCGTAGACGGCCGCGCCCAGCATCCGCGGTGCTCCGGCACTTCGCCGAGCATCAGGAAACCATCCTGTGGTTCGACCATCGCCTCTCCAACCAACTACTACTGATCCGCGCTCTCGATTGGTTTAGCCGCCAGGATTTGACTGGGCGTAAACTCAGCATTATCTTCGCTGGACGGACCATCCTCGGCGGCCTAACCGCGGATAAGCTGGCCTCGCTCGCCCCTGCGCGCGTCCCCGCGGCCAAGGCGCACTTCGAGCTCGCGCGCTCCGCCTGGACCGCATTTGCGTCATCGGATCCATCCGCGATCGAGCGCCTTCTCGCCGCGGACACCTCCGCGCTTCCGTTCCTGGCCGAGGCGCTACCCCGGCATCTCGAAGAGTATCCTGCCGAAGACGGCCTGTCCCGGACTCAGCGGCAGGCGCTGACGGTCCTCCGCGAACGCGGACCGCTTGCCACGCAGCGGCTCTTCTTCGCGGTTCAGCAGCTGGAGAAAACGCCCTTCATGGGCGACGGGTCTTTCTATGGCGTGCTCGCCGCTCATCGAGTCCGCGCGGGAGCCGCTGATCCAAGGTTCGCCCGCCGCCATCACCGAGGCAGGCATCCGCGTGCTCGACGGCCGTTCTTGACGCAAATAACTCGATACAAATAAAAATGCGCGCCGGAGACTAGCCCCGGCGCGCCACCACAAGGAGAGAGACGAAACTTTACCTGCCTAATTCAGCACGATTCGCGGTCCCGCGCCGTTCAGGTGCGAGGATTGCGTCCTGAATTCGTATTGCTGAATCTCCATCGCCGCGCGCCCGTCCTCGAAGCGCACGATGCGCCCCCGAGCCACCAGCTTCAAAGCGCATTTGTTATCGAGCTGAGCGGGCCAACTGATGGCCAGTTCCAGGCGGCGTCCCGGCAGGAGAACATGGTCCGCCGTGAACAGCACCCCGGAGCTGGAAATGTTAAGCGTCTTGCCGTCGCCGGCATCTTCGCCGCTGCGTTTACTCAGAACGCGGTAGCGAACTTCACGTTCAATGGGAAAGCGATCCGAATGGCGCCGGTCTGCGTGGCCGTTTTGTTCTGGATTCAATTCTGTGCACCTCGTCCGGTTGATTCGTGACCGCGCCTCAATGTATCGCGGCTACCTGGGATGAGTTTCACCGATAGGGGATATTCGGGCAATAGGGTACTCGGCCCATTCCACCACAGTACGCATGTACCGTTGTGCCCGGAACTTGTTGGAAGACTAGAGGTACCGGGAGGTGTATAATCGCTCAGAATGTCCCGTAATTAAGGAGGAATACCTATGCGTCGCAGATCCATCGATTGCCGTGCCTTCCGGGTCGCCGCCATTGTCGTTATGGCGATTTCCGCAATTTCCATTTCCGCCCCGGCTTACGCCCAGGCCGCCAACGGCTGCGCGGCCTTGCCCAAATACGCCGATCTGAAAGCCGCCCTCACCGCGGCCACCACGGCGGAGTCGAGCGGCCTGAACAACCAGATGTGGGGCACCATCGTGGACCGCGACGGCGTCGTGTGCGCCATCGCCTTCACCGGCAAGGCGCGCGATTCGCAATGGCCCGGAAGCCGCGTCATCTCCGCCCAGAAGGCCAACACCGCGAACGCCTTCGGACTCGATTCCTCCTCCGCCGGCGTCAATAATTCGGGGCAAGCCAAGGGCTTGGCGCTCTCCACCGCCAATCTTTTCAGCGCGGTGCAGCCCGGCGGCAGTCTGTACGGGCTCCAGTTCAGCAATCCCGTCGACCCCACGGTGGCGTATCGCGGAGCCTCGGCCAGCTACGGCATGGCCAACGATGCCATGGTTGGAGGCAAGATCGGAGGCGTCAACGTATTCGGCGGCGGGCTGGCTCTGTTCGCCACCGGACAGAAGATGGTGGGCGGCATCGGCGTCAGCGGCGACACCTCCTGCGCCGACCACATGATCGCCTGGCGTACCCGCAACGGCCTCAAGCTGGATCATCTGGCCGGAGTCGGCGGCATCTCCGGCGACCCCATGCGCCCCGATAACATCGTCTTCGACATCGGCGCCAACGGCCAAAGCGCCGGCGGCTTCGGCCATCCCAAGTGCATCATGACCGGCG
>DATGGM010000109.1:0-19100 GCA_035308525.1 Bryobacteraceae bacterium
CATGGATGGCCGTGAGCCGTGAAACTGAAGGAATCCACGCGCGGGATGGAACCAGTGCGCCAGATGACCTCGCCCAGCTTGAGATGCCACCACAAATCCGGATCGTTGAGTCGCGCCTGCACCGTAAGAACAGTTAGCGCCACCAAGAGCGTGGCGAGCATGGCCGGAAAAGAAAACAGGAGTTGTAGGAAGGAGGGTCGGTGGGCTGCCGCCGGGACCGTCTCCGACCGGGATTCTAGACGTGAAGTCGACAAGGCGTCCTGGAAGCTTGAAAATGAAGCAATTCCCTGACCAACTGCCGCGGCTATGCGGCGTGGAACTGACTGTGAACAGAAGTAGACACTAGGGCGAGCCGATTAGAACTCAGAGTAGACACGTTTTGCGCCGTGGGGCAGGCTCGCAGCCTGCGGCGGCCTCGTAGGCCGCCATCTGGCGCGCCGGGGCCATCTCCGGGATATCATGTGTAGATGGCCAGCGTCATCGACCCCCTGCCCACCCTCTCCCCCGACGCCGTTATGGATCTCGAGCGCCAGTACGTGCTCCAGAACTACAGCCGCTACCCGCTGGTCGTGCATCGCGGCAAAGGCTGTCACGTCTACGACGTCAGCGGCAACCGCTACCTCGATTTCATCGCCGGCATCGGCGTCAATGCCCTGGGCCATGCTCACCCGCGCATCGTCAAAGTCATCCGCGACCAGGCCGCCCTGCTCATCCATTCCTCGAATCTCTACTACCACGAATTTCAGGGCCCCCTCGCGAAAAAACTGGCCGATGTCAGCGGCCTCCAGCGCACTTTCTTCACCAACAGCGGCACCGAGGCCATGGAAGGTGCCCTCAAAATGATCCGCGCCCACGGCAACAAAGCCGCGCCCGGCGCCAAACACGAAATCATCGCGCTCGAAAATTCCTTCCACGGCCGTACGCTGGGCGCGCTCTCCATCACCGGACAGCCCAAGTACCGCACCGATTTCGAACCCCTCCTCCCCGGCGCCCGATTCGTTCCCGCCAACGACATCGCCGCTCTCGCAGCCGCCTTCAGCGAATCCACCGCCGGCATGGTGCTCGAGCTCATCCAGGGCGAAGGCGGCATCTACCCTGTCTCGCCCGCTTACGCCCAAAAGGCCCGCGAACTGGCCGATCTCTACAACGCCCTGCTGGTCTTCGACGAAATTCAGTGCGGCGTCGGCCGCCCCGGCACTTACTTCGCGTATCAGCGCGCCAGGCCCGAAGTGCTCCCCGACATCCTGGTGGCCGCCAAACCCCTGGCCTGCGGCCTGCCCCTCGGGGCTATCGTGGCCAACGAAAAAGCCGCCGCCGCCATCGCCCTCGGCATGCATGGCTCCACCTTCGGCGGCAGCGCGCTGGCCTGCCGCGTGGCCCTCGAATTCTTCGACATTCTGGAAACGCTGCTGCCCTCCATCCAGCAGGTCGGCGGATATTTCCACCTCATGCTGAATGAGCTGGCCCGCAAACACTCCTTCATCAAAGAGGTGCGCGGCTTCGGCCTCATGATCGGCGTCGACATGGAGATCCCCGGCAAGCAGATGGTTCTCGACGCCATGGCCGACGGCCTGCTCATCAACTGTACGCACGACACGGTGCTGCGCTTCCTGCCTCCCTACATCGTCACCGAGCGCGATGTCGACGCCGCCGTGAAAGTGCTCGCCAAAATCTTCGCCAGACAGAAAGGATCCCCCGCGTGAAATCCCCGTCTCTGTGGATCGCCCTGGCCCTGGCGCCCTTCGCCTGCCACGCGCAATCCGGCTGGGTCAGCCTCTTCGACGGCCGCACCATGGCCGGCTGGGACGATCCCCGCCAGAAAACGCCCCCCGGCGACGCCTGGACCATCGACGACGGCTGTCTCAAAGCCAATCGCGCACCCCATATCACCGAAGACCTCTTCTCCAAGGACACATTCCGCGACTTCGAGCTTTCATGGGAGTGGAAGATCGCGCCCGGCGCCAACAGCGGTGTGAAGTATCGCATCCAGGACCACGTCTTCCTGGCGCGCTACGCCGCGCACGGTTTCGAGGACCAGGTGAATTATTCCCTTCTGAACCGCCCGGCCGCCCGCCCCGACCGCGGCCAGGACTACGTGGTCGGCTTCGAATACCAGCTCCTGGATAACGCCGGCAACTCCGACGCGCGCGCCGGCGTCAGTCACCAGGCCGGCGCCCTCTACGACATCGTGGGCCCCGAAAAAGATGTCACCAAACCCGTGGGCGAATTCAACGAATCGCGCCTCGTCGTCAAAGGCAACCACGTCGCGCACTGGCTGAACGGCGTCAAGGTCGTCGATACGGAACTCGATTCGCCGCTGGCCGCTGCCCGCATCGCCCACCGCTGGGGAAACGGTACGCCGGTCACGGACGCGTTAACGAATCAGCCGCACAAGAATTGCCACATTTCCCTGCAAAACCACGGCGGCGACACATGGTTCCGCAACATAAAAGTCCGCCGCCTGGAATAGCCCTGGCCCTCTTCCTGGCTCTCGCCGGGTGCCGCGCGCCGCGTTCCGTGAACACTCCCATCCTGGATCTCCCGCCGCCCGCCGGCGCCACCCGCATCGCCTACGGCGACGCTCCCCAACAGTTCGGCGATCTCCGCCTCCCCAGCGGCGGCCAAAGCGTCCCCGTGGCCATCGTCATCCACGGCGGCTACTGGCGCAACGCCTACAGCCTCGACCACATCGGGCATCTCTGCGCCGCGCTCACCCGCGCCGGCGTCGCCGCATGGAGTCTCGAATACCGCCGCCTCGGCGATCCCGGTGGAGGCTGGCCCGCCGCCGGCGACGACGTGCGCCGCGGCGCCGAACATCTCCGCGCCCTCGCCCGGCGCTATCCCCTGGATCTCGCGCGCGTCATCGTAATCGGCCACTCAGCCGGCGGACAACTCGCGCTGTGGCTCGCGGCGCAGCACGCCATTCCTCTGCGCGGCGTAGTTGCACTGGCCGCCGTCTCCGATCTGCGGCGCGCCTGGGAGCTCCACCTGAGCCGCGGCGTCGTGGCCGGCCTGCTCGGCGGCCAGCCCGACCAACAGCCCGAGCGCTACCACCAAGCCTCCCCGATCGAGCTCGTGCCGCTGCACGTCCGGCAGCGCCTGCTGCACGGTACCCGCGACGATGTCGTCCCCATCGAAATCAGCCGCCGCTACCAGGCCGCCGCCACCGCCGCCGGCGACGACGCCCGCCTGATCGAACTGCCCAATGCCGGGCACTTCGAGCTGATCGATCCTAGAACGACTGAATGGAAGAGCGTTCAGGCTGCCGTGCTGGACCTGCTGCAATGAGCTGCAATTCGGAAGTTCTCCGCGGAGGCTGATGCATGAGATTGTCGGCGCTTCTCTTTGAGCGTCTGTTTGGACCTGACCGGCAGGCGCTACCCTGTGTCATTCGATGCGCCCGCCGGCTCCCAGCTCGTGCCGTACCGCTTCAAACGTCAGTGAGACTGACCCTGCCGGACAAGAGTCAATGATGATGGGTCCATTTGAATGACGTTTGGGCGTGGGAACGCAGCGCTAACTCTGTCCTGTTGGTAACCTTTAGTTTGCGGAAGATATTATGCAGGTATTCTTTTACAGTGCCTTCCGTAAGGCATAGCTCGTAAGCAATTTCTTTGTTTGTTTTCGCCTGGCAGATTAGCTCGACGATCTGTTGCTGCCGGGATGTGAGCTGGTGTCTGGAGGGCATCCTGACCACAACTTTGGGCTTGCGCTCCCGGCACGCGGTGCAGATGTATTCTCTCCCGTATGTCGCAAAGCGATTTCCGCAGCGCGCACAACTTTTTGACGAAGATGCCAGAACGGGATCATAGATTATTTTATTTTTGAACACTACTCTCCTGTTGTTTCTTCTCAAGTGCCCGGACGGAGTTATATCTGCAGCGGCGCCGGGCCGAGAGAGCCAGCTATAAATTGTGAGTGCAGAAGACAAGCAACTGGATGGCCACTCAAGTCTCTGCGTCGCAGCAGGCCAGGGCTTCATAATCGCGAGCATCCCGGATCGTGGCGGCTCCATCGCGCAAAAATGCAACGGTAAGTTTTACGCGGTTAGAGCGCCGACAAATACTTGGCCGGCGGGCAGATGCGTTCAAGCGTTTCCGGCTGCGTGCGGGAGGCGAAGTCGATCGCCCGACTTTCTCCGCGCCGGATGAACGCGCCCTGTACCGAGCGCCGTGGTTTACCGGTTGAGTTCGCGCCATGCCCGTGCCAAACGGACCCGTTAAAGATAATCATGGAACCTGCCGGGCCGAACCCGCCGCGATAGCGTGGAACCATTCGCTCACCGGCTCGCCAGGATCGTCCGGTCCATTTGTACAGCCGCCTTCAGCCCGGTCTCGGCGTGAGAATCCCCAGGATACTGATCCAGCGCGATCCGAAAAGCCCTTTGCGCCACTGAATATTTGTTGTTCTTCAGTGCTTCCTCTCCCAGGGCCTCGGCTACCGGCCGCGGATAGAAGGGCGGCTCCGTGTAAGTCAGCCGCCGTTCCGCTTTCGACGCAGCTTCGAGCAGCTTCAGACCTTTGCCGAGCTGCCCTTGGGCGACCGCCAGGTGCCCCGCGAGTTCGCGGCGGGCTACCTGCAATTCAGCCGGCTCCGGACGTTTGACCTTGCTCCGGAACTCGGCCATCGACAGTTCGAACTCGTGCGACTCTTCCTTTGCCGCGGCCAGATTGCCTTTATTCGCATAGGCCACCGCGCGCGCCCAGTGCCGCCACGCCTGCTGGCGCGGCCGGTTCAAAACCGGCAACACGGAATCGTCGAGAATCGCATCCCACTTTTGAAACTGAACCTGCGTGCGCAACATGCTGAACCAACCCTGCGCATAAGCGCCGGTGAAGACGTCGGCTTGGGCCGCCTGGCCGGGGTTCTCTTTGTAACCCATCAGTTCCTTGGCGGCCTCCACGGCATCCTCGTAACGGCCTTCGAAGGAATACGCGGTGGCCAGGTAATGCACGTTGTGCCCATGATGCGCGTTGCCGTATAACTTGTCGAGCTTCATCCACATGCGTTCATTGATGGCCGCGTCGTTGAATGCCTTCGCGGCGTCCTGCCAGCGGCCGGTTTGCGAATAGATGTGGCCTGGCATGTGCAAGGCGTGCGGAATGTTGGGAACCAGTTTGGCGTATTTCTCGCAGCTTGGCCAGGCTTCCTTTGCGAAACTGGAACCTTCGAATCCGTGGATGATGTAGTGGTGCACGCCGGGATGCTCGGGCGCCTTCACCAGCAGGCCGCGCAGGATCGCCACCGCCTCGGTCGAGCCCGGCGCCACTGGCTTCTTGTCCTGCACGGAGAAGCCCCGCATGATCATGAGCGCCAGGTCGAGTTGCGCCTCCACTTCATCCGGATACTTCGCCAGAAGCGCCCGTAGGCCTTTGACAAACGCCTCCTCGGGGTCGCCTTTCTCGTCGGGATTCCTGTGCGCCGCCACGGCCGCCACGTAGAGCTTTTCCAGGTCGGTGCCGGTGGTCTGGCTGAGCTCCACAGCCTTCTGCGCCGCGGCCCGGGCCCGCAGCATCGACGGCGGCGCCTGTCTGCCCAGAATGTCCGTGAGCAGGTCGATTTGAAAGCGCGGCCGCCAGTCGCCGCCCGCCACCATCGCGATCCCCCATTGCGGCATCGGCGCTTGCGGGTCCAGCGCGGCAGCCTGCAGGAACGAGCGCTCCGCCTCACGCGCCCAGAACGAATGCATCTGGGCCACGCCCTGATCGAAGAACAGTTGAGCTTCCGGGTTGGACGTGGTGATCGCGAGATGCACGCTCCCCATCCCCGGCAGCAGTTTCGCCGGCAGCGTGGGGGCCAGCGCACTGGGGGGCGGCGCGCAGTCGTCGGCGCGTTTCGGAACCTGCGCGGCTCCCAGCGATGCGATGGCCACGGCCGCGGTAAGGGCAAGCTTCATTGAGACTTCTCCAGTTCGTGTTTCAACAACTGTTCGAGTTGATCCAGCCGCCAGGTGGAACCAGTCACCGTTGCCGCCAGGCGGCCATCGCGATCGACGATGGAAGTAGTCGAATTATGACCGATCGATCCCTCGTCTGTCCAGTACACCTCGCCCAGTGACGCGGCGATGCGGGTCACATCTCCCGTCAAAAACCGCCACCCGGGGCTTTTTGCGCTCCAGCGCCTGGCATATTCGGCGAGGATCGCGGGCGTGTCGAAATCAGGGTCGACGGTCACCGAAAGGAAAACGAGGTCGGCGCCCATCCGATCGGCGAAGCGTCGCTGCAGGGTGGCGAAGTTGGCCGCCAGACGCGGGCACACGTCGGGCAGGGGGCAGCGGGTGTAGAGAAAGTTGATGGCAACCACTTTGCCGCGAAGGTCCGCGAGGCATATGTTGTCGCCGGCTTCGCTGGTCAGCGAGAAATCGGGAACTCGATCGCCGATCTTGATGGTCTCTTTCGGAGGCGGGATGCGAGCGTCCGGCTCGCCTGTCTTGCGGATGTTGCGGGCCAGGGAACCCTGCTTCGTCACCGTCAAATCGAACTGGATGCGCGCGCCCGGATAGAGGTCCTCGAGTTGCCCGGCCTTCTCCACGCGGAACGGCATGGCCATGGCGCCCATGTAATGTTCGATGGGCCGATGCGACACCAGCATGGTGCCGGCGCCGCGGTCCACCGCGATCACCATGCCATCCACGCGCCAGGTTTTAGCAAGGCCCGTAGCAGCCATCGTGAGTGCCAGTAATAGTCTGGCGGCCAAGCCACTATTCACTACTGCGCCCCAACCTTCGTGCTGAACCACACCGCGTTCGGTGCATCGCTGCGCGCCGCCGCGATGTCCGGCCATCCGTCCCCGTCCAGGTCTCCGATCGCCACGCCGTACACCGCTCCCTTGCCGTCTCCCCAGGGGATTTCCAGAAAATTCGTTCCGGTGCCGTCGTTGAAAAACACCGAACCGGGCGCCTCCGCATTTCCCACCACGATATCCGGCTTGCCGTCGCGATTCAGATCCGCGATGGCCACCGCGTACGGCGCCCGCTGCCTGCCGGCCAGCATGATCGGTTCGCTGAACTCCCGCTTCCCCCGATTGAGATAAACGAAAAGCCCCTGCCGTTCATCGCCCACCACCAGGTCCACGCGTCCGTCGCCGTTCAGGTCCCCCGCCGCCGCGGCGCGCGCCGCCACGTTCGCCGGGCCCACCGGCGTCTTTACCGGAAAATTTCCCTTGCCGTCGTTCCAGAAGATGACGCTCTGGCCTCCCTCGCGATGCGGCACAAATAAGTCGATGGCGCCGTCGCCGTCGAAGTCCGCCGCCACAATGATCGTCGCCGATTCCGTCCCGGCCAGCGGAGTGCACCAGGGAAAGTGTCCCTTGCCGTCGTTCAAACACACGAAACTCAAGTGCGGATCTTTCGGCGGATCGCCGCGATTGGCCGCGATGATGTCCGGATACCCGTCGCCGTTCAGATCGGCCAGCGTCACGTAGCGCGTCGACCACTTCGCATCGCCGAACGTTCCCGAGATGTGAAAATTGCCTTTGCCGTCGTTCAGATAAATCAGCTTGCGATCCGGTTGGTCGTTGCTGATCACCACATCCAGGTGGCCGTCCTGATCCACGTCCGCCAGCGCGGCGGAGTAGGTGCGGTCAGGCGTGCTTCCCAAATCGTGAGCCGTGAAGTGGCCTTTTCCGTCGTTCAGCAGCACCCGGTCCAGCAGCGGCCAGTGCCGTCCTTTACCTAAGACCAGATCCGCATACCCGTCGCCGTTCAGGTCGCCCATGCTGACGCTCGCTGTAGTCTCCCCTTTCTCTTCGAGCAGCACCATGCGGTCGAATGCGCGCGGCGTGATGGTGGCCAGCCGCCGGTCCAGCCTCTCCGCCGCCGTATTCAGAACGCCCTGGATGTCGGCGAGTGTGGTGGCGGGATCGTTGTTGTACCCCATCAGCCGGTGGGGATACTTGTCTCCCACCTTTTCTTCGATCACTTTCCGCACTTCCTCCATCGCCGTGGTCCGATGCGAGGACTCGCCCAGCACTTCCTCGGTTGCCTGGCGCAGCGCGCAATATAAGCTGACCTTCGGCGCGTGCGGCGGACACTCGCGCGTGTCCGCCCGGTTCCAGCGCGATTCGTCCGTCAGTAGCTTGCCCGCGCGGCTCAGGATCCGGGTGTTGACGCTTGCCGCCGGCAGCAGCGGTGCCAGGAACAGGAAAGCCGCAAGACGCATCCCGCCTTTTTTAACGCTGAGCAATTCCCGGGTCCTCAATCGTCAATAGCGTCACGCTCTCCTGCTCGTTGGCATCGGTCCGCGCCACCAGCCCCACACAGGGATCTACCTCGCTCGGATTGTAAGGCAGATGCGGGGTATTCGCTGGAATGTAGAAAAAATCTCCCGCGTCCAGCCAGACATGCTCGCGCAGGCCAGGGCCGTACCATGTGCCGGCTTGGCCGCTCAGGACGTAGATGGCGCTCTCATGCTGCGCATGCAGGTGCGCCTTCGCCCGGCCCCCCGGAGGAATCGTGACCATGTGCATACAGAGCTTCTTCGATCCGGTCGTCTCCGCGGACACGCCTGCAAGATAATCGAGGCCCTGCTTGCCGTGATAACCTTCCCCCCGCTTGATCACCACGCACGTCGCTTCGTTGCCCGGCTGCATCTCTCCTCCATGCGGCTAGTGTACCGCCGGCGCGATTCGCGTAGTTCTTCACCCGGCAATTTTCGGTAGTGGGCAAGCCGCGGCGGTCTTGTGCTCGGCATTTCGCGGAAACGCGTGCAGCCGCCCCGGCGAGGGCGCCTCTCGTTCTCACGGACCCTGAGAACAATCCGCAAACCCGCCCACCAGCTATTAGAATGCTCTCCCCACGGCCACCCGCTAAAGCGAACACAAGACGAACAAACCACCGCCCCAACATCGCAAAATGCACGGCGAACCCAAAAAATGAGGGTATTCGCCATGCGCAAATGCGGGTATTCATAACGAACAAAAAGCGAATCAAAGCCACAGCACCCATCCGCCGGCCCCCACGGTAAACTATCATATTTACAGATCTGTAAATCCGTAATAGAATACGGATAGCCCCACTTGGAAGTGGGGGACGACGATGAACCCCGCGGCCCAATATCGCCAACGAGTTACCACCGCCGGCCAAGCCCTCCGCGCCGTCCGCTCCGGCGACCGCATCTGGATCCAGGAAGGCAACGGCACCCCCACTCCCCTCATCGAGGCCTTGCTCCGCCGCGCCCCCGCCCTCCTTAATGTCGAGATCGTCCACATGCTCACGCTCGGCGCCGCCGACTACACCCGGCCAGAGTACCAAGGCCACTTCCGCCACAACGGTCTCTTCCTCGGCCACAACGTCCGCGATGCCGTGGCCGCCGGACGCGCCGATTACACTCCTATCTTCCTCAGTGAGATCGAGAAGCTCTTCTCGTCCGGCGAAATGCCCCTCGATGTGGCCCTCATCCAGACTTCACCCCCCGATGAATTCGGCTACCTCAGCCTGGGCACCTCCATCGACTGCACCCTCAGCGCCGCGCGATGCGCCCGGCTGGTCATCGCCGAAGTCAACCAGCGCATGCCGCGCACCATGGGCGAGACTTTCCTGCATGTCAGCAAAGTTGCGGCCATCGTCGAGACCGACCGCCCATTATTGGAAGCCCCTTCCGCGCCCTCCGACATCGTCCAGCACCGTATCGCCGCCAACGTCGCGACGCTCATCCCCGATGGCGCCACACTGCAGCTGGGCATCGGCGGTATCCCCAACGCCGTGCTCGAAGCGCTCCACGACCGGCGCGATCTGGGCATTCACAGCGAAATGTGTCCCGATGGCGTCGTGCCGCTCATCGAGGCCGGCGTTATCACGGGCGATCGCAAGACCCTGCATCGCGGCAAAGTCGTAGCCGGCTTCGTCTTCGGCACGCGGCGTATCTTCGACTTCATCCACAACAATCCGGCTTTCGAATTCCACCCCACCCAATACACCAACGATCCTTTCGTCATCGCCCAGAACGACCGCATGGTGGCCATCAACTCGGCGATTCAGGTGGATCTCACCGGACAGGTCTGCGCGGATTCCATCGGCTCCACGCCCTACAGCGGTTTCGGCGGCCAGTTGGATTTCATCCGCGGCGCGGCGCGCTCCAAGGGCGGCAAGCCTATCATCGCGCTGCCGTCCACCGCCAGGCATGGCACGCTTTCGCGTATCGTGCCCGTTCTCGATCCCGGCGCGGGCGTGGTCACCAGCCGCGGCGATGTGCACTACGTGGTGACCGAGTACGGCGTCGCGTACTTGTTCGGCAAAACCCTGCGTCAGCGCGCCGAAGCGCTCGTCGCTATCGCTCATCCCAATTTCCGCGATGAGCTCCGTGGGGCAGGCTCTCAGCCTGCGGCGGCCTCCCAGGCCGCCCTGGAGGTTGCATGATTGAACTGAACTCCGAAGAGTGCAAAGGTTGCGGGCTGTGCGTCGAAGCCTGCCCGCCCAAAGTCCTGCTGCTTGCGGACCGTTTGAACCGCTACGGCTATCACCCCGCCACCTATAAGGGCCAAGGCTGCACCGCATGCGGCATCTGTTTCTTCGTCTGTCCCGAGCCCGGCGCCATCACGGTGATGCGGGCCTCCCCGTCGAGGAGCCGAAAGGCCGCCTGAGGAGAGCCACCATGTCCAAACAAATCACCAAGGGCAACGAAGCCATCGTGAAGGGCGCCATCCTGGCCGGCTGCCGCGCCTTCTACGGATACCCCATCACACCCGCCAGTGAGATTACCGAAGCCGCCGCGCTCTACATGCCGCAGGTTGGCGGCGTATTCCTCCAGGCCGAGAGCGAAGTGGCCGCCGTCAACATGCTCTACGGCGGCGCCTCCACCGGCGTGCGCGCCATGTCCGCCTCCAGCGGTCCGGGCATCAGCCTCATGCAGGAGGGCATCAGCTATATCGCCGGCGCCGAGCTGCCCTGCGTCATTGCCGATATCATGCGCGGCGGACCCGGCCTCGGCAACATCGCGCCTGAGCAAGGCGACTATCACCAGGTCGTCAAAGGCGGCGGCCACGGCTGCTACCGTACCCTGGTGCTGGCGCCCAATTCAGTACAGGAGATGGCCGATCTCACCATTCAGGCCTTCGATCTCGCCGACCGTTATCGCAACCCCGTCTTCGTCCTGGCCGACGGCTACATCGGCCAGATGATGGAGCCCGTCGAGTTCCCGCCGCCCCAACCGCCGCCCGCGCGGCCCGCCTGGGCGGTGGCCGGCAGCGCCGGCAGCCGCCGCAACCTGGTCACTTCCATCTACCTTGAGCCGGACAAGCTCGAGGCACACGTGCTCAAACTCGAAGCCAAGTACAAGCGCGCTGAACGCGAAGCCGTGCAATACGAGGACTGGCGCACCAGCGACGCCGAAACCATTCTGGTAGGCTACGGCATCGTCTCGCGCGTGCTCAAACAGGTTGTCGAGCAGGGCCGTGCCCAGGGTCTGAAGCTGGGCCTGCTGCGTCCCATCACGCTTTATCCTTTCCCCGTCGAGCGCATCCGCCGGCTCACCCGCACCGCCGCCAGATTCCTGGTAGTCGAGCTGAGCACCGGCCAACTGGTCGAAGATGTGCGCCTCGCGCTCGAAGGCCGCGCCCCGGTGGGTTTCTACGGCCGCGTGGGAGGCAACGTTCCCACCGCCGAAGAAGTCCTGGAAAAGATTTACGCAACCGTCGGCCGGCAGGAGCCCGCATATGTCTAGCTACACGGTCACCCATCAAAAGGCCCGCTCCTTCTACCCCGTCTACGAGCGCAAAGCGGAGCTCCAGCATCAGACCCACTATTGCCCCGGATGCGGCCATGGAGTGGTCCACAAGCTGATCGCCCGCGCCATCGACGAGCTGGGCATTCAGGATCGTACCGTCCTCATCAGCCCCGTGGGCTGCTCGGTCTTCGCCTACTACTATTTCGATGTCGGCAACATTCAGGTAGCCCACGGCCGCGCGCCCGCCGTAGCCACCGCGGTGAAGCGCAGCCTGCCCCAAAGCATCGTTCTCAGCTATCAGGGCGATGGCGACCTGGCTGCCATCGGCTGTGCCGAAATCGTGCATGCCGCCAACCGCGGCGAGCCTGTCTCGGTGTTCTTCATCAACAACGCCATCTACGGCATGACCGGCGGCCAGATGGCCCCCACCACCATGCTCGGCCAGAAAAGCACCACTTCCCCGTTCGGCCGCAACGCCTGGAACGAAGGTTACCCCATGCACGTGAGCGAGCTCCTGGCCTCGCTCGAAGCGCCCGTGTACATCGAGCGCGTGTCCCTGGGCGACAACCGGCAGGTCATGCACGCCGGCCGCGCCATCCGCCGCGCCATCGAGAATCAGGTCCACGGCCTGGGCTTCTCATTCGTCGAAGTTCTCTCGCCCTGCCCAACCATCTGGAAGCTCGATCCGCTGGATGCCCAGCGCCGCGTCCGCGAAGAGATGTCCAGGATTTTCCCGCTAGGCGTCTATCGCGACCGTGCCAAAGAATCCCAAACTCGTCCCGCGCCCCCGCTCGCGCCTGAGCTCTCCGACGTCCCCGCCATCCTTGGGCTGACCGAAACCATCCCGTCGCTCGGCGCCCGCCGGCCGCCGGCGTTAACCACCGATGGCCGTCTCAAGATCGCCGGCTTCGGCGGCCAGGGCGTTCTCCTGCTGGGCGAGATTCTGGCCGAAGCCGGGCTCGCCGCCGGCCTGGAAGTCTCCTGGCTCCCCTCTTACGGACCGGAGATGCGTTCCGGCACCTCCAACTGTCACGTGCGCCTCTCGACCGCGCCCATCGATTCGCCGCTGGTATCGGTCCCCAACGTCCTGCTCGCTCTTAACGAGCCTTCTCTGCGCAAATTTATCGGCGACGTGCAGCCCGGCGGCTGGGTGCTCTACAACGGAACCGAAATCCCCGCGGACTGCGCCCGTCCCGGCATCCGTACTCTGGCCTTGCCGTTCACCACCCTCGCGGATCAGTTGGGCGCGGCCAAAGCCGGCAATGTAGTCATGCTGGGAGCGTTGCTTGAAGTCGCCGGCCTGCTCTCCGAAGAGCAGGTCGTGGCGGCCCTGCGCAAACTCGTGAAGAGTCCCCGCTGGATGGAAATCGACCTGGCCGCGCTGGCCCGCGGCCGCGCCGCCGCGAAAGGAGCCTGCCATGCAAACTGAAGATCATTCCAACGTCATCGTCTACTTCGACAATCAATACGTCCCCCTGCGGGATGCCAAGGTCAGCATCCTCACCCACGCCCTGCACTACGGCACCGGCGTCTTCGACGGCATTCGCGGCTATTGGGACGAGCGCCAGGAGCAGCTCTTCCTGGTGCGCCCCATGGAGCACTTCCGCCGCTGGAAGGCCAACTCCGGCATCCTCCGCATCGGCATCCCGCCGGACGCTTCCGAGCTGTGCGGCATCGCCGTGGAGCTGATGCGTCGCAACCATTTTCGTTCGCATGTCTACGTGCGCCCTCTGGCCTATAAATCCGCCGGGCGCATCGGCGTAAACCCCGACGACCGGGACGCCTTCTCCGTCATCGCCGTCCCCTTCGGCGATTATCTGGATAGCCGGCATGGCCTGCACGCGGGCGTGGTCTCCTGGCGGCGCATCGAAGACAACGCCATCCCCGGGCGCGCCAAAATCTGCGGTTCCTACGTCAACAGCGCCCTGGCGGGCGATGAAGCCCGCCGCAACGGTTTCGATGAAGCCATCTTCCTGACCGAAGAGGGCCACGTAGCCGAAGGCGCCACCTGCAACATCTTCCTGGTGCGCGCCGGTAAGCTGATCACTCCGCCCGGCAGCGAGAACATCCTGGAAGGCATCACCCGCAACTGCATCATGGAGCTGGCCCACAATGAACTGCACCTCGATGTAGTCGAGCGCCCCGTGGATCGCAGCGAACTCTATCTCGCCGACGAGATCTTCTTCACGGGCACCGCCGTCGAGGTCGGGCCGGTCACACGCGTAGACCATCGACCCGTAGGCTCCGGGGCCATCGGGCCGGTCGCCGCCGAGCTGCGCTTCCTCTACTTCGAAGCCTCGCGCGGCCGCCTGCCGGCTTACCGCCAGTGGCTCCTGCCCGCTTACGAACCGGCCGTTACCCCGGCGCGCGAACCTGAACCCGAGCTGGTCGGCGCCGGCGATCGCGACCTGTGGGCCGTCTAACTATACAAACCACGCCCGCCACGCCGTAACCACCAGCGCATGCGTCACCATGCTGGCGCGGATGCTCCGCGCCTGCTGATACGCCCGCCCGTAGAACCATCCGGCCACCGCCGCGGCCAGCGCGAATCGCCAGTTAGGGAAGCCGCGAAAGCCCAGATGCGCCGCGCCGAACAGAATCGAGGCGGCCGCCAGCGCCAGCGCCGGCCTTCCGGTCCACCGCGTCATCCACTGTTGCAGCAGCCCGCGAAAGAAGAACTCTTCGCTTAGCGCCACCACCCACAGCACGCCCAGAAAGGTCGCGGCGATCTTCCAGGCCGGCGCCGGCGGTCCCACCCGGACCAGGTGCGTCGCCAGCACCAGCGGAATCGCGGGGACCAGGAAGTAGATGAAATGCCGCACGCCGGTCTTCCATTCCGCCAGGCTCGGCGCGAACCCCAAGCCCACGCCGGCTACGCGCCGTTCCACCAGCATCACCATGATGCACAACCGCGTCAGCGCCAGGTGGCCGAGTATCTCCAGATGCAATCCGTGCACCGGCGACGTATAGATCGCATCAAAATAGCCGCGCAGCACCACCGCCGCCGCCAGCGCCAGGAACGCGCAGTCCGCCGGCGGAGCCTGCGGCAGAACCTTGTACCAGAGGCTCAAGGCCGTAGCCAGCGCCGCCAGTTGCACCAGCGCCAACCAGCGGAATTGGCCTGTATTGGTGGCGTAGACGATATACGGCAGCACGAAGGAGAACACCAGAAAGAAGGGCAGGCCGCGCTCGAACCGCTCGCGTACTTCGGCGAAGCCGGGGACCAGATAGAATGGATATTCGATCAGGAACGCGGCCAGCACGGGAACCGCGACCCAGGTAGGTATGCCTTTCGACCGAGCGTACAGCAGCCCCGCGGCGCTCAGCGCGATCCAGCCGGCCACCAGAGCCGCTCGGAAGCCGCCGGCCGATTGCGTCATCGGCATCATTTTAGCATTGGGGTGCTTGGCCCCCGCCGCCCGCGCGCAGGAAGCCCCGCCCGATCTGGCCCGCCGCATCGCCCACCAGGAGAGCGAGACACAAGCCGCGCGCAACGCCTATACCTATCACCAGTCCGTCGTCTTCGCGGAGCTCGACAACCACGGCGCGGCCACCGGCGAATTCCGCGAAGAGCGCGACGTGATCTTCTCGCCCGGGCACGAGCGCACTGAGCAGGTTGTCGGCAAACCGCTGCTGACCCTCAAGCGTCTCAAGATGACCGAAGAAGACTTTCAGGACATTCGCGGCATCCAACCCTTCGTCATGACCGAGGACCAGCTCTGGAACTACCAGACCAGATTCCGCGGCGACGAGAACATCGACGGCGTGGATTGCTGGGTGCTCGATGTGAAGCCGCGCCAGATCTTGCAAGGACAGCGCCTGTTCGACGGCATGATCTGGGCCGACAAGAAAGACTTCTCCATCGTGCGCCTGGAAGGCCAGGCCGTACCGCAGATCATGACCGTGAAATCGCAGAACCTGTTCCCGCGCTTCATCACTATCCGCCAGATCGTCGATGGCCACCGCTTTCCGGTCTACACCTATGCCGACGACAGCTTGCCTTTCAGCAGCGGATTGCAGCGTGTCCGCATGACCATCCGCTACACGCAGTACAAGCGGTTCGGCGCCGAGTCCATCATCAAATTCGACAAGCCCTGACATGCGATGCTTGGGAGATGCGCGTGCGCGGCCTGTGGCGCGAACCCGACTTCCTCAAGCTGTGGGCCGGGCAATCCGTCTCTCAAGTCGGCTCCTGGATCACCCTGGTCGGGCTGCCGATAATCGCCGCTAAACTGCTGAACGCCACGCCGCTCCAGATGGGTTTCCTGAGCGGAGCCGGCGCGGCCGCCATTCTGTTGTTCGGCCTCTTCGCCGGAGCCTGGGCCGACCGCCTGCGCCGCCGCCCGATTCTGATCTGCGCCGACCTGGGGCGCGCCGCCGTGTTGTTCACCCTGCCGCTCGCCGCCATGCTCGGCAAGCTGACTATGACGCACCTTTACGCGGTGGCCGCCGCCGCTTCGGCCCTGACCGTGTGGTTCGACGTGAGCTATCAGGCTTATCTCCCGTCGCTGGTGAGCGCTGACGATCTGCTGGAGGGCAACAGCAAGTTGGCCCTGTCCGAGTCCCTGGCCGGAGTAGTTGGACCGGGACTCACAGGCGCGCTGATAGCCGCCATCACGGCGCCCATGGCCATCCTGTTCGACGCCATCTCGTTCGTGTGCTCCGCGCTCTCCGTGTGGCTGATCCGTAAGCCGGAGCGGCGGCCCGAAGCGCACCCGGCCCCCCACATCGGGCGCGAGATCGTGGAAGGGCTGCGGGCCTCCTGGAACCAGTCGATTCTGCGCACTCTGCTGCTGCGCGCGGCCACCGCCGCCGTTTTCCTCGGCTTTGGAAGCAGCCTGTATATCCTGTTCGCCGTACGCGAGCTGAAGATCGGCGCCGCGCTGCTGGGCGCGGTCATCGCCGTTGGCGGATTCAGCAGCGTGTTCGGAGCGCTGGCCGCCAAACGCCTGGTGGCGCGCTTCGGGCTGGGTCCCACGCTCATCTTCGCCGCCTTGCTGCCCGCGGCCGCCAGCCTGCTGCCGCCGCTGGCGCGCGGACCTGTAGCGCTGTGCGCCGCTATGCTCGCCGTGGCTCAGCTCGGCGATATGGGCTGGACGATTTACGGTATCAACGAACTGACCTTGCGGCAGTCGGTCGCGCCCGCCCACGTCCTGGGCCGCGTCAACTCCGCCGCGCATCTGACGTTTCGCGGCGTGCTGCCCGTCGGAGCGCTGTTGGGCGGTGTGATAGCCCAAGCCATCGGATTGCGCGCCGCCATGTTCGTCGGCGCCGGCGGTTTCCTGCTTTCCGCGCTGTGGCTGATCTGCTCGCCCATTCGCCGCCTGCGGGAACTGCCCAACGCGGCCGCCGCATGTTAGCCGCCCGCGCATGGCGCGTCGCCCCGCTGCTGATTTTGCTGGTGCTCTACTGGCCCGGCCTCACCAACTGGTTCTACCAGGATGATTTCGGCTGGCTCAACCTGCGGCACGATGTCCATTCGTTTGGCGGCCTGGGGGCGGCCCTGTTCGCTCCCAAGGCGCACGGCAACATACGGCCGCTGGGCGAGAACGCCTATTTCCTGGTGCTCTCGTCGCTCTTCGGTGTCGACGCGCTGCCTTTTCGCATCTGCGCCTTTGCCACCCAGATCGCCAGCCTGCTGTTGCTGGGCAGCATCGTCGCGCGGCTGGCGGCATCGCGCGCGGCCGGATTCTGGGCGCAGATCCTGTGGATCACAAACTCGGGCTTGGCCGCGGCCATGTGCTGGACCTCCATCTACAACCAGATTCTCAGCGGCTTCTTCTTCCTTCTGGCGCTCTACTTCTTCCAGCGGCGCATCGAAAGCGGCGGCACGCGCTACCGGGCGGCGCACTGGCTGGCATTCGTGCTGGGGCTGGGCGCGCTGGAGACCAACGTTGTCTATCCGGCCATCGCGGCGGTCTATGCGCTGTTGTTCGCGCGGCCGTATCTGAAGAAAGTCCTGCCCATGTTTCTGATTTCCGCGTTGGCCGTTGCAGCGCACTTCTGGTTTGCGCCGCCGCCCCACGATGGAGTCTACGCGCCGCACCTGAACGGTCGGATGCTCGCCACCCTGTGGACCTATTGGACCTGGGCGCTGGGTCCATCGCGGCCGGCCATGGCGCTGCTGACCTGCGCGGTCCTGGCTCTGGTCGCCTGGCAGGCGCGCATGCGGCAGTGGGCCGGGCTGTTCGGCCTCGCGTGGTTCGTCATCGTGCTCTCGCCCTATCTGCCGCTATCCGATCATAAGATGGACTACTACCTGGCGGTTCCGTCTGTCGGCTTGGCCATCGCCGGAGGTTGGGCCATCGCCCGCGCCCCCTGGAAGATCGCGGCTCTCGTCTGCGCGGCCGTATACCTGGGGACCACCGCGCCGGCCGCATGGACTATCGCCAAGTGGAACCATGACCGCGGCGCGCGCGTAGAAGACCTGGTCCTGGGCGTCGCCGAAATTCACGCGGCACAGCCCGGCAAGCTGATCCTGCTCGATGGCATCGACTCCGACCTGTTCTGGTCCGGCATCGTGGACCTGCCCTTCCGCGCCATGGAGATTCCGCACGTGTATCTGGCGCCGGAATCGGAGGCGCGCATCCAGGCGCCCGCGGACCTGACCGTGAAGTATGTCCTGCCCCAGGCGCTGACGCTGCCGGCTCTTCAGGATGGGCGCGCGGTGGTCTACCAGGTGGAGGGTTCGCAGGACGGCGCCACCCTGCGCAATGCCACGGCCCGCTATCGCGCCGCCGCCGAGTCGCTCTGGAAGCCCTCCACGCCGCGATTCATTAACCTGGGCGATTCCGTGTACGCCGGATACGTCGGCTCCGGCTGGGACGACTGCGCGGATGGCTATCGAATGTTGCGCCGGGCGGGCGTGGTCCGCATCGCTAGCCCCCGCTCCCCAACCGGCCGGCTGTATATCGGCGTCTTCCGCACCACCGATTTTCCACTCGGCGTGCGCGTGGATAATTTGGACGTGCCGGTCCGCATCGTCCAGCGGGGCGGGGAACTGACCGAGTTAAGCGCCCCGCTGCCCGCCAACCTTACGCCCCGGCCCGAGATTCAAGTCACGCTCGCCAACGGCGGTGCGGAGCCACTCAGGTTCGGATACCTGGACGTCCGCTAGCGTACCCCTATTGCCTTCCCATAGAAATCGTGCGACCATTGATATGGTCAAGCAATAGGAGAATTCATGGATAGCAAAGCCGACGTCTGGCAGGGCACCCTGGCCCTGATGGTGCTGAAAACCCTCGAATTGCTGGGGCCCCTGCACGGGTACGGCATCGCCCGGCGCATCGAGCAGACCAGCGGGAACCTGCTTTCGTTGAATTACGGCACCCTGTATCCGGCGTTGCTGAAACTGGAACAGGAAGGCGCCATCGCCTCCGCGTGGGGAGTTTCCGAAAACAACCGCAAAGCCAAGTTCTACCGCCTGACGCGCGCGGGCCG
>DATGGM010000110.1:0-23348 GCA_035308525.1 Bryobacteraceae bacterium
TTGCTGATAAATTCTCCACCGGACATCTTCGGCATAGTGAAATCGGAGATGACCAGGTCGCACGCCAGTGGATCGGCCGTAAACAGCTCCAGAGCCGCCATGCTGCTGGTGATGGTCACCACGCTATAGCCCAAATCACGCAGGATATTTGCCCCCAGCTTTACGATGTCTTCTTCATCGTCTACCAGCAAAATGCGCTCGGTTCCGCCGGGAATCGGTCCGGGCGCGCTCTCCGCCACGGTGGCCAGGTCCGCGGAGCGCGGCAGGTAGACATGGAACGACGCGCCCTTGCCGGGTGTGCTCTCGAAGCTAATGCTCCCGCCGCAATTGGTGATCGCGCCGTGCACGACCGCCAGACCCATGCCCGTGCCTTTTCCGACTTCCTTTGTGGTGAAGAAAGGCTCGAACACCCGGTCCGCGATCTGCGCGGGAATGCCCGGCCCCGTGTCGCTCACCGTCAACTTCACGTACACTCCGGCGGGAAGCGTGGAGTGGGAAGCATCCAGCACCACCGGCGCCAGCGATACTTCAAGGCGCCCCACCGTACCCTGCATGGCCTGATAAGCATTGGTGCAGAGATTCATCACTACCTGATGGATCAAAGTCGGATCGGCCAGGACGAAGCCGCAGTCCGGATCGATAACGTACTGGAGTTCGATCGTGGAAGGAATGGACGCGCGCAACAACTGCAGCGTCTCGAGAACCACTGGAGCGATTTTGAACGGCTTCTTGGATTCCTCGCCCTTCCGCCCGAACACCAGCAGACGCCGCACAAGATCGGCGGCGCGCTCCCCGGCCTTGGCGACCTGGTCGAGATGATCCTGCGCCGGGATATCCGGCGGCAGCTCATCCTTGGCCAGGGCGGTAAAGCCGATGATGGAGGTCAGGATGTTATTGAAGTCGTGGGCGATCCCCCGGGCCAGTATTCCGATGGCTTCCAGTTTCTGCGCGTTGTGCAAGTGCGCTTCCATGCGTTCGCGTTCGCGCTCCACGCGCTGCCGCTCGGCGATCTCGCCACGCAGCAACGCGACGGCTTGCCGCAGTTCGGCGGTGCGCTCCTGGACACGGCTTTCCAGCACCTCGTGCGACTGGCGCAGGGCATCCTGGGTACGGCGGTAATCGGTAACATCGCGATTGGTTCCGGTAATGCGCAAGGGGCGGCCATTGGCATCCCGCGCCACGACCTTGCCGCGCGATCGGATCCACTTCCAATCGCCGCCGCTGGTACTCATTCGCTGCTCGAATTCGAAGAAGGGCTGTAGACCGTCGAGATGCGCTTGCAGCGCCCGTTTTCTTGGGAGCCGGTCGTCCGGATGGACCAGATGCTCCCAGTTGGGTATCCCGGGCGGCAATTCCTCCAGCTCGTATCCGAGCATGGCGGCCCATTGGCGGTCCCAAAAGATTTCGCCAGTTTCGATATTCCAGTCCCAGAAGCCCAGGTCCGCGCCGAACAGAGCCAGTTCGAGACGTTTTTCGCTCTTCTCGACGGCTTCCGCGGCCAGCTTGCGCTCGGCCGCTTCGACCAGCAGTTTCTCATTCAGCTCTTCGGCCTGTTGGCTGGATAGCCACAGGCTGGCGAGCAGATCCTGGTTCTCAAACCGCAGCTTCAGCGACGAAACGATGGTCTGATTCACCCGCCACGCCGTGATCAGAGTGGCCACCGTGTAGACCGCGCCCAGCAGGCCCATGGCGACGTGCGCATCATCAGCCTGCGTCAGCAGGCGAATCGCGAGGGGCACGCCGCTCACCACGATGAACAGGGCAAAGTCCAACACTCGCGCCGCCAACACAGAGGCCGCGCCTACCATCATCCCGCCCAGCACGAACGCCAGAATCACCTGGTTAGTGAGATGGTCCTTGGGATATAACAGGACAGCGGTAGCGCCCCAGCCCGCTGCGGCGAGTCCGGCCCCAACGGAGAACTGCACCCCCCAGGCGGGGATGGTCTGCGACTGGACACGACGCCTGTAAAATTGCCACAAGCCGAAGCGCCCGAAAGAGACCAGGAACATGTATGCGAGCCAGAGCAGAACGGAGCGATGTGTTATCACACTCCACTGCAAAAAGGCGAGAACCGAAGAGACGCCGATAGTGACACCGACACTGAGCTTGGTATTTTCGTAAAGCAGGCGGATCTGTTCGCCGCGGATGGCGGGTTCCCACATCCGCTCAGGGGCGGGCTCGGCAGTAGGAGGAAGTGACAGCATGAGCGGCCGACAGGTACTATCCGTAAGAGTACCTCGCGAAACGTGCGTTCGGCAACTATTTCAAAAACGCTCTCAGGACAATCCCGGATTTTTCCCACGCGGATAGCGACACGCGGTGGGAAAACACATCATAATTGCTGCGTTCGATGCGGTCGAGCAAGCGGGAATAGATGGCGATGAGGGCCGCTAGTGATGCCCGGCTGCGGCGATCCACCAGACCCACTAGCGGTTTCGACTCATGGTAATAAGTGCGCGCGCGAGTGACTTCGAAATCCATCAGATCGATAAACTCCGGGGTGCGCCGGCCGGCGCGGAGATGGTCTTCGCTCACGCCGAAGCGCGCCAGGTCTTCAGCCGGCAGATAGATGCGGCCGCGGCCGGCGTCCTCGCGAATGTCGCGAAGAATATTGGTGATCTGAAAAGCGATGCCACACTTCTCCGCGAGCGGCAGTGCCTGGTCTGAATCGAAGCCCAGGATATGAATGGTGGTCAGCCCCGCAGTTGAAGCCACTTGGTAGCTGTAACGGTAGAGTTGATCGAAATTCTCGAAGCGGCGGGGCTCGAGGTCAGAAGATACGCCGTCGATCATTTCATGAAAATAGCGCGGTGGAATCCGGTAGCGGCTCACCGTATCGTGAAATGCGGGCAGCACCGGGTGGGCGTCTGTACGGCCCGCCAGTGCGTCGTCGAGCGCCGCGCGCCAGCGGTCGATGGACTCCCGGTTCGCGCCGGGCTCGTCGCTCAGATCGTCGCAGTAGCGCATGAAAGCATATACCGCGCACATAGCGTCGCGCCGCGGGCGCGAGAGCAGCACAAAAGAATAATAGAAGTTTCGGGCGCGCCGGCGGGCCACCCCGCGGCAATGCGCGTAGGATGCGGCGAGCGATGTCATTACGCTGCCCGCGCCAGGGCCAGGCGCGCCAGCGAGACGAGCAGCAGCCAGGCACGCTCGGCCTTCGATATGGCGGGACGCCGCGCGAGTACGTCGTAATCCTGTGCGGCAATCTTGTGCAGAATGCGCAGGCCGCCGCGGCTGAACAAGTCGATGTCCAGCGCCAGGCGCCGGTCCACCATGGAGGAGAGCGGCAGGCCCGCGGCGAAGAATTCACGCGCGCGCGCTACGATCTCGCGCATCATTTCGCGGAAGGCGGGCGTCATGCGGCGGGCGTTGAGTTCATCCAGCGTGTACCCATGGCGGGCCATCACTTCCAGGGGAATATAGACGCGATCCTTCTCCAGATCCACAGCCACATCCTGCCAGAAATTGGCGAGTTGCAAAGCGGTGCAGGTGGCGTCGGAGAGCCGCTGGCGCTCCCCGTCGGAATAGCCGCAGAGATATAGCACCAGGCGGCCGACGGGATTGGCGGAATTCCGGCAATACCCGTACAATTCCTCCCAGGTCGCATACCGGTTGACCGTCTGATCCTGCTCGAAAGCCCGGATCAGATCTCCGAAAGGTTCTTTCGGAATGGAATGCCGGGTCACCGTGCCGCGCAGCGCCACAAAGATCGGGTGGAGCGCCTCTCCCGCGTACATGGCTTCCAGTTGATCGCGCCACCAGGCGAGCAGCCGCAGGCTTTCCGCGCGGTCGCCCATTTCGTCCCCCAGGTCGTCGGCCCAGCGGCAATAGGAGTAGACGTTGTAGAAATCCTGATGCAGACGCCGGGGAAGCAAAAAGCTCACCACCTGGAAGTTTTCGTAATGATGGGTTGCCAGCCAGCGGGTGTACGCCTCAGCCTCGGCCGTGGTGTAGCGCGCGGCGGCGGCTTCCGGCGAGCGCACGTAGTCCTTGGGGGCGAGTAGCACGCTAGCAAACCGGTGCGCCGGCTCCGGGTGTCATCAGGGAATGATGGCGGTCTTCAGATGGCCGTTGTGGCTCATCAGATGCCGCATCACTTCCAGCAGGTTAGCCAGCGGTTCTTCGCTGTTGACGAAGTCGCGGGAGGCGATATCGCCGCGCGTCACCAGATCCAGCGCCTTGCGAATGTAATGGGGCGTGTGGTGGAAACTGGCCTTGCACGTGATTTCGGAGTAGTGCAGCAGATTGGTATCCAACATCACGCGGCTCTCATTGGGGCAGCCGCCGAAGAAGTTGACGGTGCCTCCGCGGCGCACCATATCCACGGCCCAATGCCAGGTCTCAGGCTTACCGACAGCTTCCACGGCGATATCCGCCCCGTGTCCGCCGGTCAGGTCGCGCACCGCCTGCACAGTGTTGGCGTGCTGATCGGCGCGCACCAGCTCGTGCGCCCCCATGGCGCCGGCGCGCTCCAGTTGCGTCCGGCGGCGGCCGATCGCGATCACGCGGCATCCGTAGAGGTTCGCCAGGCGCACGAACATCAAACCGATGGGTCCCAGGCCGATGACCGCTATGGTATCGCCCTTGCGCGGCGCGGTCTCCTCAAAGCCCTTCAGCACGCACGCCAGCGGTTCGATCAAGGCTGCGTCATGGTAGCTGACATGTTCCGGGATCAGGTAAGTGTTGCGCTCCACGATTCGCGCCGGAATGCGGATGTATTCGGCATAGGCGCCGTTATTGAAGAGCAGATCCTGGCACAGATTCTGCAAGCCGCGGCGGCAGAAGAAACACTCCTCGCAGGGAGCGGAATTGGCCGCGACCACGCGCTGGCCGATCTCGAATTTCTTAACGTCCACTCCGGCGGCCACTACGTCGCCCGCCAGTTCGTGTCCGAACACGGCGGGGGGCACGATCATCCGCGCGTGATAACCGCGGCGGAATACCTTGACGTCGGTGCCGCAAGTCAGCGCCACCCGTACGCGAACCAGTATGTCGCCGTCGTCGATCTCAGGAATGGACACCGGCTCCACCTGCAAGTGTTCCTTGCCGTAGAGCACGCCAGCCATCATCTGCATTTTCACTGTGAACACCTCTGTGGCTGAAGGATAATTTTCAATGATTCAGGACCCGGATGCAACGCTAAATCGAATCCTGAACGGATTTTAACAAGCGGCAGCCGGTGGGAAATGAGTTCCTCCACGGGGAGAGCCCCGCTGAACACCAGGTCTGCCGATTCTTTCTGTAAGTCCACGGAAGCACTGTAACACCCAAATAAAGTACGCTCCCCGACGCAAATTGCGGCGCCGGAAACGTCCACACGCTCGGTTTCGGAGGTTTGCGCAAACAACAGAATACGTGCGCCCGGACGGGAGAAACGGATAGCCTGCTCCACAATACCCGGCACGGACGCCGCTACAATCACCAGATCCGCGCCGCGCTGTTCTGTGAGGCGGCGGACTTCAGCGGCCACATCGACTTCCCGCGGATCCCAGGCTTCCAGGGCTCCGCAATGGCGCGAAAGGTCCCGACGGGCGGGGATCGTGTCCGTAGTCACAATTGTTGCGCCCGTGCGTTTCAGCAGCATAGTGAACAGCAGGCCGATCGGGCCCTGCCCGATCACTACCGCCAACTCACCGGCTTGGGGCGCGCATTGCACGACCGCTTTCAAACACGTATTCACAGGTTCCACGAAACTCGCCCGCTCGAAGGACACCCCATCCGGTATCTTTTCCACGCCGCCATCGACAATCCAGTCCATGGCACGTACATATTGCGAGAAACCGCCCCCGGCCGGCTCAAATCCTGCAGTTACCCCCACCTTCTTGTAGATGCCGCACTGCGCGTAGAGTTTCCTTTCACAGTAAAAGCACTTCCTGCACGGAATGTGGTGAAATACCACTACCCGGTCGCCAGGAACGAAGCACCGGACGTCCCGCCCGGTCCGCACCACTACTCCGGCCGTTTCGTGCCCATAGATGCGGGGCGGCGCCAGCAGGTTGTACTCGATCTTTTTCAAGTCCGTATGGCAGATGCCGCAAGCTTCCACTCTAACCAGGATTTCGCCGGGACCGATTTCGGGAATGGGCACTTGTTCCACTGCCACAACGCTTTGGCCTTTGTAGACAGCCGCGTGCATGGTGAGCGGGACGCTCCATTCAGAATCGGCAACCGGCAATGAATTCTCCTAATGTGCGCGAAGCCATGCGGCAGGAACGCTGTAACCGGATTAACTCCGGAAACGCCTTCCCAGGGTTTCTTATTGCAGACGTTAAAATTCTAATTGTACCGAAATGGCCGTCGGAAAGCAGGGCTAGGTTAAAATCCGTGACGAAGGTCTGGCCTGCGGTGTCCGTGACGGATCGTACACAAAAGAAAGGGATGTGGAATTCGGCGGCGTGTGCCGCCACACCGGCAGCTTCCATTTCCACGGCACCCGCGCCAGAGGCGCGCAAGGATGCTTTTTCGGCGGCGGTTTGCGCCACATGATCGATCGACGCCAGCATGCCGGTGGAGTGGGGCAGGGAGGACTGCGGTATGCCGCAGGCGAAGGTCCGCCCAGACAGGCTGTTGGCCACGAAAATGTCGCCGATACTCAGCGCCGGATCCAGCGCTCCACAAAATCCCATACTCACCACGGTCTCCGGTTGGCACTCCGCATTCGCCACGGAGACCGCCCGGCCGGCGTTTGCCGCGCCGGCACCGTTGGCCACCATCCAGAACTGGCGGCCGTTCGCCGTGCCATACCGCGCCCAATAGACCGGCCAAGCCAGCCTGCGTAACCTCGAGCAG
Source organism: Bryobacteraceae bacterium (assembly GCA_035308525.1). Lineage (GTDB taxonomy): Bacteria > Acidobacteriota > Terriglobia > Bryobacterales > Bryobacteraceae > Bog-159. Next base: position 6,796 of record DATGGM010000110.1, read on the forward strand.
AGTCGCGCCAATCCGTCAAACTCGCGCGGCTCGGCGGCCACTAGCAATATCCGTTGGCTCGAAACCATTCGACCGCCCGGCGAAGCGCGCCTTCCGCGGGTCCCGGTTGATAACCCAGCTCGCGCGCCGCCTTGGCATGCGATACGAACATCTTCTTGCGCGCCATGCGCACCGCATCGAGCGGCGCGCGCGGCGGCTTTCCCGTCAGTCGGGCCCAGCCCGTGGTGACCACTCCCGCGGCGTAGGCCACTGCGTAGGGCAACTTCACAGTGGGCGCCGGGCGGCCGGTAATGGCGGCCAGTTTGCCCAGAATTTGCGCCAGGGTCAGATTCTCAGACCCCAGAATATAACGCTCTCCGGCGCGGCCGCGCTCGCAAGCCAGAAGCTGGCCGCGCGCCACGTCGCGCGCATCCACCACGTTCAAGCCCGTATCGATAAAGGCGGGCATGTCTCCTTTCAAGAAATCCAGCACGATGCCGCCGGTGGGCGTCGGCTTAATATCGTGATCTCCGACCGGCGCCGTGGGATTCACGATGACCACCGGCAATCCCGCAGCGGCAAATTCCAAGGCCGTGCGCTCCGCCAGGAACTTGGAGCGCTTGTAGGCGCCCTTCATCTCCTCAATGGTGACCGGACGATCTTCGTCGCCCTGGCCGTCTGGCGGTACTCCGATGCACCCAACCGTGCTGGTGTAGACCACGCGGTCCACGCCGGCCTCCTGCGCCGCTTGCAGCACATTTCGCGTGCCATCCACGTTAGAGCGGTACAGTTCGTTCGTATCGGCCGCCCATAGCCTGTAATCGGCAGCCACGTGGAACACCATTCCGCAGCCCTCGACGGCGTGCCGGACGGAATCCGGATCCCGTAAATCACCGACGGCCGGCTCGACATCCAGCTCGCGAATTCTGCTGGCGGGCCGCACCAGAGCCCTTACCCGATGCCCGTGCTCGACCAGAAGACGGGCCACATGCCAGCCCAGGAAACCCGAAGCCCCCGTGACCAGCGTGGGCTTCATTCCACGCGAGTGCCCCGCCAGGCGCTACACATTATTTCAGCGCCCAGGTCAGCATCTTGAAGCTGTCGGCCAGGCTGGCGTTGATTCCCAGCGCGGCCGAGGGTTCGAAGCCGCAGTGCATCATGCAGTGCTCGCAACGCGGATCGTTGCCCGGACCGTAGTTCTCCCATGGAGTCTGGGTCATCAGCTCTCCGAATGTCTTGTAGTGTCCGTCGGTGATCAGATAGCACGGCCCCTTCCAGCCTTTGATGTTGTAGGTGGGCGTGCCCCAGGCGGTGCAAGGCAACTCGCGGGTACCCTTCAGATAATCCAGGTACAGGGGCGTCTGCTTGATGTAGTACCGCTGCGCCATCCGGTCGATATCCTTGAACTTCTCGCGGATATCGTCGCGTGTCATGAAAATTTCGCGATCGTTTACGGCGGAATAGCCATAAGCCGGCGCCATCTGGTGGCCGTCCAGACCAAGGGGCTCGAGATACTCGAACAACGCCTCGATCTCCCGCATGTCGGTTTCTTTGTAGATGGTGGTGTTGGTGCACACCATAAAACCGGCGGCCTTGGCGGCCCGGATGCCGGCGATGGCTTCCCGGAAAACGCCCTCCTTCTCCACGCAGATATCGTGCGTCTTCTCCAGGCCATCCAAATGAACATTAAAGAAGAAGCGCTTGTCGGGCTTAAATTCGTGCAGGCGCTTCACAATGAACATTCCGTTGGTGCACAGATAGATATTCTTGTTGCGCTCCAGGATGCCCGCCACCAACTCTCCGATTTGCGGATACATCATGGGTTCGCCGCCGCAGATAGAGACCATGGGCGCGCCGCACTCATCCACGGCCGTCAGGCATTCCTCCACCGGTATGCGCTCCGTGATGGTGGATTCATACTCGCGGATGCGGCCGCAGCCCGTGCACGTGAGATTGCAGGCATGCAGCGGTTCGAGCATCATCACCAGCGGGAAACGCTTGCCGATCATCGGGTGCGGCTGTCGGTTGGCGCGCTCCGCGGGAGTGCCGTGCAGGATGCGGAACGGGTTGCTGGCGTTCGGCGCGGCCGCCACATTTTTCTGCCACTCGGGGCGCGGACGCATCCTGTTCTTGAAGATGTATCCGGCCATGCCGGCGGTCATGGATAAGGGAAATCTCATAATTGAATGGCTCCGGGCGCGAGTGCCGGCGAAGACGAAGATTTTACGAATTCTGCCAGGGCGATCAACGGGAAATACAGGCGGTAATAGTGATAGTTGAGATAGAAGACTCTGGGAAAACCGGTGCCGGTAGCCAGTTCCTCATCCCAGCCGCCCTCGGGCCGCTGCCGCTCCAGCAGGTATTCGATGCCGTGGTTTACGCTCAGGCTGTTGGTATCGCCGCCGGCTATCAGGCCCATCAGCGCCCAGGCAGTCTGCGAAGGCGTGCTTTCCGCGGGCACGAAAAAGCCGCGATCGTAGCTGGAGCAGCTCTCGCCCCAGCCGCCATCGGCGTTCTGAATGGAGCGCAGCCATTCCCCAGCCCGCAGGATTCCGGCCTCGCGGTCGTCGTAGCCGGAGGCGCGCAATCCCCTAAGCGCGAAACAAGTGCCGTAAATGTAAGCGACGCCCCAGCGGCCGTACCAGCTTCCATCGGGCAGTTGGGTGCTGATCAGAAAATCCACCCCGCGCTTCACCGCCGGATGCGCGCCTCCCAACCCATGCGCGCCCAGCGCCTCCAGCACGCGGCCGGTGATATCGGGGCACGCCGGATCGAGCATGGCATTGTGGTCGGCAAACGGGACGTTATTGAGGAACTCCCAATTGTTGTCCACGTCAAAGGCCGCCCAGCCACCGTCACGGCCCTGCATATCCTGAATCCAGTTGAGCGCGCGCTTGTGACAAGCTTCCTGCGCCGCGCGGTCCGAGGCTTGGGCCCGGCTCAAAGCCAACAGGATCATGGCCGTGTCGTCGATATCCGGATAGTGATCGTTGCGGAAGAAAAAGCCCCAACCGGAAGGCTCCGTCCTGGGGCGTTTCACCGACCAATCACCCTTGACCCGCACTTCCTTGGAGAGAATCCAGCCGGCGGCTTTGCGCAGCGCGTCATCGGTGCCGGGCTGCAAGCCCGGTCCGGAGGGTGCTCCGGATAAGGCCTGGGCCGCCTCGCCCAAGGCGAATCCGGCGATACCCGTGTCCCAGATCGGAGAGAAGCAAGGCTGGAAAAGGAAGCGCCGCCCGTCGTCGATCATGAGCCGGTCGAACTGGTGGCGGGCTTCCCGGCTGGCGGGGTGATCCGGCGGGTACCCTAGCACGTCCAGCGCCATGATGGCGTACATCATGGGAGGATAGATGGCGCCCAGCCCGTCGGAGTTCTCGCAGCGCGCCAGCATCCACTGCTCGGCCGTCTGCAAAGCCCTCTGGCGCAGCGCTCGCCAGCCGTGCCTTTCCCAGAACTTCAGAAACCGATCGATCCCCAGGAACGCATTGCGCCACGTGAAAAGCGCGTCGCTGCGGTGAAACCCGAGGCTGACACCCGGCTTGTAAAGCTCGTCGAGGTTGAATCCGGCGGGCACCGGGCGCCGCGGATTGCTCGAATGCACGATAGCCAGCGATACCACGATGGCGCGCGTCCACGCCGACATCTGGTAGAGAAATTTACCGGGCAGCAGCATCACCTCGGGTGGAATCGAGGGACAGTATTGCCGCGGGTACATATCGAACAGGCTCAGGTTGATCTTGACGTAGCTGTTAGCCGCCTGAATTCCGCCCAACTCCAGGATGCGTTCGCGCGCCCGCGCCATGCGCTCATCGTCCGGCGCCAGCCCCGCGACCTTGAGGGCGAAGTACGCTTTGACCGTGGCGCTGATCTCCGAGGGGCCCTTGGCGTAGATGTTAAAGCCGCCGTCGGGGAGCTGCCGCGCCAGAATCGAGCGCACGGCTTTGTCGATCAACGTCCGCGTGGGAGGAGTCCACGCCGCGCCATCCGGCGGGAACATCCAAAGCTGCAGCAGGATGTAATCGGATTCGAGGGTGGTGTCGGCGGTCAGATCCGCACACCAGTATCCGCCCCCTTGCTGCAGCGCTAAAAGATGCTCAGCCGCGCGGTGCGCCGATCGCGCGGCGGTCGAGGCCAGAGTGTCCCGCTCGTATGCGATGGATGTGCTCATCGTATGGAGATCGTCGTCAAACCGGGCTCTACCCGGGTCAATTCCGCCGGCAAGGAGAAGCGCACGTCCTCGTCCACCAGCTCCACTTCCTCCACGCGATGAAAGCCCCGGTTCCGCAGGAATCCCACCAGTTGTTCCACCAGGTTCTCCGGCGCGGAGGCCCCCGCGGTGACTGCCACGTTGCGCACCTCGTTCAGCCATGCCGCATCCACTTCCGTGTAATCGTTAACCAAATGAGCCGGGACTCCCAGATTCGCGCTCACTTCCACCAGCCGCTTCGAATTCGAGCTGTTCTGCGACCCCACCACCAGCAACAGGTCGCAATACCGGGCCACGCCTTTGACCGCCATCTGCCGGTTTTCGGTGGCATAGCAAATGTCCTGTGCGGGCGGTCCCTCGATCAGTGGGAACCGTTGTTTCAGCCGTTCGATGATGTCGCGCGTTTCATCCAGGCTTAGCGTAGTCTGCGTCAGATAACGGACACGGCTGGGATCGGGAACCCGCAGCCGGTCCACTTCCTCGACGGTTTCGACCAGGTAGCTGGAGTCCGGCACCTCGCCGAGCGTCCCGATCACCTCGTCGTGATGGCTGTGGCCGATCAGTACCACGCTGTAACCCTTGCGCGCGAAATGCACCGCTTCCAGGTGCACCTTGGTCACCAGCGGGCAGGTAGCGTCGATCACTTCCAGGCCGCGAGCGGCGGCCTGCCGGCGCACTTCCGGCGCCACACCGTGTGCACTGAAAATGGCGCGCGCCCCGGGGGGGACTTCGTCAATCTCCTCCACGAAGATGGCGCCGGCCTCGCGCAATTCGTCCACTACATGCTTATTGTGCACGATTTCCTTGCGCACATATACGGGCGGGCCATACAGATCCAGAGCGATCTTGACCACGTCGATAGCCCGCACCACGCCCGCGCAAAAGCCCCGCGGCTTGAGCAGATACACCTTTTTCTCCGGGCCGTGATTAGCGGCAATAGGTTTCAACGGCATCTGGTTTTTGGACAGCTTTGAATCTTTTGATTATAACAGGACCTGCCGCCACGGCGTGCACATCGCGCCTCTTGTACCATGGAGCTATGGAAAAGCTGCCGGCATTTCATAACGAACCGTACACTGATTTCTCCGATCCGGCAAACCGGCGGAGCGCGGAAGATGCCCTTGCCCGGGTACGGGCGCAATTCGGGCGCGAGTACGATCTGGTGATCGGCGGCGAGCGCGTAAAAACGGGCGATCTGCTTCGTTCGGTCAATCCGTCGAATCCGCGCGAGGTGGTGGGCGTGCATCACCGGGCCACCGCCGAACTGGCGCGCCGCGCAGTGGATATGGCCTACGCGTACTTTCCCGAATGGTCGGCTACCACCGCCGACGAGCGTATCCAATTGCTGTTGCGCGCTGCCGCTATCATCCGCCACCGCAAAATCGAATTCGATGCCTGGCTGGTCCTGGAGGCCGGCAAGACCTGGCCCGAGGCGGATGCCGATGTCTCCGAAGCGGTTGATTTCTGCGAATACTACTCGCGCGAGATGCAGCGCCTCAGCGGTCCGCAGCCGCCCGCCGTGCAGTTGCCCGGCGAGCATGGCGAGTTGCACTATCTGCCGCTGGGCGTGGGCGTCATCATTCCGCCATGGAATTTCCCGCTGGCCATCATGGCGGGCATGACGGTGGCCTCCCTGGTAGCCGGCAACACCGCCATCATCAAGCCTTCCAGCGAAACGCCCACCATCGCGGCGCAGTTCGCGGAAGTGCTGCTGGAGGCGGGCTTCCCTGCCAAGTCGTTTTGCCTGCTGACGGGCAGCGGGGCGGCGGTCGGCGACGTGATCGTGGAGCATCCCAAGACACGCTTCGTAGCGTTCACCGGCTCCCGGGATGTGGGCCTGCGCATCAACGAACTCGCCGCCAGGACCCAGCCCGGCCAGATCTGGATCAAGCGTGTCATCGCCGAGATGGGTGGGAAAGACGCCATCGTGGTGGATGCGGATTGCGATCTGGACAAGGCCGTGGAAGGCGTGGCAGTCTCGGCCTTCGGTTACCAGGGCCAAAAGTGCTCAGCCTGTTCGCGCGCTATTGTGGATGCCAAGGTCTACGATCAATTCGTCGAGAAGCTGCAGGCGCGTGTCTCGACGATCAAAGTTGGGCCGGCGGAGAAACTCGAGAACTACATGGGGCCGGTAATCAGCGACAGCGCCCGCCGCACCATCCTGAAATACATCGAGACGGGCAAGCAGGAAGGCCGGCTGCTGCCCATTTCGGTGGCGGCGCCCGGCGACGGATACTTCGTGCCACCCACCGTGATCGCGGATGTGGACGCTAAAGCGCGTATCTTTCAAGAGGAGATCTTCGGACCAGTGCTGGCGGTGACCAAGGCCAGCGATTTCGACCATGCCATGGAACTGGCCAACGACTCACAGTACGGGCTCACCGGAGCCATCTTTTCGAACGTGCCCGAGCACATCGAGCGCGCCCGCCGCCAGTTCTTCGTGGGCAATTTGTACGTGAACCGGAAATGCACCGGCGCCATGGTCGGCGCGCACCCCTTTGGCGGCTTCAATATGTCGGGGACCGATTCCAAGGGTGGCGGCCCCGACTATATGCTGTTGTTCCTGCAGTCAAAAGCCATCGCGCAGCGCCTGGCTTAGACCGTTCCACGCAAATTATTCAGAGATAACGGCCCCCGATTCGCCACGATCTTCCTTCGGAAGGAGGCGGCTTATGGACGAACGCGAGAGGCGTCACGCGATCGACGTCACGCTTTCACAATTGGACAAGCAATTCGGCAAAGGCACGGTCCTGCGCCTGGGCGCGGGCACTGTAGTGCCGGTGGCAGTGATTCCCAGCGGCTCGATCTCGCTCGATCACGCACTGGGCGTGGGCGGCTTCCCGCGCGGCCGGGTAGTGGAGATCTTCGGGCCGGAGTCGTCCGGAAAGACCACCTTGACCTTGCATTTGATCGCTGAAGCCCAGAAGGCCGGTGGGGTGGCCGCCTTCATCGACGCCGAGCACGCCCTCGACCCCGCCTATGCGCGCAAACTCGGCGTGGATGTGGAAAACCTGCTGGTCTCGCAGCCCGACTCCGGCGAGCAGGCGCTCGAAATCGCCGCCGCGCTGATCGGTTCCGGCGCCATCGACGTGGTGATCATCGACTCCGTGGCCGCACTGGTTCCCAAAGCCGAGCTCGAAGGAGAAATGGGCGACAGCCACATGGGCCTGCATGCGCGGCTTATGTCGCAGGCACTCCGTAAGCTCACCGGCGTGGTGAGCCGCACCGGCACGTGCATGGTTTTCATCAACCAGATCCGGGAAAAAATCGGCGTGATGTTCGGCAACCCCGAGACCACCACCGGCGGCCGCGCGCTGAAGTTTTACGCTACAGTGCGCGTGGATATAAGGCGCATCGCCGCCATCAAGGACGGGGATAGCGTCATCGGTAACCGCACGCGCGCCAAGGTGGTCAAGAACAAAGTGGCGGCGCCGTTTCGCGAAGCGGAGTTCGACATCCTCTATGGTGAAGGCATTTCGCGGGAGGGCGATCTGCTGGATCTGGGTGTGACCCACAATCTGGTCGAGAAGAGCGGATCGTGGTTCAGCTTCCACGGCGAACGCATCGGCCAGGGGCGCGACAACGCGCGCCAGTTCCTTCGGGAACACCCCGAACTAAGCCGCAGCCTGGATGGCGAATTGCGCAAGGTGCTGGGCCTGGAGACTACGCAGGAACAGCCGCGCAAGTCGGCCGCGGTGGCGGCTGGTGGTGAGAACCCTTCCAAAAAGGCCGTCTGACAGGCCTCGCGCGACCAACCTTCAAAAAAAAGGCCGAAAATAGGCCGTTTCGCGCGCATTTTCCCTTTACATCCACTTTCCGCTTCGCTTATTATTGATATCGTAATCGAGACCATCGCTTTGAACGAGCGTGCGGTCGACGCCTTAATTTCGATGGATGGCGTGGTGCCGGTTCGCGTAACGGCGGACCTGTGAGTTTGAGTGGATGGTGAGGATCAAAGGAGAGCTATGGCAAGTCAACGTATGACGCAGACGCAACTGGTGAGAGGCCTCGCCGAGAGTTGCGAAGTGAACAATAAGGTAGCCCGCCAGTTCCTGGATTGCCTGGCCAGCATGGCAATCGGGGAAGTGAAAAAGAACGGTGTATTCGTGCTGCCGGGTATTGGACGCCTGGTGCGCCAGGATCGCAAAGCCCGCACCGGCCGCAATCCGGCAACCGGTGAGACCATTAAAATACCGGCTAAGAAAGTGGTGAAATTCCGCGTGGCGAAAGCCGCCAAGGACGCCATCGTTCCGCCTAAGAAGAAGTAGGCGGACTGCTACAGCCACTGAAGACAAAATCCCCGCGAGCCTCCCAGGCCCGCGGGGTTTCCTTTTGGAGATATCTGAAGCCGAGATAAGATCCGCCCAGCCTGCGGGCAGCCTTCGGAAGCCTACTGCTTCTTCCCTTCGTCGTCGCCCTTCAGGGCATCTTTGAAGTTGCGGATTCCGGCGCCCAACCCCTTGGCGACTTCCGGTATCTTCTTGCCGCCGAACAACAGCAGCGCAACCAAGGCGACCAGAAGCATCTCCTGCGTGCCAAAGCTGCCGACAAAGGCGTAGACCGTGTCTGTGGATCCCATGCGGCCTCCTTTCGAACCTATTGTACCGGAATTTCACGCCGCTGATGTGGCGCCTGTGGACCGCGGCTCGAAGGTGTAGCCGAATCCGCGCACCGAGTGGATCAGCCTTGGATTGGTCGGGTCGGTCTCGATCTTCTGCCGTAAGCGCAGCACGTACACGTCCACCGCGCGGTCGGTGATCGCGCGGTCCTGCCCCCAGACGGCATTCAGCAACTGTTCGCGGCTGAAAACCACCCCGGGACGGCTCATCAGATATTCCAGCAGCCGGAATTCCGTGGCGGTCAGGTTCAACAACGTTCCGTTCAACCGCACCTGGCAGCTGCTGCGGTCCAACTGGACGCCGCCCAAATCCAGCACGCGCGCCGGGGCCGTCTGGTTGCGAAACTGCAGCTTGATACGGGCGATCAGCTCGCGCACGAAGAACGGCTTCACCACATAATCGTTGGCGCCCAGTTCCAGACCCACGATGCGATCCGTTTCCGAGGCGCGCGCGGTCAGGAAGATGATCGGCGTGCTCGCCAGGTCCGGATCCTTGCGTACGGCTTTGCAGATCTCCAGACCGTCGGAGTCGGGCAGCATGATGTCCAGCAGGATGAGATCGGGCCGCACCTGGCGGCAGAGATCCAGTGCGCCTTTACCGGTCTGCGCGCCGCTCAGTATGAATCCTTCCTTTTCGAGGTTGTATTTCAACAGGGCGAACAAGTCGGTGTCATCTTCAATCAGAAGGATCTTCTTCATGGCGGCCGCTCTTTCGCGGGTGTCCACCCCCGAGGATAAGCGACAAATAGTTAACGCCGCGTTACGATAGCATGAACTACGGGTTAAGTTGTGGGCGTGGGTCCGTTTACCACTGTTCTTCGAAACGGTAGCCAAATCCACGCACCGTAGTGAGATAGCGTGGGTTGTCGGGTTCCGCCTCGATGTGCTCCCGCAGGCGCCGGATGTGCACATCCACGGTCCGCGGCGTCACGAAACGCTGCTGCCCCCAGACCTCCTCCAGGAGCTGATCGCGGCTGTAGGCGCGGCCCGCGTGCGTCAGGAAGAACTCCAGCAGCTTGTACTCCGTGGATGTCAGGTTCAATTCGCGCCCGCTGAGGAAGACACGATGCGCACCGCGGTCCAGCCGGAAGGGGCCCGCCTCCACTGCCGTATAGTCTCCCTCGTCGCGTCCCGCGCGACGCAGGTGGGCCTTCACGCGCGCCACCAGCTCGCGCGGGCTGAACGGCTTGGTCATGTAATCGTCGCCGCCGATCTCGAGGCCCAGCACGCGGTCGACTTCGTCGGAGCGGGCAGTAAGAAACAACACGGGTATGCGAGCCAGCGTGGGTGACTGGCGAATCTGGCGGCAGAGCTCGAATCCATCGTCGCCGGGCAGCATCACGTCCAGCACGATCAAATCCGGCTTCCAGTTCTCCAGGTCCTTCAGAGCGCCCTTATTGCCCGTTAGAATGCAGGCTTGATAACCGCTGCGCGTCAGATTGTAATCCAACAGCGCGGCCAGTTCCGCCTCGTCTTCCACAATCGCGATTTTCTTAGGCATCAGGATGCCGCTAGCCGCGGCTCGTGGCGCGCAGTCCGGCTCACTTGATTGCCGTGACTACCACGGTGGCCAAGGCGCGGCCGCGGCTACCGCTCGAGAAATCGTATAGCGTAAACAGATAGCGGGTGTCTGCTTCGATCCAGCTGGCGCCGCATTTCTCACAGGCGCGGCCGCTCCCGAACTCCTTTTCCGGCAGAACCTTCTTGCCTTCCGCCGTGACGTAAACGCGGGCGTGCTCGACTCCCTCGGTGGACCAGGTCAGCGTAGTGGCGCAATCAAATTTACCTGGGGCGATCCGGCATGGGTTAGGAGCGGCACTGATCACGCCCGAGCCTCCTGCCGCCCGTGCGCCCCCAGCGTTGACTGCCGTCACCGTGACGGACGCCAGTTCGGCGCCCCGGCCGCCGGCCGAAGTATCCATCAGCGTGAAGACGTAGTGAGTCCCGGCTTCGATCCAGCTTGCGCCGCACTTGGCGCAGGAAGTTGCCGCGCCGAATTCCTTTTCCGGGCTGCTGGTCTTTCCTTCCGCCCGCACGTACACGCGAGCATGTTGCGCGCCCTGCGTCGACCATGTCACGTAGGTCGTGCAATCGTGCGCGCCTGGCCGAATCTCGCAAGGATTCGGGTTGGCGGTGATTGTACCGGTGGCCGCTCGGGCTGGTCCCGCAGCAACGGCGAAACCCGCGGCCGTAATTAGTACTAATTGGCCGGAAATGTGCATCTGTATGTCCTCTAAGCTGCCATTCTGCACGATGTCGGCGTTCTATGCAAGCGGCGGGCTATTGCGCAGCAGGTCTTACTCAAAGCGAACAGTTCCCGCGACAATTGGAATCCACGCAGGCCGGCGAGATGAATCTCGTCCGCGGCTTCGCGGACTGGGTTATCGTGCGGCAGGCTGTCCCGCGCGAGTTCGGTGCACGCGTTGATGACGGTCAGGACGTTTTTGAAGCCGTGCGCCACGCGTCCCACCAGGTGCGTGCTTGCCGCCAGGTCGGTATGTCTGGCGCGGTCCCCGGAGGATCCGGTGGTATCCACGCCCACACTGGCGAATCCGAAGGCCTGGCCGTCCGGGTCGCGTAACGCGATGCTACTCCAGCGAAACCAGCGGCGCTCGCCGTCGCGCGTGATCAGGCGCTGTCATACGGCGTTTGGGCTTCGCGGCACGGTGTCCAGAAGTTCCCGGAAGCGCCGCTCGGATTCATCTAAAGCCTGCGCGGCGCGCTTACGCGCGGAAATCTCATACTCGCCGCCTTGCACGCCGGCTTGGCGGCCGGCCTCATCCGGCAACGGACGCGCCCATTCTACGCCGCCGCTCTTCGATACCAGCCTGTATTCCGCATCCAGCGGGACGACCGCCTGGCTGAGGGGCACCTGAGCCTGGGTGCCGTACTGATTCATCATGACTGGCAATGGGATGAAGGCGCCCGGCGGCTCGGCCGCGCGTTGGAATTGCAACCAAGCAATGTCTATGCCCACCTCTACGCCGCCACGGAGCGCTTCGTCCGTGGCCGCCGTCAGGAGGCTTTTGAAATTCCCGAGAAAGCCATCCGGCTGGACCCATCTCGCCCAACGCGAACCGCACCCTGGCGCTGGCCTGCTACTATTCGCTGCGATACGACAAGGCCGTGGAATGGCTGACCCGAACCCCTGGAAATCGATCCGGAATTCCGGCAAGCCGCGGTGTTTGCCTGGCTGGGGCGGGCTTATGCAGATCACTCCGCTTGGTTGATCTTGGTGGGGAACGATCCGCTCTACGATCCGATACGCTCGGACAAGCGATTCAAGCGCCTGCTGCGGCGCATGCGGCTTCCTGGCTGATAACCTGGATGAATGGATCTCCGCTATCCCATCGGCCCATTCCATTACTCCGGCGAGAGCACCGCGGAACAGCGCCGGGGGTTTATCGACCGCATCGAGCAAGCGCCGGCCCGTCTGCGCGCAGCCGTGGCAGGATTAACGGAACAACAATTGGAAACGCCCTACCGGCCCGGCGGTTGGACCGTGCGCCAGGTGGTCCACCACGTGGCCGATAGTCACATCAACAGCTACTGCCGTTTTCGCCTGGCGTTGACCGAGGCGAGGCCCGCCATCAAGGGGTATGACGAGGCACTCTGGGCGGAACTCACCGATTCCCGCACCGCGCCCGTGGAGATGTCGCTGGCGCTGCTGGAGGCCCTCCACCGCCGTTGGGTGCTGCTGCTGCGCTCCATGACTCCAGTGGACTTCGCGCGCACGTTCCATCACTCCCAACTCGGCCCTGTCACCCTCGACCGTACGCTGGCGTTGTATGCCTGGCACGGCGAGCATCACCTGGCGCATGTGGGCCTCGCCACGGGAGAATTCAACGCAGCCTGAACTGCTATAATGAAGGTTCCAAGTCAGCGAGGGAGGCCCATTGAAGGATATCTTCACCCTGCAACTGTCGAAGTCCGGCGCGCCAGGCAGCAAAATCAGGCCAGCCAAACGCCTCAGTGGGACAGGCACGGTTACTACCGGGCGCGGCAAGACGATTTCAGTGGAGTATCACCTGAGTTTCACTCAGGATGGCGACAAACCGGGCCAACGTCCGTCCAAAGCCGAATTGAAGACGCTCTCCGGCCAGGTTTGGTGTCCGTATGATGGATCGTTCGTGAGTGTGCACCAGGGTAAGATTCTGACCTTGCGTATAGAGGATGGCCGGCAACTCCGCTTCATGCACCGCAATCGCGATGGCGGCATTGCGGTAACCGAATGGCTCGGGTGATGGATCCGCGCTAACGCGCGACTTCAGGCAGTGGCGCCAGCATGTTCTCTTTGCGCATCACCAGCGTAGCGGTATTGAAACTGGCGACGTCGATGCCGTGCCCGTGCGTAATGGCGTCCGTGGGACAGGCCTCCACGCAATAACCGCAAAAGATGCAGCGGTTATAGTCGATGTTGTAGACCTTGGCATAGCGCTCGCCACCGCTGATCCGCACTTTGTCGGTGTTCTCCGCGGCCTCGATGTAGATGCAGTTGGAAGGGCACGCCGCCGCGCACAGAAAACACGCCACGCACTTCTCCATGCCGTTTTCGTCACGCTGTAAAACGTGTACGCCGCGGTAGCGCTGTTCCAGCTTGGGTGGTTCGTCGGGATAGTTCTCGGTCACCGTGGGGGACATCATCTCCTTGAAGGTGACCCCCATGCCCTTGGCGATCGCCGCCGCCGAACCCAGTATCTCGTCGAGCTTACCTGCCATTCGATTTCGTTCTCCGCTCCCGCCGGGAGCCTAGTTTTTCGAGCTTCAACCAGCTCTCCATTCCGGCACGTCTTCGTCCGGCCCGAACGGACTCACGCCCGCTTGCGCGGCCATGGCGACGAACTCCCTCTTGTTGAATCCTTCCAGGCCCCAGGCGATGTTCCCGTCGCGTTCCACCAGCACTAAGGACGGCACATGCCCGACGCTGTAAGCGTTGCTGGCCGGATAACCGCTTTCTTCCGTATCCAGCAGCATGGGGAAACTGATCCCGAATTCCTGGCTGAACTCCCGCGTGGTTTCGGCGTCGTCCTGCGAGACACCGTAAATCGTGAGCGAACCGGGAGTGCGTCCCCGATGAACCCGTTCGAGGTAAGGCAGCGTCATCTGGCACACGGGACAAGTGGACTTGAAAAAGGCCAGAAGCACGGGTCCATCGGCCAGCAGCTTTCCTAGATTCACGGTTTCGCCGGCGTCCCCCAGGCGGGTCAGATTGAAATCCGGCGCGCGACGGCCGGCTCGCAGCAGTTCCTTTTGCCTGACAGCTCCCATCTCTTCAAGTGTACCTGACTACTTGCGCGAAGACGAACCGATGCCGGGCACCAACCCCATAAAGAGAACTTGACCGCCTGCATCGGTCGGTTATGATGTGAACGGTGTGGGATAAGAAGCCTGGAGTGGCGTGCAGGATTTGCCCTTGTGTGGCGCGCGGATCACACTGCTCTGAGACTGGATATTGATAACAAACCCGCTACGCTGTGGAGAACAGATTGCATCGTCTGTCGTTGTGGCGATCGCCAAAATCACGGGACCGGGTCTGGTGTGCATCGCCATCCTGGTCGCGATGCTGTGGAGCTGCATCATCGGGGAGCACGTGATCGCCCGCCGCGGCGAGGCGGATGCGGCCGAAACCATGCGCGCCATGCGCGCGCTGCGGATGAACAACCGGCGCGAACCGGCCGCCTCGCCCGCGGGCACTTCACATCGCCGCCCGCGTGCCCACGCGGGTTGATGTTCGGGAGAAGCACACCTCTGCCTCGACGACCTGACCGCTCGCGTTAGACGTCCAGCTTCCATGGTTCGCGATACGTGGCCATCAGGTACCGCTGCATGTCGCTCTGCGCACAAGTCCATTTGTTCTGGTCCCAATCGATTCGCGACTTGAAGCGCATCGAAAGATTCGCCAGCAGGCAAACCGTCGAGGAGCGCACGCAGGTTTCGATTTCACTAATCGGCTTTTGACGGGTCCGGATACACTCCAGGAAGTTCCGCCAGTGGGGCACGTTCATATCACTCATCGCCCGGTCTTTCTCCCACGTTTCCGGTTCCGTGGATTTCTTATTGGGGATGATGCGGCAGCCGCCCCGGTTCACGAACAGCGTGGCATCCGTGCCATGAATTACGCTGCCGGCGCCCTGCCCGAGCCCAAACATCGGCAGCGGGTTGCACGTCCGGCTTTCGTAACTGGAAAGAAAATTCTCATACTGGAACGTTGCCAGCATCGTGTCCGGCGTCTGGGTATTGTCCTCTACGTAGAACTTGCTGCCCATGGCCGAGACCGCCAGGGGCATGGGGTCACCGAAGCACTGGTGGATCGGATCGATCAGGTGCACGCCCCAGTCGGTCATGGCGCCCCCCGCGTAATCCCAGAAGTATCGGAATGTGGGGAAAGTGGCGGCTTTAACGCCCCAGCGATTCGGATTGAAGGGGACCTTTGGCGCGGGTCCGAGCCACAAATCCCAATCGAGATCCGCGGGTGGATCGCCGTCCGGTGGATTGCCGAACCCCTTTTGCTCCGTCATCCCACTTTGGAACGCATGACAGAACGTCACTGCGCCGAGCCTGCCACTCTTGACGATTTCAGCGGCCTTTTGAAAATAGCCCCCAGACCGCTGCATCGTGCCGGCTTGCACGATGCGGTTGTATTTGCGCGCGGCTTCGACCATCTTCTGGCCTTCCTCCACAAACTTGCAGGCGGGCTTTTCCACGAAGACATCCTTGCCTGCCTTACACGCCTCCACGGCCATATACGCGTGCCAGTGGTCGGGAGTGGAGATGCAAACCGCATCGATGGACTTATCCGCCAGCACTTCGCGGAAATCAGAGACTGCTTTCACCTGGAATCCTTTCTGGCGTGCATCGGCTTCCGCGCGTTCCAGATGCGGCCGGTAAACATCACAAACCGCCACGGGCTGGGCTTCAGGAATTTTCATGGCAAAGTCCAGATTTCCTGAACCCATTGCCCCGATCCCAATAAAGCCTATCGTGATGCGGTCGTTCGCTCCCTTTATCCGGCCGGTGAAAAGGGAGGTTGTCAGCGCGGCTCCGGCACTCGCCAACGCCGTACGCCTCGATATTTCGCGTTCCATGGTTGCAGTGCTCCTTTTGAGGAATTCGATGCATATGCGATTGAAGAACTATTCTAGCCGCCGGAAGTGTCCAGCGGTTTTTCCAGTTTGCCGGAGCTTGGGGCGGCTTTCTGCGTCGCGATGGTGATCGCGTCGCCCGCACAGACTTTTACCACCCTCAAGTTCTTCAACGGGACAAACGGCGAGTCACCTTTTGCACCTCCCGTCGAAGGGCTCGACAGCAATCTCTACGGTACGACCATGTATGGTGGACGGCACTCCTACGGCACGGTCTACAAGCTCACCTCCAGCGGCACATTTTCAAAACTCCACAATTTCTGTAAGGTCTCCGGGTGCCCTGGCTGGCTCTATGGCACAACCTGGGCTGGCGGCGCGGGCAATGGGGGCACGGACTTCAGGATCAATACCAACGGCAAACTGGAGACGCTCAATATTTCTGTGTCCAGCCCCATTGCGCGGATGAAGACCAGCCACAGAAAGCTACGACGGCTACTTTTGAGGAACACGCGCAAGACGGGGCGACCCGCGCCGCTTGAATCTGAGGAGTTCCTCGCTTATATGGCGGCGCGGCAAAACGCGCCCCTTTGCGCTTTTGAGGAACACGCGCAAGACGGGGCGATCCGCGCCGCTTGAATCTGAGGAGTTCCTCGCTTATATGGCGGCG
>DATGGM010000111.1:0-2326 GCA_035308525.1 Bryobacteraceae bacterium
TTTCGCGCTTTGTGACCAGTCTGATGGCGCGCGCCGATCCGGGGCGGCCCGACAACCGTCCGCCGGCCATGACGCCCTTGCCATCGGGCGTCCCCGCGACCCCCAACACCGTGATGCAGGCTACCGGCAGCGAGGGCGGCAGCGCGGAATTCGTCCCGCTGATGGTGGAAGTCTTCAAAGACGCCAAAGCCATCTTCAAGCAGAATCCCGCGGAGGTCTTTACGAGGGGCACGGGCGGGGCGCAGTTCGGCTTCATGCGGCAGCGCGGCCTGGAGGATGCCATCGAGCGCATCGGTGTGGAACTGCACAGCCAGTACCTGATCTCGTACGTGCCCAATAACAAGGACGAGGGCGGCTTCCATAAGATTGCCGTGGAGGTGGGCGGCCGCCACGACGTGAAGGTGCGCACGCGTCCGGGATACTGGCTGGGAGCGCAATGATCCAAACGCTATTCGGGTCGGTCGAGCAAGAGCCGACTCTGCTGGAGCGCCTGAAGAGCGGCGTCGAGAAGACCCGCGCAGGTCTGGTCACGCGCCTGGAAGACATGCTGCAGGGAGCCAAGCAGATCGACGCCGATTTGCTCGACGAACTGGAGTTCACGCTGATCAGCTCGGACATCGGCGTGCGCACTACCACGGAGATTCTGGAACGCATCCGCGAGCGCGTGGACCGCAGCCTGGTGGGCGACGCCGGCGAGATCGAAGGCCTTATTCGCGAGCATCTGCTCGAAATCCTGCAGGCCTCCGAGCGGCCCATGCCGCGGGTAGCCGAGCCGCCGGCCGTGATCCTGGTGGTGGGAGTGAACGGTTCAGGCAAGACCACCACCATCGGCAAGCTGACGCATCGATTTCGCGGCGAGCAGCGCAGCGTGCTTTTGTGCGCCGCGGACACTTTTCGCGCCGCGGCCATCGAGCAACTGGAAATCTGGGGCGAACGCACGGGCACGGATGTGATCCGGCAGAAGCAGGGAGCCGACCCCAGCGCGGTGCTGTTCGACGCGCTGCAAGCCGCGCGCGCGCGTAAGACCGACTACGTCATCGTGGACACCGCCGGCCGCCTGCAAACCAAGACCAACCTGATGGCCGAGCTGGAGAAGATGAAGCGGACGGCGGCGCGGGTGATTCCGGATGCGCCGCACGAAGTGCTGCTGGTGCTGGACGCCACCACCGGACAGAACGGGTTGGAACAGGCGCGCAAGTTCACCGAAACCTCCGGTGTCACCGGCATCGTGCTGACCAAGCTCGACGGCACGGCCAAAGGCGGCATCGTGATCGCCATTGCGCGCGAGCTGAACATACCGATCCGCTACGTGGGCATCGGCGAGAAGGCGGACGACCTGCTGCCGTTCGATGCCGAAAAGTTCATCGCTTCACTCTTTGAAAAATGAGCGATCCGCGGGAGCAAGCCGACGCCGGGTATCTGCGCGAGGCGCTGGACCTGGCGCGGGCGGGGGACGCGCAGGCTAGCCCCAATCCGATGGTGGGCGCGGTGCTGGTCCGCGACGGACAGGTGGTGGGGCGCGGTTTCCACACTTTCGCCGGCATGAAGCACGGCGAGATCCTGGCGCTCGAGGAAGCCGGCGAGCGCGCCCGCGGGGCTACCCTGTATATCAACCTGGAGCCTTGCTGCCACCAGGGGCGCACGGGACCGTGCACCACCGCCCTGATTCAGGCGGGCGTGGCGCGGGTAGTTGCGGCGCTCGAAGATCCCAACCCGCGGGTAGCGGGCGCCGGCCTGGAGAAGCTGCGCGCCGCGGGCATTCAAGCCGAGATCGCCGGCGCGTTTTCCGGCGAGGCGGAGAAACTCAACGAAGCCTTCGTGCATTTCATGCGCACGCGCTTGCCCCTGGTCACGCTGAAGACGGCGCTCACGCTGGACGGCAAGATCGCCGCGCCGGACGACAACCGGGGCTGGATCACCAGCGATAAGGCGCGCGGGCACGTGCAGCAGCTTCGCCACTCTTCGGACGCCATCCTGACGGGCATCGGCACGGTGCTGGCCGACGATTGCCTGCTCACGGATCGCACGGGATTGCCGCGCAGCCGGCCGCTGCTGCGTATCGTGCTCGATTCGCGCTTGCGCCTGCCGCTCGATTCGCAGATGGTGCGCAGCGCGGCGGGCGATCTGCTGGTGGTGGGGACTTCGGCCGCGCCCGCCGATCGGCGCGCAGCGCTCGAGAGCCGCGGCGCGCGCGTGCTGATTCTGGACGGTCGCGACGGGCGCGCGGATCTGCGGGGCGCCATCGAGGCGGTTGCCCAGCAGCAGTATCTCTCGGTATTGATCGAGGCCGGCGCCAAGGTGAATTGGGCGGCCCTGGAGTCGGGCG
>DATGGM010000112.1:0-4592 GCA_035308525.1 Bryobacteraceae bacterium
GGCGTGAACGGCCGGGAGTATAGGTTCGCCCTATCCAAGACCGTCCACAACCTGACGCTCCGTGGAAGCGTGTCGCAACCCGTCACGGTCCCAGTTTCGTCCGTGGCCGGCCTGTAAGCCTGTCAGTCCGCAGTGTTCAGACCGATGTCACCGAGCAGTTTCTGAAACCGCGCTTCGCGGCGCAGACCGTCGAAGCGCGGTTCGACTTTTAGCCAGGTCAGCCAGACATCTCTCTCCTGAAATGCCTTCCCCAGCAGATCCAGCGCCCGCGGGTAGTCCCCCAGGCCCGCGTACACCAAGCTCAGCCAGTAGGACGAGACATGTCTGCGCCCGGCCAGATCTTCCAGTTCGCGCAGCATCCCGCAAGCCGCGCGGGTATCTCCGGCAGCGGCGTAAGCGTATGCCAGGGACGCCAGGATCGCCGGCTGATCGCCCGCGCAAGTGCGCGCATTCGATAATTCCACGATGGCGTCTTCGGTGAGCCCAGCCTGCGCGTATGCCAGTCCCAGCGTATGCTGTGCGGGCCCGAACTTCGGTTCCATCGCCAGCACCTTCCACGATTGTTCCGCCGCGCTCTGAAAATCGCGCGCCACATACAGGCCCCAGGCCACGCCCAACGTGAACAAGGGCGACAACGGATCGATTTCTTCCGCCCGCCGCAGCTCCCGCAAGGCATCTTCGATCTTGCCGACGGACGCCAGATGCTCGCCGTACGCGTAATGCACGATCGCTGAGTTGGAACTCAGCACCAGGGCCGTGAGATACTCGGCCTCCGCGCCCGCCCAATCCCATTCAAACAATCGTTTCACACTGGCCAGTGCCGCGTGCGCCTCTCCCAGATCCTGCCGCGCGTGCAGAGCACTCATAGCCATCTCTTTCGCCCGTGGATAGATCTCCGCCGGCATCCCCATGTTGAGCAATGCAGCCAGACACTGCGCGTCGGCCAGGCCCGCGTAGGCGATGGCGCACTCCGGATCCTGCGCCAGCGCGGCGTTGAAATGCGCCACGCCTTTATGCACATCCTCTTCCGTCAGCTTTTGGCAGAAATAGCGGCCCTTCAGATAGTCCTGCGGCGCTTCGCCGGCGGCATTCGAATGCACCAGTTGCATGCCCGCGCTTTCCGCGGCAACGGTTCCCTCCACGGGCGCGATGAAGCGATATCCGAGCCCCGTGCGCGTCTCGATATAGCGCGCGCTGCGCGAGACGTCGCCCAACGCCCGCCGCAGAGCGTTCACCGCGGTATTCAGGCTGCGATCGAAGCTCACGTGCAGCCCCGGCCACAGATGCTTCGCCAGATCGTCGCGCATCACCAGTTGGCCTGGCGTGCGCAGCAGAAACTCCAAAATCTGAAACGGCTTGCGCTGCACTTTGATGCGCAACCCGTGCTTGCGCAGTTCGCGGTTGTCGATATCCACCTCGAACGGCCCAAAGCGCATCTTTCCTCTATCGCTCATGAATTTTGGCGCTGGAAATGACATAGTCGATCAAACCCTTTGGAATGCTCCGGTTGTGCCATCAGAAACAATTGACTCCTTGCTGATAAACCGGGTTCAACCAATGCTCATCTTACTTACATAGACGAAGAGACTACCTCAAAGGGTTCGCTCGGCGAGGTCTATAAAAAGGAGAATAGCATGAACGTAGGGAAACGTTTGACGATGTGCCTGGCGCTGACGGCTTTGGCGTTGGGCCTGACCACTATGCAGGCCAGCGCGGAACAGGTCCTGAAGGGGACGTTTGAGCTGCCTGCCGCGGCGTACTGGGGAGACACCCTGTTGCAGCCCGGCCAGTACACCATCTGGGTAAACACGGAAAGGCATGAGCTGGAGCACGTGCCAAGTATCCATCTGAACGGCGAGGGCGTCAGCAAGACTTTTCTCGCAATTGCCAAGCCGGAGCAGGAATCCGGGCGCAACGTTCTGGAAGTCGCCAATGTGGATGGCACCTTCGTGGTGCGCGCATTTGACGCCGGCGTCATCGGCGAATCGTTTGCGTTCGGTATGACCAAGAGCGTCAGGAACAAAGCGCTGCGCGCCAGCGCCGAACCGGTGGTTACCGAGCTTCCGGTATCTTCGGGGGCAGGCTTCTAATGACTGGAGCGCGGGAGCGGACGGCTTCGTCTGTTAGCCGTCCGTCCCCGTTGTAGCAGTTGCCTGGGCCGGCCACGTAGCCGGCGCGTTTCTAGTTTTCCTGCCCACCTCCTTCACTCCTTCCCAGTTCCGCGGTGCGAAATTATTCAAATACGCCCGCGGCATACCACCCGCCCAAGTCAACGTCGCGCGCATGACAGCGCCGCTCGACCCCATCATGGCTGGATTCGGGACACCTGTGGAGGAAGCCGTCGCGCGCCTCGCCCATCGCCGCCGACATGGCCATGGCCTTCTCGTTCACCAATCGGTATCCGTGCCGGAGGAGCCACGGCCGCCCCGATTCGATCGCGATGGAAACCGGGCTCAAACAGCGTGCGGCACCTCCGCTCTGTTGTCGGCCACGCCAGTTGAGAAGACCTGTGCGCGGAACACGTTCAAATGCGCGCCATTGCTTTGGTATCCCTTCGACCCCAGCCCCGCCTTCACGGAAAGGGCCTTTAGAAACCGGTCGGCCGTCCACCCGCGGCCCTCGGCCACCTGTGGCAGGAGCAGCGCCTGGCGGCCGCTGCATTCGAGCGTCGCGCCGTGCTGGCCGACCTGGAAAGCGCGGGCATCGCGGATCGGTTTCATGGGCGACAGTATCGAGATCTCGATATCGATCCGGCCTTCGACGCCGAGTATGGTTGGAAAGCGGGGATCATCGAGCGCCGCGCGCAGGGTAGTCTCCGGCACGTTCTCCGCAAGGCTCTCACAGCTCGATCGGTTGCCTATGCAGCCGAGCTGTCTCTGCCCCTGGTGCAGTCCGATGAAAACGCCCGTCTTTCGCGAGAGTGCAGGCGTCATCTCGCGCGGCGGTATCGCCCGGTGCACTCCGGTGGCGCGCAGCAGCCGCAGCGTTTCACGGGCGCTCTCCAGCAACAGGTTCTGGCCGGTCGCGTCCAGCCAGAACGACTCCGCGGGAAAGTAGCCCAGGGCGCCGTAGCTCACAGTGTGCTCGTAGTCACCCGTGATATCGCCCGATGTCTGATAATCCAGCGTCTCTTGAAAGATCTCCCCGCGCTTGACGAGCGCCAGTGTGCGCAGCCACAGCGCGATCGGCGAACGGCCGCACACGGTCGGGTGGTTTTGGGCCACCGCCTCCAGGAAGAATTGCGGATCGAGGCTCGCCATCGACTCCATCAGGTGGTGGTCCAGCATATTCAGGCGCGCGGAAATGGCTGAATCCACCGGAAACGGTTCGTATCCGAAGGCCCGTCCGAAATGCGTCAGGTCGGAGCTGACCAGGAAGATCGTATCGGGCCCGCAGAGGTCCGCCAGCGCCTCGGCCGCGGCATTACGCGCGGAGTTATTCAGGTAGCCTGCGAAGAGTGGCACGATGCGCGCGTCGGGCGCCGCTCGCTGCAGTAACGGCAACTGGATCTCTACCGAGTGATCGCAGATGTGGTCCTCGGCCACGAATTGAAACGGTCCATGTACAGCCAGTTGCTCCAGCGTCTCGCGGTCCACCGCGGTATCGCCCAGGGGCGTCTGATATCCGCCGATATCAGGCATCGAAATCCCCGCCGGGCCGCCTTTGTGCGCGAAACCCAGGATCACGGCGCGGCGTGGTTGCTGCCGGGCGACGTGCCGGTAAGCGGCCGAGGCCACCGTGCCGGAATACTCCAAGCCGGCGTGCGGCACCACGAAGCCCAGTGCATTCGGTAACAGGAAAGCGCCGGTCCTTTGCCGGGAAGAATCGAATAGATCATCGAGCAGACGCTCGAGATCCGTGCGGCAGTCGGGATACCACGCGCCGCCGTACGGCGATACGTGCACTGCTTGCATAAGTCAACCACACCGGCCGTTCAATAAAAGGTGGGCTTCCCGCGATTCGCGCGGCAATCCGCGCCAATAGCCTGCAATGGGTGTCAGGCAATCGGGACAATGTCCGTCGTCCGTCAACCGGTTTCGTAACACCCGAAATCCGTTGCGTTCCACCACGGCCGCGCCGCATTTCGGGCAGTGCGTGTCTTCCAGCTTGTCCAACTGGCCCCGAAGATTGCCGGCGTACACATAGCGCAGACCCGCCGCACACCCGATGCCCGCCGCGCGGCGCAGCGTTCCAGCGCCGGTGTCGCCCTGCCCGAACATCTTGTAGTCTTCATGTAACGCCGTCACATGCCATGGGATGTCCGATGATATGCCAGCCAGAAATTCCGCAATGGCCGTCAACTCGGCGTCGGAATCGTTGAAGCCAGGCACTACCAATGTCACGATCTCCAGCCAGAAACCCATCTGATGAATGCGGCGGATGGAATCGAGAATCGGTCCCAGCCGCCCGCCCAACTCGTGATAGCGGCGGTCGTCGAAGCTCTTCAGGTCCACTTTATAGAGATCCACCCAGGGCCGCAGGTATTCGAGGACCTGCGGCGTGCCGTTGCCGTTGGAAACGAATCCCGTCACGAGGCCGGCCGCGCGCGCTTCGCGAAAAACCGCAACCGCCCATTCGCTGGTGATGAGCGG
>DATGGM010000113.1:0-9293 GCA_035308525.1 Bryobacteraceae bacterium
CACGCTCCGGGTCTTTTACCTGACTTTCCGGAATGGAAAGGGACACGGTCTGTAATTCACGCGGCCCTGTGAAGCCGGGCTGGACATTCCGCAATGCTTGAAAGGTGCGGATCGTCAGGCCGGCACCGATCAACAGAATCGCCGCCAGCGTCACTTGCAGCACCACCAGCGCATTGCGCGCGCGATGCGTCTCCCTGCTCTGGCTTAACGTTCGCCCCCCCGCACGCAGGGCAGCCATCAACTGGGGCGCCGCGAATTTGAATACCGGCATCAGCCCAAACAGGACCCCGGCCGCGAGCGACAGGGCAAGCGTGAACAGGAGGGCCAGAGGATCAAGCCTGATGTTTTCGAGGCGAGGAAGGGAGGCCGGCGCCAGGCTGACGAGAAGGCGCAAGGCCCCATACGCGAGGCCCAATCCGGCGGCTCCGCCCAGCAACCCGAGAAAGACACTTTCCACGAGAAACTCGCCCGCGATGTGAGCCGAGCCGGCGCCCAGAGCGGTGCGGACGGCAAGCTCCTGCTGGCGTCCCTCGGCGCGGACCAGAAGCAGGTTGGCTACGTTGGCGCAGGCGATGAGCAGCACCACGCCAATACTTGCCATCAACACCCAAAGCACTTTGGTCAGGTCGCCGATTACATACTGCTTCAGCGGGCGCAGGTTGGGCTGGATGCGGGCGTCCTCGAATTGTTTGACGGTGATGCCGGGGGGCGGCGGGAAATTCGCATTCACCAAAGGAGTCATGCGGGCGACATCGGCATGGGCCTGCGCCAGGGTGATGCCCGGTTTGAGCCGCGCGATGGACCGGTGGCTGAAATCGCCGAGGAAAATTTTGCCACGCTCGAACTGAAACGGAAAGATCAAGTCCGGCTTCTCTTCAAGGAACCGAAAGGTTTGTGGCATGACCCCGATGACTTCTCTGGCCACGCCGTCCGCCACGATGCGGCGGCCGATGACGGAAGCACCGCCGCCGAATTTGCGCTGCCAATAACCATAGGTCAGGATCAGTGTTTTTGGACTACCGTAGGTTTCATCCTTCAACGTGAACCACCGGCCGAGAATTGGCTGAACGCCGAGGGCTGCGAGCGTGCCTGAGGTAACCTCGAGTGCCGGCACCCTCTCGGGGGCGGCGAGTCCGGTGACGCTGACGCTGCTGCGGGCCCAGATACCAAACTGCTCAAATGTGCGGTTTTCCTCGCGAAAAGTGAAGTAATCGGACGGCGAGACACGGATATCCAGGGCGCCGGCGCCTAGAGCCACCTGGCTGACGCTCACCAGCCTTTCGGGCTCGGGGTACGGGAGCGGCTTCAGGAGAACGCCGTTGATGACGCTGAAAATCGCGCTGTTGGCGCCGACTCCAATGGCGATGGTGAGCAGGGTGACGAGCGTGAACATGGGCGCACGCACGAGCCTGCGAACAACGTGCTTCAGCTGATTTCGGAAGGATTCCACACCCACCTCCGGCCGTCAGCGGATATCTTACACCGGGAAGGCGAAGTTCGCAAATTTCTTCCCGGCGGGCTGTCAAGATCAGCCGCCGATGCACGCCGCTGGACGCGGATAAGAAGAAGCAGCAGCCGGGCTGCCACTTCGCGCGGTTTGGAGTAGGCTGGTGATTAGGGTTCATTCCCGAAACTACTACAAGGAGATCTCCCAAAGTGACCAAATTCCTTTGCATTTGCACCGGCCTGGCGACCTTGGCGGCGGGTACCGGATTTGCGCAGCCGAAGAGCCCGCCGGCCGAAGCTTCCGTGACCGTGGCCGGCAAGAACATCACGATCAAATACTCGGCGCCATCGGTACGCGGCAGGAAAATCTTCGGCGACGGCGGCCAACTTTCGCACGACCCGCATTACCCGGTATGGCGCGCGGGGGCCAACTCGGCTACGGCCCTGCACACGGACGCCGACCTGGACATCAAGGGCCTCGCGGTTCCGGCCGGGGATTACACGCTTTTCGTCAATGTGGCCGATCCGGACAACTGGGAGCTGATCGTCAGCAAGGACACCAAGGAGTGGGGACTGGCCTACAAGTCGAATATGGACCTGGGGCGCGTAAAGATGGATATGAGCAAGCCTTCGGCGCCGGTCGAGGTTTTCAAGATTACCCTGTCGGGCGCCGGCGGCCATGCGGGCAAGCTGCAGATGGAGTGGGAGAACCATATTGCCGCGGTTCCCTTCAGCGTGAAGTGACAGCGAGCAAGTGCTTGCTCGCCACCAGCTTGCCGGAACATTCCGTTTTGGCGTAACGTATCAAGTTACGGATGCCTTATTGCAGCCAATGCGGAACTCAGGTGGACCCGGCGGATGTCTACTGCGCCAAGTGCGGATCACGGCAGCCCGGCGTCCCTGCGCGGGCGCGGGTTGCCCCATCCGATCCATTCACCTCGATTACGCCGCGCACGGCGTCCATTCTGTGCTACATCCCGGGCGTAGGCTGGATCGGCTCGATCGTAGTCCTGGCGTCGCAACGCTTTCGCAACGACCGGATCGTCCGCTTCCATGCTTTCCAGGGGCTGTACCTGTTCGTGGCCTGGCTGATTGAAGACTGGGTCCTGAAACCCATCTTCTTCGTGATTCCGCACATGCACGTGAACGGGGTCATCCAGGTGATGCTGTTCTGCGTGTCGATCTTCATGATCATCAAGACCAGCCACGAGGAGGCCTACTCGCTGCCGATCATCGGGGAACTGGCGGAGAAGTCGGTTGCAGAGAGGTAAAGCCGGGCTCAGCGGCGGGCGAAGCGGCGCAGGCGGAAGATCTCGACCAGCGAAATGTAGATATTCACGAGGCCGAGGCCGCTGACGGCGCCCCGCAGGTAGGCGTTTTCCCAATACATGCGCCACTCGGGGGCCAGTGTGGAGAAGAAGTTTCTTTCCCACAGGTCGGACCACGGAAAGATGGCCAGGAAGAATCCCAGCTCCAGACAGAAGACGATGAAGATCAGGGATCGGGCGACGTGATACCAGCGATAGCGGGGGGCCGGAATGGGATCGGTCATGACGCGGCTTCCAGCTCTCGGAAAAGATCCAACTGCGCTCCGGCATACGGGTCGAGATCCATGGGAAACAAGGAGCGCGCGCGCACCGGCTCGAAGCTCAGACGGTGCAGGGGGGTAGGTCCGTACTGCTCCAGCGCGCGGGCGTGTTCAGGAGTGTTGTAGCCTTTGTGGTTGGCCAGGCCGTATTGGGGGAAGATTTCATCCCAGACGCGCATGCGCGCGTCGCGCCAGACCTTGGCGATGATGGAGGCGGCGGCGATGGCATGGCACTGCTCGTCGCCCTTGACCAGGGGCCGCTGCGGGGTGGCAAGCGACAGGGGCATGGCGTCGGTGAGCAGGAAGTCCGGGGCGGGCTTCAGGCGGGCGACGGCCATCTCCATGGCCATGCGGGAGGCCTGGTAGATATTGAACCAGTCGATAGCGGCAGCGTCCACGGCCGCCACGGACCAGGCCACGGCGCGCTCCATGATGCGGGCGGCGAGCACCTCGCGGCGCTCGGGCTGGAGCTGTTTGCTGTCGTTCAGGCCGCGCACCGGACGGCCGGGGGAAAGAATGACGGCGGCGGCCACTACGGGGCCGAACAGGGCGCCGCGGCCCACCTCATCGACGCCGGCCACGGCCTGGAATCCGCGCGCGCGGAGCTCACGCTCGAGCGTTCCCTCGCAGCGAAAGTGGGTCACTGGCTGTGCGGCCCGCATGGAAAATGGACGGCAGGCTGGGGAAACCTTCACCCAGCCTATTCGCGTTCGCGCAGGCGGGCGGCCTTGCCCTTGAGACCGCGCAGGTAATACAGCTTGGCGCGGCGCACGCGACCGGTGCGCACCACGTCGATATGATCGATCACCCGCGCATTGACGGGGAAGATGCGCTCGACGCCCTGGCCGAAGCTGACCTTGCGCACGGTGATGGTTTCGCCCATGCCGGTATTCTTGCGGGCAATCACGGTGCCTTCGAAGGCCTGCAAACGCTCTTTGTCGCCTTCCTTGATCTTGACGTGCACCTTGATGGTGTCGCCGGGGCGGAATTCGGGGACGTCGGTGCGCTTGTTTTTATTGATGAATTTCGTCAACAGGGGGTTGTTCATGTGAGAATCCTAATCTTCTATTCTAGACTGCAGGAGGTCCGGGCGCATGCGCGCGGTTTTTTCCAAAGCGGCCCGCTGCCGCCAGCGGCGGATTTCCTCGTGGTTTCCGCTCAATAACGTTTCCGGCACCTTCCACCCGCGAAACTCCGCGGGACGCGTATATTGCGGGCAATCCAGCGCGCCCGCGCCGTGTCCAGCCTGCTGAAAGGACTCGAACACCGCCGAGGACCGGTTGCCCAACACTCCGGGCAACAAGCGGGCTACAGCGTCAATGATGACCGCCGCGGCCAGCTCGCCGCCGCTCAGCACATAATTTCCGATGGACAGCTCGTCGTCGGCCAAATGTTCGGCGACGCGCTCGTCCACTCCTTCATAACGGCCGCAGATCAGCAGCAGCTCGTCCAGGCCGGTGAATTCGCCGGCCACCTTCTGGTCGAACAGGCGGCCCTGGGCGGACAGCAAAACGGTCCGGCGGGACCCTCCGGCGGGCTGTCCGGGCGGGAATATGGATTCCGCGGCCAG
This sequence comes from Bryobacteraceae bacterium, assembly GCA_035308525.1. Lineage (GTDB taxonomy): Bacteria > Acidobacteriota > Terriglobia > Bryobacterales > Bryobacteraceae > Bog-159. The sequence goes on from DATGGM010000113.1 coordinate 4,605, forward strand.
GAACAGCGGGTCCGGCTTCAGCAGCATGCCCTCGCCGCCGCCGAAGGGCCGGTCATCCACCGTTTTATGGCGGTCGAACGTCCAGTCTCGCAGGTTGTGGATGCGAATGTCGAGCGCGCCGGTTTCCCGCGCCCGCTGGATCACGCCGTGCTCAAAGGGTCCCCGGAAGAATTCCGGGAAGATCGTGAGCACATGGAAAATCACTTCTGGTTCAAATCCTTTAATCCGGGCGGTAAATCCACTTCAATGCGGCGGTTTTCGGGCTGGATGGCCACGCAGATTTCGCCGGCGAAGGGAATCAACAGTCCACCTTCCACTTCCAAAAGACCGGCGCCGCCGCCATCCCGGAGCCCGATGACGCGACCCAGGGAAGCGCCGCCGGCCCTTTCCACCACTTCACAACCAATCAAATCCGACTCGAAAAACTCTCCCGGTTCCAGGGCCACGCGCTGGTCGCGCGGTACGCGAACCTCGAAGCCGGCCAACGGCTCGGCATCCGACATGGTGTCCACACCCCGGAACTTCAAGATCAACCGGTTGTCGTGGAACCAGGCCGCCTCGACCTGGTACGGCAACGAGCCGGGAAAAAGAAAAACCTCCCCGAGGCCGGCGTAGCGCTCCGGCTTGCTGAGAGCCAGAGCGGTGATTTCACCGCGAATACCGCGCGCGCGTCCCAAGACGGCGACCGTGACCCACTCCTGGTCCAACTGCGGGACACCGGGATTGCCGCCGGGTTTCGGAGACGCGTTCACTCCAGGATTTCCAGGGTGAACCGCCGATTCAACTTCATGCCGGCCGCTCCCAGGATGGTGCGGATGGACCGGGCTGTGCGGCCCTGCTTGCCGATCACCTTACCCAGATCGCTTTGGGCGACCCTTAGCTCCAAGACGGTGACTTGCTCTCCCTCCACTACGCGAACTTCAACATCATCGGGGATGTCGACTAGAGCCTTGGCGATATCCACTATCAACTGTTTCATCATCCCGCCTCTCACTTCTCATGGTAGCAAAGGCCGCTACCAGGGAGACCAGTGGCGCTCGTTCTTTTTCATACACTTAACAGACGTTTCACGCCACGGGTTCGGGTACCGGCGCGGGGTTGTTTTTGATCAGGCGGGCAACGGTTTCCGAGACCTGGGCGCCGTTCTTGGTCCAATAGTCGATGCGGTCGCGCTTCAGGTCCACCTTGGCGGGCTCGGTCAACGGGTTGTAATGGCCCACCACTTCCAGGTTGCGGCCATTGCGGGCGCGCTCCTTCTCAATCACCACAATGCGGTAAAACGGTTTCTTCTTGGCGCCAAAACGCGCCAAACGGATCATCAGCATTCACACTCCTAAGAGATTGGGTAACTTCAATTTTCCCATTTTTTTGCCGAACAGGCCGCCGGAGAAGCTCTTCATCATCTTGCGGGCCTGAGCGTACTGTTTCAATAGCTGGTTCACTTCCTGCACGCTGGTGCCGCTACCGCGGGCGATGCGGCGCCGGCGGCTGCCATTCACGAGCATGTGATTGGCGCGCTCTTTGGGGGTCATGGAATCGATGATGGCCACCACGTGCGTGATTTCCTTCTCATCCACCTTCACGTTCTTGAGATCTTTCAGGATGCCGACCTGCGGCATCATGGACAGCACGGATTCGAGCGGCCCCAGCTTCCGGATCTGGCGGAGCTGGTCGCGGAAATCGTCGAGCGTGAACTCGTTATCGATGAGCTTGCGCTGCATCTCGACGGCCTGCTTCTTGTCGATGACTTCCTCGGCCTTCTCGATGAACGAGAGCACGTCGCCCATGCCCAGGATGCGGGAGGCGGCACGGTCGGGATAGAACGGCTCGAGCGCGTCGAACTTTTCGCCGATGCCCACGAACTTGAGGGGCTGCCCGGTGACGTGGCGGATGGAGAGGGCCGCGCCGCCGCGGGCATCGCCATCCATTTTAGTGAGGATGATGCCGGTGATGCCGAGCTGCTTGTGAAATTCGTCGGCGGACTTGACGGCGTCCTGGCCGGTCATGGCATCGGCCACGAACAGGATTTCGACGGGCGAGAGCTGCTCTTTCAACTGCTGCAGCTCGGTCATCAGCTCCTGGTCGATATGCAGGCGGCCGGCGGTATCCACCAGCACCACGTCGCGGCCGGTATTGGCGGCTTCCTTGCGTGCGCCGCGGGCCAGATCGGCGGGCAAGGTTTCTTCGGGCGCGCCGGTGTAGATAGGCAGATTGATATCGCGCGCGATGACGCGCAACTGCTCGCGGGCCGCGGGACGGTAGACGTCCACGGAAACCATCAGGGGGCGGTGGCCATTTTTGGAGAGCCAGCGGGCCAGCTTGCCGGTGGAGGTGGTTTTGCCGGAACCCTGCAAGCCGGTGATGAGCAGGACGCTGGGCGGCTCGTTGGCGAAGCGCAGCTTGGACTCGTGGCTGCCGAGGATCTTGATGAGCTCATCGCGGACGATCTTGATTACCTGCTGGGAGGGCGACAGGGCCATGAGCACTTCCTCGCCCATGGCTTTCACTTTGATGTTCTCGATAAGCTGCTTGACTACACGGAAGTTGACGTCGGCCTCCAGCAGGGCCACGCGGATCTCGCGCAGGGCGACGTCCATGTTGTCGGCGGTCAGCTTGCCTTCGCCGCGGAGGTTCTTGAAGACGCGCTGGAGCTTGTCGGAGAGGTTGTCGAACATTCGAGGGGTTCTATTGATTATACAATGCGGGCGAGGAGAAAGGCGGGGCCTGGCCGCCGATAGGACCTAACGCGGCTCGCCCTTAACTTCCACTCCGGCCAGCTCTTCCAGTACTTTGATGGTGGCGCAGATGTCCTGGTCGCCGTGGCCTTTGGCGATGGAGGCCTGGAACATCTGGTGAGTCAGGGCGGTCAGGGGCAGGGGCACGTGCAGCTCGTTGGCGGAGTCCAGCATCAGGCCGATATCCTTGTGCATCCACTTGACGGAGAAGGCCGGATCGAAGGCACGCCGGAGAACCAGGGGGGCCTTGGCGGAAACCAGTCCCGACTTGGCGGCGCTGTTATCGAGGATGTCGAGCATCAGGGCGGGATCCACGCCGGCTTTGGTGGCCAGCACCATGCCTTCGTTGAAGCCCTGCAACAGGTTCGAGAGGATGAGATTCTGGGAGAGCTTGGCGTGCAGACCCATACCGGGTCCGCCGCAATAGTAGAGGCGTTTGCCCATCACCTCCAGGTATGGCTTGACGCGCTCGAGAATTTCGCGGCTGCCGCCGATCATGAAGGTGAGCGTGCCGCCTTCAGCGCCGGACTTAGAGCCGGTGCAGGGTGCGTCCAGAAACTCCACGCTCCGGGCGGCCAATGCCTGGCCGATTTCGCGGCTCACGGTGGGCGCGATGGTGCTGGCATCGGCTACTACAGTCCCTGGCCGGGCGCCTTCGACGATGCCGTGGGGGCCCAGGATCACCTCACGCGACATGGCGGTGTTGCCCACGCACAGGAAGACGGCTTCGGCGTTTTCGGCGACGGCTTTCGGCGTCGCGTGGAATGTGCCTTTCCCGGCGGCCGCCAACTCGCGGGCTTTAGCGGCATTGTGCGACCACAGGGCCACCTCGTGACCCGCGCGCAGTAAATTCCGGGCCATCGGATAGCCCATGATTCCAAGTCCTAAGAATCCCAATTTGGCCATCTCCGAATTGTACGCCGGGCGCGGCATGTGCGACAATTTGCCTTCGATGAAACCCACCGTATTAGTGACCAAACGCATCTTTCCCCAGGCGATCGCCTTTTTGAAGGAGCACGCCGAGCTGGACTACGAAGAGTCCGACGACGGGATGGCGGCCGACGAACTGGCGCGCCGGATTCGGGGCAAACAAGCCGTGGTGAGCCAGCTCATGGACAAGTTCACGCCGGAGGTGCTGGCCAGCCTGGACGGGATCAAGGTGATCTCGAACGTGGCGGTGGGTTATGACAACATCGACGTGCCGGCGGCCACCCGTCACGGCATCCTGGTGACGCACACGCCGGACGTGCTCACCGACACCACCGCCGATTTCGCGTTCACCCTCATGCTGGCGGCGGCGCGGCGGGTGGTAGAGGGCCACCATTTCGTGCATTCCGGCCAGTGGACCAAGTGGCGGGTGGACCTGCTGGTGGGGCAGGACATTCATCACCACACGCTGGGCATTTTCGGCATGGGGCGCATCGGGCAGGCGGTGGCGCGGCGGGGGACGGGCTTTTCGATGCGCATCCTGTATCACGATACACGGCGGGCGCCGGAAGCGGTGGAGAAGGAACTGGGGCTACAGATGGTGAGCGCCGAACAGCTGCTGCGGGAGTCCGACTTTGTGAGCCTGCACGTGCCGCTGATGCCGGAGACGCGGCACATGATCGGCGCGCGCGAATTGCGGATGATGAAGCCCACGGCCATCCTGGTGAATACTTCGCGGGGTCCGGTGGTGGATGAGCCGGCGCTGGCCGAGGCGCTGGAGCAGCGGGTGATCGCGGGGGCCGGGATCGACGTGTACGAGAACGAGCCGCGCGTGCATCCGCTGCTGCTGAAGCTGGAGAACGTGGTGCTGGCGCCGCACATCGCCAGCGCATCGGTGGATACGCGGATCAAAATGTCGATGATGGCGGCGGAGAATGCGGTGGCGGCGATCGAAGGGCGGCGGCCGCCGAACCTGTTGAATCCGGAGGCGTGGCGCGGCTGACCCCGCCGGCGCTTACTTGCCTGT
>DATGGM010000114.1:0-16927 GCA_035308525.1 Bryobacteraceae bacterium
CGCAACGCCAAGCTGATTTCGGTGGATCCACGGTTCACGCGCACCTCCGCGACCGCGGACCTGTTTTGCCAGATCCGCGCGGGCGCCGATATCGCTTTCCTGGGCGGGCTGATTCGGTACGCCATCGAGAACAATCGCATCGCCAAGGACTACCTGGTCAACTACACGAACGCCGCGTTCGTGGTCAAGGAAGGCTTCAAACTTCCGGAGGACGGGCTGTATTCGGGTTTCGACGCCGCGGCGGGCGCGTACAACACATCCACCTGGAACTACGAACAAGGCGGCGACGTCAGCGGCAAGGCGAATTCCGCTCCGCGGGCGTCGTTGACTCCGGCGGGGGCGCCCGCGGGGGCGCCGGCGGGATTGCCGCCGAATGCGGCCTACGACCTGACCCTGCAGCATCCGCGCTGCGTCTTCCAACTGCTCAAGCAGCAGTATGCGCGCTACACGCCTGAAGTCGTCGAGCGCATCACGGGCATTCCGAAGGACCAATACCTTAAAGCCGTCGACATGTTCACCTCGGTGCGCAAAGACGGCGACATGAAGAAGGTCGCGACCATCATTTATGCCGTGGGCTGGACCCAGCACACATTCGGGACGCAGATCATTCGCACCGCGGCCATGATTCAGCTTCTGCTGGGCAATGTGGGAAGAGCCGGGGGAGGCGTCAATGCGTTGCGCGGTCATTCGAACATTCAGGGCGCCACCGACATGGCCGGTCTGTACGACAGCTTGCCCGGATACCTGAAGGCGCCGATTCCCGCCGACACGGACCTCGCCGCATTTCTGAAGCGCATCACGCCAACCGCGTCGAAGCCGTCTGTGTGGGATTCGTTCAATTATTATTCGAACACGCCAAAGTTCATGGTGTCGTTTCTCAAGGCCCTATACGGCCCCGCGGCGACCAAAGAAAACGGGTTCGCGTTCGATTACCTGCCTAAGATAGGCCGCGATTATTCGTGGACGCATATCTGGGACGACATGTACAACGGCGCGATCAAAGGCATGATGGCCTTCGGCATGAATGGCGTGATGGTTGGCCCGGACACCAATAAAAACATCAATGCACTGAAGAAGGCCGACTGGCTGGTGGTGGGCGAAATCTATCCGGACGAGACCAGCGAGTTCTGGCGCGCTCCCGGCATCACGGCCGAGGAGCAGAAAAAGATCCAAACCACGGTGTACCGGCTGCCCTGCGCGGGCTTCGCCGAAAAAGACGGAAGCATGACGAATTCGGCGCGCTGGGTCACCTGGAAATACGCCGCGGTTCCTACTCCGGGCGACGCGCGCCTCGACCAGGACATCGTCGCCCAAATTTTCCTGCGGGTGCGCGATCTCTACAAGAAAGAGGGCGGCAGATTCCCCGATCCGATTCTCAACTTGACCTGGGCATACGCCGACGCGGCGCATCCGCCACTTTCGCAAATAGCGATGGAGATCAACGGCAAGGCATTGGCGGATTTGAAGGACGAGAAGACGGGGCAGGCGATCAAGGCCGGCCAGCAGCTTCCGGGTTTTGCATGGCTCAAAGACGACGGCACCACCATGTGCGGAAACTGGATCTACTCGGGCATGTGGACGGAAGCCGGAGCAATGATCCAGCGGCGCGGCACCGAGGACCCGTCGGGCTTAGGCGTTTATCCGAACTGGGCATGGTCGTGGCCCGCAAACCGGCGCGTCCTTTACAACCGCGCTTCGTGCGACCCGGCCGGAAAACCTTGGGATGCGGAGCGCAAGCAGGTGTGGTGGAACGAAGCCACCCAAACGTGGACCGGCAACGATGTGCCGGATTTCAAGACGGACTCCCACCCGAAGGATCACATGGGGCCGTTCATCATGACCGCGGAGGGCGTGGGCAGGCTGTTCGTACCCATCGGTATGCTCGTGGACGGGCCGTTCCCCGAACATTACGAACCGATCGAAAGCCCGAGCAAGAACCTGCTGCACCCGGACCAGTCGAACAATCCGCTCGTAAAGAAATTCAAGACGCCATACGACAAGTTCGGCGATCCGGCGGAGTACAGCATTGTCTGCACCACGTACCGGCTGACCGAGCACTATCACTACTGGACGAAAAATAACCCGATGAACGTCGAGCTCATACCGGAGCCGTTCGTCGAAATCCCGGTGGAACTGGCGGAGGAAAAAGGAATCAAAGGAACGGATAAGGTCAAAGTGATCAGCGCCCGTGGAACTTACATCGCCAAAGCCTTCGTGACGCGCCGGCTGAAGCCGCTGACGATCGATGGCAAGAAGGTGTATCCGATCGGGCTGCCGATTCACCAGGGCTTCCGTGGAATCGACGAAGACGAGGGTAGGAACGCGCGCACGCCGGCGAATCTGCTCACTCCCGCGGTGACGGATCCAAACGCGCATACCCCCGAATCCAAGGGCTTCCTGGTGAAGCTCGAGAAGGCGTAGGAGCGGACGATGAGCCAGACCGCGACGGACATTGTTAGAATTTCAGGGCACGCAGGCTCCGTTCCGGGCGCCGGATTCAACCGGGAATCGCAGGTCTGCAAACTGGTGGACACCACCACTTGTATCGGCTGCAAGGCCTGCGAAGTGGCGTGTCTCGAGTGGAACGGATACGCCTTCAGCCAGACCACCTTCGACAACAGCTACCAGACCATGCCGGAAACGGCCTGGAATTACTGGAACCTGATCAAGTTCAACGAGCATGAGCGCGAAGACGGCTCCATGATGCTGTTGATGCGCAAAGACCAGTGCATGCACTGCGAAGAACCAGGCTGCCTGGTGGCGTGTCCCGCCGACGGCGCCATCGTGCAATACGCCAACGGTATCGTGGACTTCCAGGAGGCCAATTGCATCGGCTGCGGCTACTGCATGTCGGGCTGCCCGTTCAACATCCCCAAGTTCAGTCCCACGGCGCGCAAGGTCTTCAAATGCACGCTGTGCAACGACCGCGTCTCCCAGGGGCTGGAACCCGCGTGCATCAAGGCGTGCCCCACCGGCTGTCTACACTTCGGCACGAAGCCGGAAATGAAAGAACTGGCCGAGACCAGGGCGGCGCAGCTGCGGATCCATTCGGGCCACCCCGACGCCGGGGTTTACGATCCGCCGGGCGTTGGCGGCACGCACGTCATCTATGTCCTGCACGACGCCAAGCATCCCGAACTCTATGGGGGATTGCCCCGCAACCCGCGGATTCCGCTGCTGGTGGGGCTCTGGAAGAGACCTCTGAGATGGCTGGGCAACCTTGGGATCCTAGCCGGCGCATTTGGCGTATTCGTTCATTACCTGCGTTTCGGTCCTAAGATCGTGAAGGAAGACGAGCTGAAAACCGATGGAGAAGGCCTATGAACCGCGAACCATATCTCCTCCCCAACGGACGCGTGCTTCGCTATTCGTTCCACGAGCGGCTCATTCACTGGATGGCCGGCGTTTCGTACGTCTACCTGCTGCTGACGGGCCTGGCTTTTTGGACGCCGTGGCTCTTCTGGATCGCTATCGTACTGGGCGGCGGAACGACCGCGCGCGAATGGCACCCATGGATCGGCATTGTTTTTGCATTGGCCACCTGCTTCATGTTCAACATGTGGGGCCGGCAGATGCGCGAGACCCCCTCGGATAAAGCATGGTGGGCCTCGATTGGGCACTACATCCGCAACGAAGACGAGAAGATGCCTTCCGCGGACCGTTTCAACCCCGGCCAGAAACTGCTGTTTTGGGGGTTTTTGGGGAACGGCGGGCTGTTGCTCCTTTCGGGACTGGTCCTCTGGTTTCCGCAGTACATTCCCTGGAATCTGCGCCTGGTGCGGCAGATCGCCGTCTTCGTGCATGCCGTGTGCTTCCTGTTCACGGTGGCGCTCTTCATCGTCCACGTATATATGGGCACGGCGATGGAGCGCGGCGCGTTTGGATCGGTGATTCGCGGCGACGTCTCGCGCGCCTGGGCGAATAAGCACCACCACACCTGGTACCGGCAATTGTTGCGCGATTCGGCAGCAAAAGAATGATCGACCGTTGGGACGCCCGTATCCGCCGCGCCCACGAGTTGACTTCCTTGTACCCGCCGGCCGCCGAGGGGCTGGGCTTCTATGCGCGGGTTGCCGCGCTGCAACGGAATCTCTACACCGAGTTTGAAAGAAGGCCGGCGCGTTCGTCGCAGGGACCCTCGGTTGGCCGGTTGCGCGACGAGCTGGATATGGCCGCGATTCTGCCGAAGTTTCCGCGGTTCCTGGTGGAACTTGAGCGAATCGCGCCGCCGCCGCTCGCGCAGGCTGCCGCCGAGCTGGCGCGGAAGGGGGCGGCGGCATGGCCGCCGGCAATCGATGATTTGTGGCGGTCCGATGGGGACGCGAATGGGGATCACACACTTCTTGCCGAGCGGTGCCTGGCCTGGCTCTTCCTGCAGCCCTTCGCCGAGTATCTGAGCTCGCGGCAGGCCCGGGCGATCGAGGACGGCGCCCCGTTGCGCTGTCCCGTGTGCGGAGCGAAACCGATCGTGGGCGTCCTGCGGCCGGAGGGGGACGGCGCCAGGAAGTCACTCGAGTGCATGCTGTGCGCGCACGAATGGACATTTCGAAGAGTCTGTTGTCCGGCATGCGGCGAAGACCGGGAGCCCCAGATGGCGTTCTATTCCGCGTCCGAGATTCCGCATGTCCGCGTGGATGTCTGCGACACCTGCCACTTCTATTTGAAAAGCGTCGATCTCACCAAGACGGGACTGGCCGTTCCCGTAGTCGACGAGCTGGCGACCTTGTCGCTGGACCTGTGGGCGCGGGAAAAGGGATACGAGAAGCTGCAAATGAACATGCTGGGAATCTAGCGTCCCCACAGTACTTTGCAGGATGTAACTTTCCATACTGGAAATTGAGTTGGGAAGCTCACGTGCTCTCATCAAGCGGACGTTCGGGAACCAGGAGAAATTTTCATGGCTGATAAAGGGAAAGTAGCTTTAATCACAGGAGTGGGGATAGGCAGCGGCTTGATGTACCTGTTCGATCCGGTGCTGGGAAGGCGGCGGCGCGCGCTGGTGCGAGGCAAAGCCAAGCAAGTCAAGCGCTCGTCGCTGCGGATCGCGAAATCCGTGGATAAGAGCGCCCGGCAGTTGGCCGGGCGCACGCAGGGGATGCTCCGTCAGGTGCAGACGCTGTCAGCGCGCATCGCCTCGTGAAGCAGAGAGGCCACACGATGCAATCTCTTCGGCCACGCGGGCGGCTTCGGCGGCGGGGTCGGATGCGCGGGTAATCTGGCGGCCCATCACGATGTAATCCGCGCCGTTGGAGATGGCTTCGGCGGGAGTAGCTACACGTTTCTGATCGCCCCTGGCGGCGCCGCCGGAGCGTACGCCGGGGGTCACCAGGATGGCGTGGGGACCTGCCTGGGCGCGCACGGCGGCGGCGTCGAGAGGGGAGCATACGAGGCCGTCCATGCCGGCGTCGGCGGCTTTGCGCACGCGCAGGGAGACTAAGTCGGCGATGGCGCATTGGTAGCCCATGTCGGCCAGATCCTGCTGATCGAAGCTGGTGAGAACGGTCACGGCCAGCAGCCTGGTGGCGGAATCCCCGCGGCCTTCGAGCGCGGCGCGCATCACCTGACTGCTGCCGTGCACGGTGAGGAAGCGGACGCCGCCGCGGGCGGCCACGCGCACGGCGCGCTTGACGGTTTCGCCGATATCGTAATACTTCATATCGAGGAAGACGTCTTTTCCCTGACCTAGCAGCTCGCGCACGAAATCCATGCCGGCGGCCGCGTACAGCTCCATGCCGACTTTATAGAAGCCGATTTGGGCGCCCAGCCGGGCCACCAGGGCGCGCGCATCGGCGGCGGAATCCAAGTCCAAAGCTACGATGATGCGGTCAGGCTTCATATCAATTTGATGGGTTTCGACTGCCTGGGGAGGACGCGGCCGATGCCGTAAGCCTCCGGGAAAGCGTTCACCAGCGCGGTGGCATCGGCCTCCGGAAGAGAGATCAGGAGTCCGCCGGAAGTTTGCGGATCGTAGAGCAAGCTGTCGATTTCGGGCGGCAGACCGCGCGCGGTTTCGACGGCGCAGGAAGCATATTCCCGATTGTTCCGGAGGCCGCCGGGGATGGCGCCCTGGCGGGCGTAGTCGAGCGCTCCGGGCAGGAATCGCACGCTATCGACGGCGATCTCGAGGGTGACGCCGCTGGCCAGCGCCATTTCGCGCGCGTGCCCGAGCAGACCGAAGCCGGTGACATCCGTGCAGCCGTGGACGTCGAACGCCAGCATGGCCTCGCACGCTTTGCGATTCAGGGTGAGCATGGAGGCGATGGAGGCTGCCACGTCGGCGTCGCGGGCAATGCCGCGTTTGAGCGCGGTAGAAATCACGCCGGTGCCGAGGCGCTTGGTGAAGACCAGGGCATCGCCGGTACGCGCGCCGGCGTTGGCTTTCACGCGCCGGGGATGAATCGTGCCGGTAACCGCATAGCCGAACTTGATTTCGTCGTCGGCTATCGAATGGCCGCCGACCACCGCGCATCCGGCTTCGTGCATCTTGCCGGCGCCGCCCTTGAGGATGGCCTCGAGGTCGTCCAGATCGCCGTTGGCGGGATAGGCGAGGATGGTCAGCGCCGAGATGGGAGCGCCGCCCATGGCATACACATCGCTGAGGGCGTTGGCGGCGGCGATGGCCCCGAAGGTGAATGGGTCGTCGACGATGGGAGTGAAGAAATCGACGGTCTGGACCAGGGCGAGCTCCGCCGTCAACTGGTAGACACCGGCATCGTCGGCCGTGTCGAAGCCCACCAGCACGTTTTCGTTCGCGACGCGCGGAATGCTCGCCAATACGCGGTCCAAAACCTTTGGACTCAGTTTGGACGCTCAACCCGCCGCTTTGACGTGGGCGGTCAGCTTGCGCGGTGGCGGGGTGTCCGACATAGGGAGTTCGTCCTTACTATAATAACGGGATGCGTCGAATCGCCGTTGTGCTTGCTGCATTTCTGGCGGGACTGGCTTTACTGCTGGCTTCCCGCGAACCGCAAACCGATACGCGCCTGAAGCGCGCCGCCCGGCATGCCGAGCAAAACGGCTGGATCCGGGTGCACCTGGAGGGCAGCCCGGCGGATATCGGATACCAGCACGGATACCTGCTGGCGCCCGAGATCAAGGATACGCTGGCGACGGTTTCCCTGGAAATGAATCACGACGAAAAGAAGGACTGGCAATTCTTCCGCGACAAGGCGCAGAACATGCTGTGGCCGCACATCGAGGCCGAATACCGCGCGGAATTACAGGGTATCGCGGACGGTGCGGCGGCCCACGGAGTGAAGCTGGATGTGTGGGACGTGGTGGCGCTGAATGCCTGGCTGGAGTTTCCGTATTTCGATAAGTGGGAAGCCAAGCAGCATGGCCTGCCTTCGGCATTAGCCACCGCCGAGCATTGCAGCGCGTTCGTGGCAACGGGCAGCTACACGAAGGATGGCCGGGTGGTAATGGGTCACAACAACTGGACCAGCTACGAGACCGGCGAACGCTGGAACGTGATCTTCGATATCGTGCCGGCGCAGGGCCATCATATCCTGATGGACGGCATGGCGGGCCTGATCCACAGCGGCGACGATTTCGGCGTGAATTCGGCGGGCATCCTGATCACCGAGACAACCATCAGCCGGTTCGCGGGATTCGATCCCGATGGGATTCCGGAATTCGTGCGCGCGCGCAAGGCGATGCAATACTCGGCGTCGATCGACGACTTTGCGCGCATCATGAAGGAAGGCAACAACGGCGGCTATGCGAACGCCTGGCTGGTGGCGGACCGCAAGACGAACGAGATCGCCAGCCTCGAGCTGGGCTTGAAGAACGTAACGCTGGACCGCACGCGCGACGGGTTCTTTGTAGGCTCCAATTTCCCGATCAACGAAAAGCTGGCGCGCGAAGAGACGGATTTCGACCTGAAGGACGCGAACGACAGCGCCAACACGCGGCATGCCCGCTGGCTGCAATTGATGCAAGCCAACAAGGGAAAGATCGACGCGGCGGCGGGGCAGCGCTTTTTGGCCGATCATTTCGACACGGTGGAAAACAAGATCGATCCGGACGAGCACACGCTTTGCGGGCATATCGACCTGTCGGGGAGGGGCGATCTGCCCTGGGTGGGGCCCTATTCGCCCACGGGCGCGGTGCAGTCGAAGGTTTCCGACGCGGCCATGGCGGAGGCCATGACGCTGCGTGCGTCACTGGGGCACTCCTGCGGCATCGGGTTCAAAGCGGCGCCGCATATGCGCAAGCACACCGAGTTCGCGTGGCAGCGGCCGGCGCTGCGGGACATGCCGTCGCGGGCGTGGACCACGTTCAGCGCGCAGTCACAAGATACTAATCCACGGTAAAAGTCGACGCGCTTGTGGCGGTTCCGCCGGGCGTGGTAATCGAGATTTTGCCGGTGACGGCTCCGGCAGGCGCATCCCCTCGATGACCACGGGAGTCCCCACGGGGCCGGCAACGAAGCACTGGTGAGTTTTTTGTGACAATAGCAGAAGCCTGGAGGCCGTATGTCGCTTCGTCCTGTTCGCAAGCTGATAACCGCCAAGCCAACCATTGAAGGCGCGGGGGTGCATCTGCGCCGGGCGTTCGGCTTTGGCAACACGGGGGAATTCGATCCGTTTCTTCTGCTGGACGACTTCCGCAACGACGTTCCGGAGGACTACCGGGCGGGGTTTCCGTGGCACCCGCATCGGGGTATCGAGACCATTACGTACGTGCTGGCAGGCACTGTCGACCATGGAGACAGCCTGGGCAACCGGGGCGTGATCGGCGCGGGCGATGTGCAGTGGATGACGGCCGGGAGCGGCATCATTCACCAGGAGATGCCCAAGGGGGACAGCGGCGGCCGGATGCACGGGTTCCAGTTGTGGGCGAACCTGCCGGCGTCGCTGAAGATGACGCCGCCGCGCTACCAGGAAGTGAAAGGGCCGGACATACCGGAGATCACGGATGACGACGGCACGCGTGTGCGCCTGGTGTGCGGCAGTTTCTGGGGGAAGCGGGGTCCGGTGGACGGGATTGCGGCCGATCCGATTTATGTGGATGTCTCGGTGCCGCCGGGCCGCAGAAGGAAACTGCCGGTCGAGACGACCCGCCACGCGTTCGCCTATGTGTTCGCGGGCGGAGGGAAATTCTGCAATGCATCCGGCCCGCTGGCCGTGCCGACGGAAGGCGTCAAATGGCTGGATACCGCGCCACCCGCGGCGGCGGACAATCGCTCGCTGGTGTTGTTCGACCGCGGCGACGAGCTGGAGGTGCAGGCGGGCGACGAAGGGATCCGATTTCTACTGGTATCCGGCCAGCCTTTGCAGGAGCCGGTGGCCTGGTACGGTCCGATCGTGATGAACACGCAACAGGAGCTGCGCCAGGCGTTCGAGGAATTGGACAAAGGGACATTCCTGAAGACGGGGTGAATTCTCAGAAGATGCCCGGCAGCAGGGCCCAGGTCGACCGGCGATAGTCGTCATACTCCGGGCCGAACGCTGAATTCAGATGGGCTTCTTCGAGGCGGATCTTGCGCCAATAGGCATAGGATGCCACGGCGAGGAGCCAACCTTTCGCCGGTAATCAGGGCAACGCCCAGGTACATCGTCAGCAGGCCCAAGCCGCGGATGGGAGCGATTTCGATCACCAGGGCCAGGTTGACGAGCGCGACGTGAACCGCGCGCGGCGCTTTGCTCTCCGAACTCCTGGCGGCAGCCGCGCCCTGAGCGGCGATCTCCCAGTAGAGGCTGAACAGAACCCAGCCCACGACGCTGGCGGCCAGGAATGCGCGGTGATCGAGCAGTGCGCGATCGGGTGTGAGAAAAGGAATCTGGTTGACGGGAATATCGATACGGACGAACAGGGCTCCCACGATCGCGCCAACGAGAGCCGCCGCCTGGATGACTTTCTTGCGCTGCATCATGGGCCATTCTGATGGGTCGGGGCGGGAAGTGATCCGGTCTTTATTGGCCGCCGATGAACGCAGATGAACGCGGATAAAGACAATTGACAACGCGGCCCATAAACCAAACACATATATCGGCCGCAGATGAACGCGGATAAAACAGGGGGGCCTGCAACAATTTTGAATCTAGACGCCGAACTCGATGCCCTGCGCCAGCGGCAACTGCGATGACCAGTTGATGGTGTTGGTCTGGCGGCGCATGTAGGCCTTCCAGGAATCGCTGCCGGATTCGCGCCCGCCACCGGTATCCTTCTCGCCGCCGAAGGCGCCGCCGATCTCCGCGCCACTGGTGCCGATGTTGACATTGGCGATTCCGCAATCGCTGCCGGCATGGCTCAAGAAGCGCTCGGCGGAAATGAGGTTGGTGGTGAACATGGACGAGGAGAGGCCCTGGGGCACGTCATTGTGCCAGCGGATGGCGTCGTCGAGCGCGTCGAACTCGACCAGATATAGGATGGGCGCGAAGATTTCTTCGCGCAGAATCGGCATATCCGGCCTGGCCTTGACCAGCGTGGGCTCCACGAAGCAGCCGCCCAGGCGTTCGCCGCCGTAAATCACTTCGCCGCCCTGCTGGCGCACGGTGTCGAGGCCTTCCATCATGTCCTCGACAGCGCGGGGGTTCACCAGGGGACCCATCAGCGTCCGGGGTTCCAGCGGGTTGCCGATGGCCACCTGCTTATAGGCACTCAGCAGCGCGCCGGTCATTTTGGCGGCAATGCCTTTTTGCAGGAAGAGGCGGCGGGTGGTGGTGCAGCGCTGCCCGGCGGTGCCCACGGCGCCGAACAGCACCGCGCGCAGCGCCAGGTCGAAGTTGGCATCGTCCATCACGATGATGCCATTGTTGCCGCCCAACTCCAGAATGGTCCGGCCCATGCGTTGCGCCACGGTCTGCGCCACGCGGCGGCCCACCTGAGTAGAACCAGTGAAACTGATGAGCGGCACGCGGGCATCGTTCAGCATGGCTTCGCCGACGGGGTCGCCGCGGCCGATGACCAGGTTGAAGATGCCCTTCAGACTGTGACGGGCCAGCACGCGGTTGCAGATTTTTTGCACCGCGATGGCTGTCAGCGGGGTATCGGACGAGGGCTTCCACAGCACGCAATCGCCGCAGGCAGCCGCGATCATGGCGTTCCAGGACCACACCGCGACGGGAAAATTGAACGCGCTGATGACTCCTACCACGCCCAGCGGATGCCACTGTTCGTACATGCGGTGGCCGGGGCGCTCGCTGTGCATGGTCAGGCCGTACAACTGGCGGGAAAGGCCGACGGCAAAGTCCGCCACGTCGATCATCTCCTGCACTTCGCCCTGCCCTTCGGCGCGGATCTTGCCCATTTCCATGGTGACCAGCGCGCCCAGGTCGGATTTGACGCGGCGCAGCTCGTCGGCCAACTCGCGCACGATCCCGCCGCGCTTGGGCGCCGGGACGGCGCGCCATTCCAGGAAAGCTTCGGCGGCGCGGGCGGTGACGCGCTCATAGTCCTCGCGTCCCGCCATGCGTACGTTCGCGATCACGGAGCCGTCCGCCGGGTTGATGGAGGCCAACTCGCCGCCGGAGGGGTTCGGAATCCAGTCTCCGTGGCAGGCGCCGGAATTGACCGGCTCAATTTCCAATCGTTCCAATACTTCGTTTGCAGTTGCCGTTGCCGTCATGATCTGTCTCCGCAAGCCAGGCAAAGGCCCGGGTACCGGTGGCGAATCGCCGGCCGGCGGCCAGGGCCCGTTGCCGCATTTTTTGGACGGCCGCCGCTTGAAAGGCGGGGTCGTGCCATTCGGTAAATCCGCGGGCGCGGCTGACGCGCACGCCCGCCTCGCGCGTGGTGGCGCCGCACTTCTTCACCGCGCGCACATGAAAGGGATCGGCGATAATGTCGCGATCCGTGGCGTCCAGGGCGAGATCCACCAGGGCTTCCGGATCGCAGGGTAGCAGGGGCGCCAGGGTGGCGTAGGTTTGGATGCCCGCCGCGCGCAGGCGGCGCACGGTCCGGAGGCGCTCGGCGATGGGCGCGCAATGCGGCTCGTAGAGGCGGCGCACGCTATCGTCGTCCGTTGTGATGCTGAAGCTCACACGCAGGACGGTGCGCGCGGCGAGCTGCTGGAGGCGCTCCAGATCGCGGAGAATCAGCGGGCCGCGGGTTTGCAGGGCGAACACGCGCGGCGGGCGCGCGATCAACTCGTCGAGCAGGCGCGGCATCATGCGCTCGGTTTCTTCCGCCGGCTGGTAGGGGTCCACCAGCGGCGAGCAATAGATGCGCCGCCCGGCACGCAGGGAACGGCGCAGGAGCTCCGGGGCATTGTTTTTAAAGGTGGTGAAACGGCCCCAGTGGTTCCAGTCGTCCGGTTTCAGGCCGCCATAGATGCGCATGGTGGGCACATAACAATAGGTGCAACCGAACGTACAGTTGCGGGCCGGCGAGAGCGAGTGCGTAAAGCCGGCCTGGGCGATGAAGCCGCCGGTAGGCGACAGGATGCCGGCGGCCTCGGCCCGGTAAATCTGGAAGCTCACAAGCTTCCATTGTAAGGGGTTGCCGGAGCTGGTGGATCGCGTTTCCATTATTGTAGATAATAGGGGATTAACACCTGTATATAGTGGTGCTATAATATGCTCATGATTAAATCACTCCTGATTTCGTTCGCCGTCGCGGCGCTCTCGGCCGCCAGCGCAGCCACCTACAAGGTGTCCTTCGTGGAACCTTCCGTCGTGAAGGGCCAAACATTGAAAGCCGGCGACTGCAAGTTGGACATAAAAGACAACACGGTGATCATCCAGCAAGGCAAGCAAAAACTGGAAGTGCCCGCCAAAGTGGAAGATATGCACAAGAAGTTCGAGCGCACCCGGGTTCTTTACAACGAGAACAAGGGCAAATTCACCATCCAGGAAATCGAACTGGGCGGCACCACCACCAAACTGACGTTTGACAACGGCGTCCAGATGGGCGGCGGCGAGTAAGCGCCTTACGGCGTTAACATCAACACATCCTTAGCTTGCACGTTGCGGAATTGCATCGGAAAGCTTTGGGCATTGTAATAGCGTTCCCATTCGTCCTTGTAGTGGCGCGACAAGACTTGACCGGACTGGCCAGTAGTTCCCTCCAACAGGGAACGGTCCCAGTCCGCGAGGTCGGCGTCCAGGCGCATGGAAGGCCCCAAGGCATCCGTATATTGTTTGACGGTAGTAGGCGATCCGCTCATAGGCACGGGGCCGATGTTGAATAGCCCAGCCACCAAGGGCAAATGCCGTCCTACGGGATTTGCCAACAGAAGCGGTTCGTACTTGCCGTAGGTCCAGCGGGCGGGATCCCGGCCCTGGCTGTGCCGGCCATCCTCCAGGCCTTGGGCGAGGCTGCGCAGCAGGGTTTCATCCCAATCGTTGACCCAGGCGGGCGGACGGGTTCGCAGGAGCGATTCGATCACCGCGGGCGCCATCTGATATTTGTACGCATTTTGGGTGGCGCCCCGGTTGGGCGCGGCACTCTCCGCCACAAACTTCTTCAAGTGCTCGTAGGCCAGCGTTACGACGAGGGGCGCGGCCGCGTCCTTATCCATCTGTCCATTCCAGCCGCGTAACAACTGCACGGCAATCTGCATGCCCGCTTGCTTCGACTTGTGCGCGTCGAACGCCGCCACGATGGCCTGCGCCAGATAGTGCGAGAAGGCGGAGTACACGTCCTGCTGAACGGACAGCATGTCCCGGGCGCGCCATCCGTTGCGCGCCAGAAGCAGATCGCGTATGCGGCGGGAACGGTAGTGCGACGCGAAGTTGCCGTTCACCGCATAGGGGTAATCGGGCGGGAAGGGATTCTGATTGGCGGTCACGATGACGCCTTGCGGGGGATTGAAAAACGACGGCAATTCCTCGAACGGAATGAAGCCCTGCCATTCGTTTTCGCCCGACGATCCATCCACCGGCAGGTCACCGGTGTAGCCTTTGCGAATGGGCAGGCGCCCGGTGGCGTGATAGCCGATATTGCCGTCGACATCCGCGTAGGCGAAGTTTTGCGCCGGTCCCGGGAAGCGGGCCAGGGCGCGCGTGAACTCCTGCCAGTTGCCGGCGCGATTCAGTTCCGGAAACGGGAACTGGAACGCGCCGGGTTCGGCGGCCGCCCAGCGGAGGGCCAGATGCTCCCGGGCATCGTCGATGTAAAGCGGTCCATGGCGGGTGACCCAGAGCGGCATCTCGACCGCCGGCGCGCCCTTCACCGGGATAATCTCGCGTTCGCGGCGGGCCTGCTCCCATTGCCCCCGATAGAGATAGCGGCCGGTGGCCGGATCGAAATTCTCGATGTAGAGATCCTGCACGTCGAAGTGCAGGTTGGTCACTCCCCAGGCGATGCGCTGATTGTGTCCCACGATCACGGAGGGCGCGCCCGGCAGGGAGACGCCGGAGACGTCCAGTCCAGGGGCTTTCAAGTGCACCATGTACCAGATGCCGGGGATAGAATACTCCAGATGCATGTCGTTGCACAGGATCGGCTTGCCGGACGCGGTGTGCGCGCCGCTAATGGCCCAGGCGTTGGAGCCGGGCTGCAACTCGCCGCCGCTGCGGGGCGGAAACAGAAAATCCACTTTGGCGCGGTCGCCCGCCGCCAGCATGTTGCGCTTCAGGATCTCGTCTTTCCAGGTGGTGGTGAGGTCGCGATACATGTGCAGCCCGATCAGGATGGTATCCACCACACTCCAGGGGCGCGGATGGTAGCCGAGCAGCGTGAACTCGATGGGCAGGCCGTGCAGGTGCGTTTCGATGAAGTAGTTCACGCCGCGCGCGTAGGCGGCCAAAGGTGCGCGATCCTGCGCCGGGAGGGTCGCGTAGGCCGCCTCGGCGATGCGACGCATGCGCAGGCGGCGGGAATCCCGGTCGACCTCCAGCGCGGCAGGCCCCACGATTTCCGACAGGTCGCCCGCCGCCAGGCGGCGCAGCCCGTCCATCTGGAACAGGCGGTCCTGGGCCGTCACGTAGCCTTGGGCGAACAAGGCATCATCCTCGCTGGCGGCGGAAATGTGCGGCACGCCCAGAGCGTCGCGCGTGATGGTGACGCGCTGCGCGAGCGGCGCCTGGATAGTGCCGGACGTCCGTGGGAGCGGGCGATAGACGAACCAGTAGACCGCCGCCGCGGACGCCGCCAGTAGGATGGTGATCGCGAAATTGATGTACCGAATTACGGGGTGCGGTTGATGCGCGGGAGCGGCGGTGGCAGTCGGCATAGATGGGAAGACAGCCTTCCCATCTTACAACCGCGACAAATGCACGGAACCGTCCCCGGTATGTACGGTCAGGAGGGCTCCCCCGCCATTCAGCTTGCCGATGACCTGGTTATCGCGGATGCCGCCTTCGGCCGTCACGGGATAATCCAAAGTGATGTGGCCATCGCCGGTGTGGGCCTCCAGGTTCGCGGCGAAACCCTCGGGCAGCCGCAGGGTGACACCTCCATCGCCGGTGTGCACGCTCCAACCGGCGGACATGCGCGAACCCGGCGCCACCTCCGCTTCGATGTTGCCATCGCCGCTGCGCAGGTTCAGCCCGGTGAACTTACCGCGGATGCGAATGTTGCCGTCACCGCTGGTGGCTTCCAGCGCCCCCTCGAATCCCTCGCCGTCGATATTCCCGTCGTGAGTGATCAGCCGGGTCGGGCCGCGCAGGCCGTCGGCACGGACGTTGCCATCGCCAGTGTGGACGTCGGTTTTGGTGGCGTTAGGAACTGTGACTTCGATCTTCACCCAGCGGTTGCCGAAGTTGAAGTGCAGGGACGGAACCTTCACTTCGATCTCCACCCGGTCGCCGGCCTGATGATCGGCAACATGCACGTCGCCGGGTCCGATGCGCCAGCCGGAAGTGTAGACGCGCGCCTCGACGGCGCTGACGTTGGCGGCGCGCAGCGTAACGTTGGCGTCGTTGGTCTCGATGCGCAGCTCGGGCGCGGCGCCCACGGTGAAGGTTTTGGTCCACTGGTCGGCCAGCGCCGGGAGGGACGCGGCCGCAAA
The DNA here is from genome assembly GCA_035308525.1 of Bryobacteraceae bacterium. Classification (GTDB taxonomy): domain Bacteria; phylum Acidobacteriota; class Terriglobia; order Bryobacterales; family Bryobacteraceae; genus Bog-159. The sequence goes on from DATGGM010000114.1 coordinate 15,899, forward strand.
CAGGGCGGAAGCCCAGCAGATAGTTTTGAACATAAGTCGCCTCACCATCAATACGATGCATCGGGGCTTCCGGTTCCGGCTATATTCACTGCATGGGAATCGCGAGGTGACGCGCGCCGTCGTGCGTCCCTGGGCTTCCACGACGATTCCGGCGGACCTGGCGGCGCGGCAAAACGCGCCCCTTTGCGCTTCCGTGGAACGATTGCGATTGTTCGAACCGTTCCCGCCCGGCGCTTTGCGTCATCCGTTAAGATCCTTCGGGATGAGCGATGGATCGTTTTTGCACTTCGGATAAGCAGCAGCTCACGGTTGAAGCGATTAGACGCGGAAGCAGTCACCACGTCGGAAATCGAGGGCGAGAATCTCGACCGGACAACCGTGCAATCGTCAATCCGCCACCGGCTCGGCCTTGCCACCCATACAAGCCAGGAACTCCTTAGATTCAAGCGGCGCGGGTCGCCCCGTCTTGCGTGTTCCTCCAAAGGAGAAAATTGCAGTATAATGTAGTGACCGTGACCACAACGCGCTGAAATCAAGCACGTTAAAAGACGGAGAGGTGGCTGAGTGGTCGAAAGCAGCGGTTTGCTAAACCGTCGTAGGGTCATAAGCTCTACCGGGGGTTCGAATCCCCCCCTCTCCGCCATTCCTCGAAATGGCGTCCTCGGAACAAGGCGGGCCTGGTCTTCTGCATGGAGAATTCACGGTATCAGAGCTGCCCGGCCTACGTTTGCGACAGATCCGACATTAGCCTGTATTGCGCTATTGCCTGACGCTGCGTGACCTTGAGGAAATCATGGCCGAACGAGGACTCCGCGTGGACCATTCCACCATCGGCCGTTGGGTGCTGCGGCATGCACCGGAACTTAGCAAGCGCATTCGCCGGGAACTCGTCCACCCAATCGATCCTGGCGGGTAGATGAAACGTACGTTCGCGTAGCCGGCCGATGGACATACCTGTATCGGGCCGTGGACTCCACCGGCCAGACCATTGATTTCATGCTCTCACCCAGACGCGATGCCGTGGCGGCC
>DATGGM010000115.1:0-2439 GCA_035308525.1 Bryobacteraceae bacterium
GCAATCACCCGCCAATCCACCGGCAGATCCACGGTATGGATGAGATCGAGCAAATCCTTCGGAACGGTGGCGATTATAATGCGCATCGCTCCCGCGATGGTGAGTTTCGCGATAACGAATCCCAGCAAGGCCGCCGGAATCGAGAGCAGCACGCTCTCGGTAAGCAGTTGCCGGATCAGGCGTCCGCGGGCGGCGCCGAGGGAGAGGCGGATGCCGATCTCTCGCTGCCTAGCCATGGCGCGCGCGAGCATCATGCTGGCGACATTGGTACAAGCGAGCACCAGCACCAGACCGAAGGCCGCCGCCAGGGGGCTGAACACCATCAGGAGTTCGCGCGTCAGCGGGATGGCGCTGGCGTTCGACCGCAGCCGGATGCCCACAGCCCGGCGATCGGGGGGCAGTTGTGCCGTCACGCGCCGCGACCACGTTGCCAGCGACGCTTTCGCACCCCGCAAGCTTTGGCCGCGCCGGATGCGGCCTACGATACTCAGACGTTCCGGGGACTCCGCGCCGAACAGATCCGGGCCATCCTGCAGCCGGCCGGCCATGGTCACAGGCGCCCAGAAATCCTGAGGCGCCTCGGTGAGGCCTTGAAATCCCTGCGGGGCTACCCCGATGACTTGCATGGGGCAGCCGCGGATGAGTATCTTGATCCCCACAATGTCCGTCCGGCCGGCGAACATGCTTTGCCAGAGCTGATAGCTGATGACAATGAAGGGATCACGCCCCGGCGCGGCGGCATCGTCGGGCAGCAACGGGCGGCCCACTGCAGTTCCCACGCCCAACATCTGGAAATAGTTTCCACTGACCAGCAGGCCTTGCAGCGGGCGGCCATCGAGTCGTGTGAAGATTCCTTCCGCGGCCGCCGCTTCTGAGAATGCCGGGTTATTGTTGGCGAGATCGCGATACTCCCCCCAGGTAAAGGCGTGCCCTTCGCCCGCATGGTTCGTCCAGGTGAAGGTGTACAGGCTGTATGGATCGCGCACTGCCAGCGGACGCAGGACATAGGCATTGAACAAGGTGAATAGCGAGGTGTTGAGCCCCAGGCCAAGCGCGATGGTCCCCGCTACCGTGAGGACGAACCCGGGGCTCTGGCGGAAACCACGCAGCGCGTAGCGGACGTCCCGCAGCGCGGTTTCGACCGTCTGTGTGCCACGGACGTCGCGGCAATCCTCCTGGGCGGCTGCGATTCGTCCGAAGTTGAGAAGCGCCAGGCGGGCGGCTTCCTGTTCGGGGTGCCCGGCAGCCCGGTACTTCCGGCGCGCCATGGCCAGGTGGAACTCCAGTTCGTCGCCGAGCTCTTCTTCCACGCGCGCCTGGTACACCAGCCCGCGGATTCGTAACAGGAGGTCAGCCCAGATCATTCGCATTGGTGTCGTTTGTCGACATCAATAGCATACTGGCGGTTGGTGTCGGATGTCAACACCAAGAGAGGCGGGGCTGGGAGCCCCGCGCAGGCCGAGAGCCTGCTCCACTTAGGGCGTGTAGGGTTTGAGCTGGTCGGCAATCTTGGATTTGTCGCCTACCACCACGATCGTCATCTTAGACGGGACCAGGTAGGTTTCCGCTACGCTTTGGATATCGCCCGGCTTCACCTCCATCACCTTCTCCACGTAAGTGGAAAGGTAAGAGCGATCCAGACCTTGCGAATCCACGAAGTGCAATTGCCCGATGATGGCATCCGGGCTGATGGTATTGCGCAGGACGAAGATACCCGCCAGGTAGTTCTGAATACCCTGTAATTCCTTGGCCGCGGGAGACTCTTTGCGCACGCGGTCGATCTCGTAGAAGATTTCTTTCAACGACGGGCCGGTGACCGCCGTGGTCACATCGGCGCTTTCCACCCAATAGGCAAGATGGCGGCGCGTCGAGATCTGGCTGAACGGCGAATAGGTGTAGCCCTTCTGCTCGCGAATGTTGCTGGTGATGCGGGAGGCGAACGAGCCGCCCAGCAGCGAATCCATCACGTCCAGCTTGATGTAGTCCGCGCTGCTCGGATCGGCTACCGGCAGGCCGAGCAGGAGATTCGATTGCGCCGCGCCGGGGCGGTCGATGAGTTGCAGCGAGCGGGCTTTCACCGGTTGCGCGGGCAGAGAGGGCGCGGGACTGCCTTTCGGCCAGCCGCCCAGTGCTTCTTCGACTGCGTGGCGCAAATCGCCTTCCAGTTTGCCGGCGATGTAGAGATGCGTGCGGCCGGCCGAAAAATTGTTTCGATAGAAGGCCTGCACGTTCTCAACCGTGTACCCCTTCAGATCGCTTTCAGCCGGAAACGCGCGGCCGTAGGGGTGTTCCGGAAACAGGGTCTTCAGGAACCGCTCGCGAGCCAGCGATCCGGGTTCCGATTTGTCGACCGCCAGTTCGCGGAGCAGGTCAGCCTTCAGACGGGGAATCTCGGCGCCGGGGAGGGCCGGCGCGGCCAGCACGTCGGCCAGCAGCGCG
>DATGGM010000116.1:0-3079 GCA_035308525.1 Bryobacteraceae bacterium
CGTCGACGAGTCCATGCTGACCGGCGAGTCTACCCCGCTGGCGCGCGAGCCCGGCGACCGCGTGCTCGCGGGTTCGCTGAACTACGACGGCGCCGTGGTCTGCCGCGCCGAATCGCTGGGCGAGGACACGGTGCTGGCGCAGATCACACGCATGGTGGAACAGGCACAATCATCCCGCGCTCCTATGGAACGGTTGGCCGATCGCGCCAGCGCGATCTTCGTACCGGTGGTCCTGGGCCTGGCGGTTCTCACCTTTGTCGTATGGATGGTCGCCACCCGCTCGCTCTCGCTGGCGTTGGCGAATACCGTGGCCGTGCTCGTGATTGCCTGCCCCTGTGCCATGGGCCTGGCCGTTCCGGCGGCGCTCACGGTGGCTGTAGGCCGCGGAGCCCAGCTCGGCGTCCTGTTCAAGGGCGGCGAAGCCCTGGAACGCCTGGCGCACTTGGACGCGGTGGTTCTAGACAAAACCGGCACACTCACAGTCGGGCGCCCCGTACTGGAAGCGGTTCAAACCACGTCAAAATATTCGGAGACTGATCTGCTGCGCTGGGCCGCGGCCGCCGAGGAACGCTCAAATCATCCCCTCGCTCATGCCATTGTCGATTACGCCCATGATCGCGGCCTCATTTGGCAATCCGCTATCGACGTCCAGATCATACCCGGGCGTGGACTCACCGCCACCATCGACGGCCACGACTGCCTTCTTGGAAACGAAGCGTTGCTGAAGGAAACGTTCATTCCGCTACCTGCCGGAATCGCTCCGCCTCAGGACGGCGTCACCCGATTGTGGATGGCTGTAGACGGAACCGTAGCGGGCTATTTCAATGCCCGGGATACATTGCGGCCGGATGCTGCGGCTGCGGTCGCCGCCCTGCGCGAGATCACAAACCCGAGACAACCTGACAATCGGTTGCGCATCGTGATGCTTACGGGTGACTCTCCGTCAGCAGCCCAGCCCATCGCCCGCCAGGCTGGAATCAGCGAAGTCGAAGCCGGGCTGGACCCGGCGGGCAAGCTGGCCCGTATCCGCGCTCTGCAACAGCACGGGTTGCGCGTGGCCATGGTCGGCGATGGAATCAACGATGCGGGTGCTTTGGCGCAGGCTGATGCCGGGATCGCAATGGGATCTGGCGCCGACCTTGCCCAGGAAGCCGGCGACGTTCTGCTTCTCCACGCCACGCCGTCCGCCATCCCCGCCGCCCTTGACCTGGCGCGTGCCACCCTCCGCATCATGCGGCAGAATCTCGCCTGGGCCGCGGTGTACAACCTGCTCGGAATCCCGCTCGCTGCAGGCGTGCTCTACCCCGCTTTCCACATCCTGCTCAGCCCCTGGATCGCCGCCGCCGCCATGGCCTTTAGTTCGGTCAGCGTTCTCACCAACAGCCTCCGCCTGCGGCGCTGGCGGCCAGCTCTGTCTATGATCGCCACGCCGCGCTAGCGACACAGGCAGGTTAGACTAGGAGCAGGATTCCTCTGTGCGCATCCTCACCCGCTACATCCTCGGCGAAATCCTCTCCCACGCGCTCATCGGATGTGCACTGTTCACCTTCATCCTGTTCATCCCCCGCCTGCCGCAAATCCTGGAGATGGTGGTACGCAACAGTTCCACGCTTACCAACGTGCTGCAGATCTTCTTGTTCACGTTGCCCAACCTGTTCTGGGTCACGATTCCGATGTCTGTACTGGTCGGCATCCTTCTCGGCCTGAGCCGGCTGGCGGCCGACAGCGAGGTCATCGCCATTCGCGCCTCCGGGCTGGGTGTCACATATTTCGTGCGCGTGGCATCCATCGTGGCCATCGGCGGAGTGTTGCTGGGCCTGGTGAACTCCCTCTATATCGCTCCCCGCGCCAACCAGGCCATCCTCGACATGGAGCAATCACTGGCGGCCTCGCAGGCGTCATACATGATCCAGTCCCAAGTGTTCTACGAGGAGTTTCGGAACCGCGTCCTTTATGTGCAGGACGTACGCGGCGGACCCGGCGCCGCCAACTGGCGCCAGGTCTTCATGGCCGATGTAAGCGATCCGGGATCGCCGCGCATCACCACCGCGGCCTCTGCAACGGTAGTGAACGACTCAAGTTCGGAGTTGTTGATGCGCCTCCGCGACGGTGCGCAACACGCAATCGACCCTACCCAGCAGTACACCATCTCAACGTTCACAAGCACCGATCTCCCCCTGCAACTGAATCCCCAGAGCGATGTGCACCTTGGACGCATGGATACCGCGGTATATGCCGTTCCGACACGAATGCTGTTGCAGCGTATCCACGGCCCGGACGGCAGACGGTTCCTGATCGAATTGAACAGCCGCTTCTCCTATCCCGCTGCCTGCCTGGTCCTGATGCTGATCGGCGTACCGCTGGGCGTCATGTCACGGCGCGGCGGCAAGAGTTCCGGATTTGTGTACACGCTGCTCCTGGTGGTCCTCTACTACATCCTGTCGTACACCGGCGTTTCCCTGGCGCGTCAGGGCAAAATGCCGGTGTTGGTGGCGGTGTGGCTCGCCAACATCCTGTTCGCTGCTGCCGGGACTTTCCTTCTTTGGCAGATGGCCAGCGGCGGACGAGTCCTGACGGCGATCGTTAATCTCACGTCCCGCGCGCGAACGGTGAAATTTCCTACGGCACTTCCCGAGAATGGAGTTCATCTAAGCCGGATCTTCGATCGATTCCAAACGCGAAATTCCCGTACGTCCGAGCGGGGAGCATTTCCGCGCATCATCGATGAATACGTTATTCGCGAATTCATCAATGTATTCTTCCTGGTTCTGTCCGGCTTCGTGTTGCTGATGCTGGTCTTCACATTTTTTGAACTGGTCGGCGATATCTTGCGCAATCGCATTCCGCTGACCACGGTGGGCGCGTACCTGGTGAACCTGACGCCCAGCATGCTCTACAGCATTGCGCCGTTGGCGGTTCTCATCGCAGTCCTGGTCACCTTCGGCGTGCTCAACCGCAACAGCGAAATTATCGCCATGAAGGCGACGGGAATCAGCTTATACCGCCTGGTGATTCCTATTGTCTCCATCTCCGCCATTCTGGCCGTGAGCCTCTTTCTGTTCGACGAGTTCTACCTTCC
>DATGGM010000117.1:0-47864 GCA_035308525.1 Bryobacteraceae bacterium
GAGAGGAAATAAATCTTGTCGCCGATCCACATCGGGCAAATGTCGTTGGAATCGGTGCGCGGGATTTTCTCCGTGCTCAAGTCGGCCAGATTCACCAGCCACAGGTAGCTGGCCGTACCGCCGCGATACCGTTTCCAGGCGACGAAGTTGGTGAACCCGGTTGCAAACTGGCCGCCGTCAACGGGCGCATAGACCATATGTTTGCCATCCGGAGAATAAGCGCCGAACGTCGCCATGGGCAGCGGCAGGACCGCGGGCAGACCGCCTTCCGTGGAGACCGTATAGAGCTGGTTGAAGCGGGAGTAGCTGAGCCGGGTGGAGCGGAACAGAATGCGTTTGCCGTCGGGCGTCCATCCGACTAAGCGGTCCGGATCCGGATGATAGGTGATGCGCTTGGGCACCCCTCCGCCGGCGGGCATGGTGAACACATCGATATTGCCGTCATATTCGCCCGTAAAAGCGATGGTGCCGCCGTCCGGCGAAAACGCAGCCTCGGTTTCCATGCCCGAGCCCGCCGTGAGGCGGACAGCCGTCCCGCCCTGGCGCGGAACACTCCATAGATCGCCGGCATAGGAGAAGACGATGGTGGTCTTGTTCATGGCCGGCCGCTGCAGCAGGTGCAGGGTGGCGCCGGCCCCGTAAGCCGCCGGAACACCGGCGCACAAGACTACGAACAGAGTGGAACACTTCATCAACAGCCCTCCCGGCTTCTGCGCTAGTATACACCCGGCCGCGGGGGCGTTTATGCTAAGACTGTATCGGGATGCGCGACGACCGTTACGTGCTGGCGATCGACATGGGGTCGAGCAGCGTGAAAGCCACGCTGGTCTCGCAGCGCGGCGAGCTGGCCGCCACAGCCATCGAGAATGTCGACATCGTGCTGCTGCCCGGCGGAGGCGCCGAGCAGGATCCCGAGCAGTGGTGGAACCGGGCGATCGCCGCGGCTAAATCGGCGCTGGCGGCCGCCGCTATTCCGCCCGAGCGGATCGTCGCCTTAGCGTGCACTACGCAGTGGGCCGTCACGGTACCGGTCGATGAAGCCGGGCACGCCATCTGGAACGCGCTCTCGTGGATGGACACGCGGGGCGGCCGTTACAGCCGCGCCGCCGCCGACGGCTGGCCGAAGATCGAAGGGTATGGGGTATCGAAGCTGCTGAAATGGGTCCGGCTGACGGGGGCCGCGCCCAATCACTCGGGCGTGGATGGCTTCGGCCACATCCTGTACTTCAAGCACGAGCGGCCGGATCTGTACGCGAGCACTTACAAATTCCTGGAGCCCATGGACTATCTCAATCTTCGGCTTACGGGCCAGTGCGCGGCTTCTTACAGCACGATCTTTCCTTACTGGCTCACAGACAACCGCAATCCGAACCGCATCGACTACCATGCAGGCTTGTTGCGAGCGGCCGGCATCGATCGGGCCAAGATGCCGGACCTGCGGCCGGTGAACGCGATCCTGGGAGAACTGAAACCGGACGTTGCGGCGGAACTCGGCCTGCTGCCGGGCACGCGCGTGGTGATGGGCTCCGGCGACAGCCATGCCGCCACAGTGGGCGCGGGATGCGTGCGGGACTACGATGGTTACTTCTGCATCGGCACCACAGCGTGGCTGAGCTGCCACGTGCCCTGGAAGAAGACCGACGTGGCGCACTCGCTGGCGACGATGCCGGCGGCGCTGCCCGGCCGGTACATCGTCAGCGCGGAGCAGGGTACGGCCGGCCGCTGCCTGGAGTTTCTGAAGAACAATATCCTGTTTCCGGTGAACGGGCAAAAGTCCGCAGAGGGCGATCTCTACGGAATCCTGAACGCGGAGGCCGCGCAGGCGCCGGCCGGAAGCGAGGGCCTGATCTTCACGCCGTGGATCAACGGCGTGCTGGCGCCCCGCGAGGATCATTACACTCGCAGCGCCTTCTTCAACCAGACGGGCCGCACCACGCGCGCCCACTATGTGCGCGCGGTGATGGAGGGCGTGGCGTTCAACCTGCGATGGCTCAAGGCCCACGTGGAGAAGTTCATCGGGCGGCCGTTCACGCAGCTCAATTTCATCGGCGGCGGGGCGACCTCGGACGTCTGGTGCCAGATCCAGGCGGACATTCTGGGCTGCCCTGTGCGGCGCATCGCCAATGCGCGCAGCGCCAACGCGGTGGGGGCGGCCCTGGCGGCTTTCAGTGCGCTGGGCGAAATCCGCATAGAGGAGATCGCGCAAATCGTGCAGGTGGCCCAAACCTTTCAGCCGGAGGAGAGGCATCGCCGGGTGTACGATGAACAGTTCCGCGAATTTCTGGAATTCTACCGACTGATGCGGCCGATTTACAAGCGGCTGAACCCGGTGATACATCCCGTTTGAAAGAAAGAGAGGCATCCCATTGTCTGGAGCAACAACTGAGGCAGCGGCCGCCGGGCTGGAGACCTTTGCGCGCCTGCCGGAGAAGGGCCGGAACCAGGAGGACATCCTGCGTGAGTTGCGCGCCATTGCCGCGCGCGAGGACGCCCGCTGGGAGACCGGGCAGATTTCCGGCAGCTACTATCACGCCGGAAAGGAACATTTTGCTTTCCTGAACCGGATCTACGGCCTGTTCTCACACGTCAACATCCTGCAGCGCGACATGTGCCCCAGCGGCACCAAGTTCGAAGCGGAGATCGTGGCAATGACCGCCAGCATGCTGCACGGCGACGCGGTGAGCGCGCCGGACGAGGTGGTGGGGGCGGTCACCTCCGGAGGCAGCGAGAGCATCATGCTGCCGATGCTGGCGTATCGCGAGCACGCGCGGGCGGAACGGGGAATCACCGCGCCCGAGATTGTGGCGCCCGCGACGGCGCATCCGGCATTCGAAAAGGGCGCATGGTATTTCGGCATCAAGCTGGTGCGTGTGCCAGTGGGCCCGGACTTACTGGCCGACGTGGATGCCATGCGCGCGCAGATCAACGAGAACACAGTGGCCCTGGTGGGCTCGGCGGGCAATTACCCTTACGGACTGATCGATCCGCTGGAGCGCTTGTCCGCGCTGGCGGTGGAACACGGCATCGGCATGCACGTGGACGGCTGCTACGGCGGATTCATGCTGCCGTGGCTGGAGCGCCTGGGCTATCCGATTCCGCTGTTCGATTTCCGGCTGCCCGGCGTGACGTCGATGTCGTGCGACACGCATAAGTGGGGCTACGGGCCCAAGGGCGCATCGGTGGTACTGTATCGGAATCGCGCTCTGCGGCGGCGGCAATACTTCACCGTGAGCAATTGGGCGGGCGGGTTGTACGGCTCGCCGACCATAGCGGGCAGCCGCTCGGAAGGAATTTCCGCAGCGACGTGGGCCGCCATGGTGTCGCTGGGCGAGGAGGGTTACCTGGGGATTGCGCGGCAGATCATGACAGTGGCGGATGCCATCAAGGCCGGCGCCGCGGCGATTCCCGAGCTCCGGGTTGCGGGCGATGCGACGTTCTGTCTGGCGTTCCTGTCGGACAAGGTGGATATCTTCCACGTGAACGACTATCTGGCCGCGAAGGGGTGGCGCATGAATGGGCTGCAGTCTCCTCCGGGATTTCATTTTTGCATCACGCGTCCGCAGACGGTGCCGGGGTTGGCGGACCGGTTTTTGGGGGATTTGAGGGAGGCCGTGGCGTATGCGGGGGGGCCGCCGCCGCAGCCTTCGAAGAGCGGGGCGATTTATGGCGGTGGGTTGGCGGGAGTGCCGCCGGCGATGGTTACGCAGTTCATGTGCGAGCATTTGGACGGGATGTACGCGCTGTGAGGAGCGTTCAGGGACGATGCCGCAATGCCGACGGCCACAAGATAGAAAACGCCTGGCAGCCGCGCGCCGGCCGGCGCCTGGTCTACTCATGACGTAGCGCCCGCAGCGGATCGACGCGCGTCGCTCGAAGCGCCGGGAAAAAACTGGCGGCAAGCGACGTAAACACCAGAAGCCCGGCGAAGGCCATCAGGATTATAGGGCGGAACCGAACCAGCCCGAAGACGGAGCTATCCATCAGCTTGCTCAAGGCAAAGGACAGGGGCGTGCTGACCGCCGCGCCAATCGCGGAAAGGGCCAACGCCTCTCCCAGCACGCACGTCAGAACGTCGAGACGGCTGGCTCCAAGCGCCACCCGAATGCCAAACTCGTGCGTCCGCCGCGAGACCCCGTACGCCACCAGCCCATAAGTCCCGACGGCCGCCAGAGCCAGCGCCACGCCGCCGAATATGGTCATCAACATCCCCATAATCCGGATGACGGCCAGGGAATCCGCGATCTCCTTGTCATATGCCTTCATATCGGTGAGCGCCAGTTGCGGATCCAGGCGCTCGACCACATCGCGGACCGCGGCGGCGTACTGGTTGGGACCGGCTGCCACGCGCAGGGCAAAGTGCATCGCGCGTTGCGGCGCTTGCTGATACGGCAGGTACAGCGTTGGGGGTGGCGAGGCGTTCCACCAGTTCTGTTTCACATCCCGGCAGACGCCAACCACGGTCAGCCATTCGCCGGCTGAGCCAGACGAGCCGAGCTTCAGCTTCCTTCCAAGCGGGTCTTGCTGTGGCCAGAACTGGCCGGCGGCGGTCTGGCTTACCACCACAACTCGCGGCGCATCCGCCGAATCTGAAACAGCCAGCGCGCGCCCGCGAATCACAGGAATCCGCAGAGCGCCAAAATACCCGGGGCTAACCGACTGCACGTCCGCCAACGGCAATTCGCTCACCCTTCGGCTCGGACGGCCGGCAATCGCAACTACCTGGCGATCGTTGGCCACATTGCTCGCCGGAAGATTGGTAGTCACCGCGACCGCTTCCACCTTGGGCAGCGCACGCAAATCGCGGAGGGCCTGCTCGTAAAAGGATGCCACCCTTCGATGGTCCGGATAGCGGGATTCCGGCAGCGGCGTCTCGAAGATCAATACCGTGGCCGGCTGCAGTGTCCGGTAAACGTCCGTCACGTGAAGAAAGCCTTGAATCATCAGGGCCGCGCCCACCAGGAGCACCATCGCCAGAACCATCTGCACCACCACCAGAGTGTTCCGCAAGCGATGTTTCGGCCCGGCTGCCGTTCCCGCCCGGTCTCCGTCTTTCAACTTCGCGTTCAGATCCGCCTGGGCACCGCGCGCCGCCGTCACCATACCGATTAAAGCCCCCACCGCGACGGATGCGAGCAGCGCGAACGCGACCACGGCCGGATCTACGCGAATCCGGTCCCAACCCGGCACCCACCGCGTGTAGTCTTCGGAAATGCTGGTTCGGATGGCAGTCACGCTCCAGCAGGAAGCTGCTAACGCCGCGGCGCCCGCGATAAGGGCGAGCAACATGGACTCGATGAGGATCAATTGCCCGAGCCTTCTCGGATTGGCCCCCAGCGCCACTCGCACGGCCAACTCCTTTTCGCGCCCAGCCATCCTGGCCATCAGCAGGTTCATCAGATTGGCGCAAGCCAGCACCAGCACAAAGACGGCCGCCAGTTCCAGCGAAGAAAACAACGGAATGGTGAATTGATAGAGTTCCTCCCGCAGCCGGATCAGCGTGAGGGAGCGCCCGGCATTGGTCAGGGGGTATCGCTCCCGCAGGCGCTTTGAGAATCCCTGCAACGCCGACCCGGCTTCCGCCACGGAGATGCCGCCCTGCAGCCGGCCGAGCACGCTAAATGCGGCCGCAGTACGGTCCGAGCGCTCTTCCGGACGAAGCACCAGCGGCGTCCACAGTTCCGAGGGCACCGGATAATTGAAGCCGGCGGGCATGACACCGATGACCGTGTAGCCGCGTGCATTCAGTTGAATTGTTTTGCCCAGGATGTCGCGCCCGCCCCCGAAGCGGCTCACCCACAATGCATAACTCAATACGGCCACCTGGCCGCGGCCGGGTTGGTCCTCGTCGCGAGCCCAGGCTCGTCCCAGCATCGGTTGGACGCCCAGCATCTCGAAGAAACTCGGGGAAACCGCCGCGCTGATGACAGGGTTTACCTCACGGCTGCCCGACAAACTAACTTCCTGGCCGCGATAGACAGCGACGCTATCGAAGACCCCGAGTTCCCGCGAAAGATCCGCGGCATCACCCGCTGTTACGCGGCTCTCGGCCGCGTTCTCGCCCGGACTGCCCTCCCGCACGAGCACCAGGCGATCCAAATCGCGAAATGTATAGGGGCGGAGAATCAGGGCATGGACCATGCTGAAAATCGCCGAATTCGCACCGATCCCCAGGGCCAGCGTGAAGATGGCCGCAATGGTGAATCGCGGATTCCTGAGCATGACGCGCAACGCGTAGCGCGCGTCACTCCGCAACTGTTCCAGCAACGTCCATCCCCACATATCGCGGGCGACCTCCTTCACCAAGTCGACGTTTCCAAATTCCCGGTGCGCGGCCTGCTCAGCGCCAAGAGCGGTTTCTCCGCGCTCCATGCGATCGTCAATTGCCATGCGAAAGTGGCTGCGAATCTCGGCATCCAGATCTTGTTCGCGCCGGCGGCGCCCCCACGGACCGAATTTCATGCCTCATCCGCCCGCTTGCCGGGGTCCAGAACGCCGGTCATGGCGTCCGAGAGTTTTTGCCAGCGGGAACGCTCCGCAGCCAGCTGCCTTCGTCCGCTCGCCGTCAGGCGATAGAATTTGGCGCGTTGCTTATTCTCGGAAATCTTCCAGACGGAGGTAATCCACTTTTGTTTCTCCAGCCGGTGCAGCGCCGGATAGAGGGAGCCCGTTTCCACAGCCAGGACCTCGCCCGAGCGCGCGCGGATGGCTTGGGTGATGCCGTAACCATGCCGCGGCCCCCAAATCAGCGTCTGCAGAATAAGCAGGTCGAGGGTGCCCTGCAGGAGTTCGATGCGATTCTGGTAGCGTCCTTCCATGATGATTCGCCAAAAACAACCGAAGGATGTAGACAGTATACATCCATGGATGTAGATTGTCTACTGGCATGCCGCAAGTGCAATTCCAATGCCCGGCTCGCGGCAATCCGGGGAAAAAAGCTGGTAAACTCGCATCGAGTGAACGCAACAAAGCCCCTGCTGTTGGCATCACTGTTCCTTTGCCGTGGAAGCGCTTGCGCACAGGCGGATGATCAAGAGCCTGCGGCGATCGTCGAGCTTGGCGGGGCAGCCGGCTGGAATCTCAAGGGCGGCGCCGCGAGCTTGGGGCCTTCCCTGGCGGTTGAGGTTACGCCGATCGAGAACCGGCTGGAACTGGAGGCGGGTATCACGCCGCTGTTCCGCCGTCACGCGACAGAGTGGGATGTGGACCTTCTGTTCAAGAAGCCTTGGACCCTCTCGCCAAAAGTGGAGTTTATGGCGGGCATTGGTCCGGAGTGGATTCATTCCACGACGAACTCACTGGGCGGTGAAGTGGTGCTGGATTTTATGTTCTGGCCGTCCGCGAAGCGTAGATTCGGTTGGTATGTCGAACCTGGCTACGAGTACAGTTTCGGGCCGGGGCATGAGCGCTCGGTCGGAGTGAGTGCTGGTTTGCTGATTGCGATCCGGCGGAGGGCACAGAGTGTCCGATGAATCGGCTGGGCGGCCTGAGAGGCCGCCGCAGGCAGAGTGCCTGCCGCACAGGCGATGGGTGGTGCTGGGGGCGTTCCTGGGCGCGTTGATCCTCACGCAGATCTTCTGGTACAACTTCGCGCCCCTGATCTCACTGCTCACGGACAGGTACCACATCAGCGGGCTCACAGCCAGTTGGACGATCCTGGTCTTTCCTCTGGCCAGCATGCTGTTTTCCGGCTATGCCGGAGCCCTCATCGACCGCCGCGGATACCGCTTTGCGATCCAGTTCGGGCTGGCCCTGATGGCCGTTTCCGCGGGCCTGCGCATCTTTGACGGCTTCTACATGCTGCTGGCCGGCCAGATTGGCATCGCTATCTCGGTACCGTGCATCGTGACCTGCATTTCAACGCTGGTAACCGACTGGTTCGGCACGGCCGAGGAGGGCTTCTTCACCGGCATCTGCACCATCGGAATTTTTGTCGGAATGGCGCTGTCGCTGGCCGCTTCTCCGTTGCTGGTCGAGTGGCTGGGATTCGGCGGCGCGATGATTTTCCTGGCGGCGGTTGCGGCCGGATGGGCTTTGCTGTTCCACTTCACGGCGCGCGAGAACCGGCCCGCACGAGAGGCGGCGAAGCCCGCCGGCGTACCGATACGCGCGTTGCTGATGAACCGCAATCTGGCCATCATCTTCGCGACCGCCTTTCTTGGGCAGGGATGCTTCAATGCCCTGACCACCTGGCTGGAGGTGATCTGGCACGAACGCGGTTTTGCGAGCGATGCCGCGGGAATGGCGGGGGGCATGATCATCGCGGGCGGCATTGCCGGCTCCTTGCTCATTCCCCCGTTGCTCGACAAGTTCGACCACCCACGCCTGCTGCTATGGCTGTGTCTGGCGCCGAGCCTGCTGCTGGTGCATCCATTCGTGTTCGCGGGCAGCACACGCCTGGGATATGCCTGGGGCGCATTGCTGGGATTTCTTTGGCTGCCATCGCTGGCCATTACGCTGACCATCATCGAGCGCATCGCCCACAAAGAGCACGCGGGCGCGGCTTCCGGGATTTTCTGGACGATCGGCAACGCGGGAGTGCTGGGGCTTACCGTCTGCCTTGAGGTGCTCAAGGAAGCCACCAGCTGGCGCATGTCCATCAACGTCCTGGTTGTCCTGTTAGCCGCGATGAACGGGCTGATCGGGCTGCTGCGCATTCCGGGGCGGCATTCCCCTTCCCCGGAGCCGAAGCATCGCTAGCGAGTCGTAGTGATACATTGCCATACAGGAGGGGCCATGCTTGAGAATCAGGTGAATCAACCAAACGACAAACGGGGCGATATCGCACGCCGCGATTTTGTCGGTCTTTCGGTGACGGCAGGCCTGGCAGCTACGGCAGCGCAGGCCACGGCCGCCACTGACGTTGTGGAAACCGACGTGGAGATCAAGACTCCCGATGGGACGTGCGACGCAGCTTTCATTCGCCCGAAGTCCGGTTCCCATCCGGGCGTGCTGGTCTGGCCCGACGCGTTCGGTCTGCGCCCAGCGACGCGCAACATCGGCAAACGCCTGGCCGCGGAGGGCTATTCCGTGCTGGTGCCCAACCCTTTCTACCGGATTTCCAAGGCGCCCTTCACAGATGCATCCCATTTCGACTTCCAGAATCCGGCCGAGATGGCCAAGCTCCGGCCGCTGATGGGGTCGGCGACCGCGCCCGGCAACGCCGAGAAAGACGCGGCCGCGTACGTCGCGTTCCTCGACGCGCAGAAAGAGGTCGACAAGACCAAAAAGGTCGGCACGCAGGGCTACTGTATGGGTGGACCGCTGGTAGTGAGGACGGCCGCAGCGCTGCCCGACCGCATCGGCGCGGGCGCGTCGTTCCACGGCGGCGGCCTGGTGACGGATAAGCCTGAAAGCCCGCACCTGCTGGCGCCGAAGATCAAGGCCAGCATGTATTTTGGCGTAGCGTCGGACGACGACGCGCGCCAGCCGGATGCCAAAGACAAGCTCAAGGAGTCCTTCGCGGCGGCCCATGTTCACGCCGAGATCGAAGTGTATGCCGGGGCCTTACACGGCTGGTGCGTGCCGGATATGCCCCTCAAGAATGGCGAGCCGATCTATAACAAGCCGGCGGCGGAGCGCGCGTGGGGCAAGCTGATGGTACTGTACAAGTCGGCACTCGCGTAACTCTGGCGCTCTATTAAAACCGAGTCGCCAAACTCGTGGGTGCGATATCGGTTGCCATCCAACTCGGCCGTAATTCGCTGCAACGTGGCCGCGCCGGCAAAGGCGCGCAGCAGTTCGTAATGGCTGGTGCCGGGTTCGTGAGTCCCGGAGAGCAGCGCATTCACTACCTGCAAGCGAGTTTCGGCATTTACGCGCCCGGTGGCCAGTCCGGGGCCGGCGCGGAGAGCTCCGCGGCTGGCCGCGTGTTCGAGCGCGCGCACCACGGTGGTGCCGACGGCGATGATGCGTCCGCCATGCGATTGCGCGCGGCGGATGGCGCGCACGGCCGCCTCCGGAATCAGGTACGGTTCGTCGAGCGGCAGCCTGTGATCCAGCTGGGGGTCTCCCGTGGACGAGATCCCGGCCGCGTGCGTGATGGTGGCGAAATCGACTCCGCGGGCGCGCACGCCGGCCAGCAGATGCCAATCCAGCGCAAAACCGGCGGAGGGCGGCTCGAACGCGACAGGCGGGCCTGCGATGGGCGTCCAGACATCCCATAAAGCCAGCGGCACGGGCACGTGTGCGTACTGGATCGGCCGGCCTTGTTGCGCCAGTCCGGCCCAGATGGCATCCGGCGAGCCTGCGAAGTGCAGAGTGATCAGGCGGGGATGACCCAGCAGCGCGCGGACCGCCGCCCGCAGCGGTCCGATTCGCAGCTCATCGCCCGACTTCAGGTGCGGCGGGGCCGGGCGGTCTTCCGTGCGCGTGTGAAAGTCGCCGGCGCCGAAGACCACGGCGGAGAACTCGCGAACATCATCCGCGGCCAGGGAGCGGCGACCGGCCAGCCGGACTTCGATGAGCTCGCCAGTCCGGAGATGCACTGCCGCGAGACTCGCCGGCATGGTAGCCGCGTCGTTGGCGATCGCCAGGTCGCCCGGTTTCAGGAACTGGACCAGCGCGGAACGCGGTGCGTGGTGGATGCATCCGAGGGCGTCCACCACCAGCAGGCGCGCGTCCGGGGGGCGCTGGGTTGGTTGCGATGCGACAATCATGAGATCAGCGCTCCACGTACGCCGGAAGCGCGGCGGCAATGGCATCCGCCAGCTCGCGGGCGGCCGTCTCCGGCCGCTTCAGGGAGGCCGGGTCGGCATCCGGCACAGCCAGGGCGTGTAGCGGGGTATCCATATCGCCGGGATCGAGGGAGAGGAAACGCACCCCATCGGCGGCCATCTCTTCGCTCCAGATGCGCGTCATGTGGTGAAGCGCCGCCTTGCTCGCGCCGTACGCTCCCCAGCCCGGATAGGGGTTTAGGGCGGCGTCGCTCGAAACGTTCAGCACAAGGGCGCCACGGCCTTCGCGCGCCGAGGCGGCCAGCGCCCCCAGCAGCGCCTTGGTCAGCCGGAAGGGACCCAGGACGTTGGTGGCGAGGGCGCGCTCAAAATCCTCGCAGGTGGTATCACCCAGGAGGGCCAGCGGAGTTGGCCCCAGAGACGAAGCGTTGTTAATCAGCACATCCAGGCCCCCGAGTTCTCCGGTAATCTGCATGGCGATCGGATAGATCTGGTGCTTGGCGGCAATGTCGCCGACGATGGGGTGCGCGGCCGGATTATCCGCCGCCACGCGGCGGACACGTTCACCGTCGCGGGCGACAACCGCCACGCGCGCGCCGCGGCTGAGAAATTCCCGCACCAGGGCCAGCCCCAAGCCGGCGGTGCCGCCGGTTACGGCCACGCGCAGGGAGGGGATCGAATCTTGGACGGTCATGGTTGGATTCCTTTCCAGTTTCTAAAGGGACTCCTTTATTTAGTCCCAGGGTACAAGATGCGGTTGACTTTGTAAAGGATTCGTTTTAGAAATAAAGTAATGCTTTCCACCGCGGACCCCGGCCGGAGCGGCACCCGGCGGGCCATCGTCAAGCTGCTGAAGGCCGACGGCGGCATGCGTGCAGATCAGCTTTCAGACCGGCTCGGCCTGACCGCCATGGCCGTGCGGCAGCACCTCTACAGCCTACAGCGGGAAAAGCTGGTGACTGCCGAACCGCGGCCGGCGCCGGTGGGGCGTCCCGTCAAATACTGGAAGCTCACGCGCGCGGCGGACCGGCTTTTTCCGGATGCCTACGCGGAGCTCAGCGTGGCGCTTATCGGCGCGATGGGGGAAGCTTTTGGCGCGGCCGGCTTACAGCGCGTGCTGGAATCCCGCTGCGCGCGGCAGCAGGCCGATTATGCGCAGCGCATCCCACCCTCGCTTTCCCTGCGGGAGAAACTGCAACGGCTGGCGCGCATCCGGACCGAGGAAGGTTATATGGCGGAGCTCAAGCCGGCGGCCAAAGGGACGTTTCTGCTAGTGGAGAACCACTGCCCGATCTGTGCCGCGGCCAGCGCCTGCCAGGGCTTCTGCGCCACCGAGCTCGGACTCTTCCAGGCGGTGCTGGGGCCCGAGGTGGCGATCGAAAGGGCGGAACACATCGTGTCGGGAGACCGCCGGTGCGCCTACCGCATTACTCCTAAGGGCGGCCACCAGCCGGCTTACTCAACGACCAACTGGCCTTTCATGCGCTTGTGACCGAGGCCGCAGAACTTCGAGCATTCGAACGGGAACGTTCCCGCGGTGTCGGCAGTGAACTCCACCGGAGTCGTTTCGCCTTTCTTCAGCTCCTGGTCGATATGAAAGGCTTCCAGCTTGAATCCATGGTCGTGATCCGTCGCGGTAATAAGCAGACGCACGTGGTCGCCGCGTTTTACCTTGATCACGCCCGGGTTGAACTCGTATTTCTTGGCCGTTACTTTGATTTCGTTCGCCGCGGTCTGCGCGGGAATTTGCGGCGCCGCGGCCATCGCCGCCAAAAGCGCCAGGGTGACTCTGAGTGTATGCATGGCGATCCTCCAGTTATGCGGACACTACCAGTGACATTCGGAACCACGGCCGATGCCTGCGCACGGAAGCCGGGTCGATTCCAGCCGCATGTGCCAGCCGCAATAACTCCATGGGTCGAAATGCGGCCCCTACTGAAATGCATCCGTCGTGTACGGTCATGTGGCTCCAATTAAGGATCCACCTGGTTACGGGCAGAAAGCAATATGGCAATGGATGCCGCTCCAGATCCAATATGATCAGCGCGCGGCGCGCAAAGGGACGCAGTGCCGCGATCAGTTCCACCGCCTGGTCCTCCGAAAAGTGATGCAGCAATGATGAGCACAGTACGAAATCGAACGAAGCATGCCGGAAGGGAAGCTGGAAGGCGTCGGCTGCCACGCGCGGCGATTGCGCCCGGCGCAGATGGAATCGGCGCCGATCGAGCGAGGTGACTTGCGATCCTGGAAAGCGGCCGCCGATCGACCATCCCATGTCACCCGATCCGGCGCCAATATCCAGAAGTGTAAACGGCTCCACGGGCGCCAGTTCGCCGAGGATTTGGAGCAGGGCGCGGTGGCCACCGAACCAGCGATTGATGCGGGCCAGATCGCACAGATTCCGGTCGGCCAGCACTGGCTCGGCTGTCTCCAGCAGTTCCGGCTGCGGGCGCCGGTGGCGAGGCCATTTCCACATTCTCTCTCATCATAAGCTTTCATGGGTGCATCGACACACGGCCACCGCTAAATTCACACTTGGGCGTGTCTTTGCGATAGTCTACGCATATGCGACCATTCCGAACGCGACGGGACTTCTTCACCTGGAGCCGGAACCTGTTCGCCGCCGGCCTCGCCGGGGCCGCGCCGCTCCGATCCGGGCCCTCGCCGGACCGCGTGACGGACGAAGGTGAAGACTACTACGACAAACTCGGCGTAACTAAGATCATCAACGCGGCCGGTACCTACACCATCCTGACGGCATCCATCATGCCTGCATCCGTGCAGGGGGCCGTCGCGCGCGCGGCTAAATCTCCCGTTCGCCTGATCGAGCTGCAAACCAAAGCCGGAGAATATCTGGCCAAGCGCCTGCGCTGCGAGGGAGCCCTCGTAACGGCCGGCGCGGCGTCCGCTCTGACGCTGGGCACCGCCGCGTGCATGACCGTTGCCAACAAATGCTCTCCGCACGAAATGCCCCTCAACACCGCCGGCCTCAAGAACGAAGTCGTCGTCCAGAAAGCCCACCGCTACGACTACGATCACGCGCTTTCCAACTGCGGCATCCGCTTCGTGGAAGTGGAGACCCCGGCCGATTACGATGCCGCCTTCAACGAGCGCACCGTGATGGCCCATTTCTTCAACGCCTCCGAGCATGGGCGCATCAGCCGCGAGGACTGGATTCGCGTGGCGCACAAGCACGGCGTCCCCTGCTTTAACGACGCCGCCGCCGATGTCCCGCCCATCTCCAACCTGTGGAACTACACAAAAATGGGATTCGACCTGGTCACTTTTTCCGGCGGCAAGGGAATCCGCGGCCCACAGAACGCCGGCTTGCTGTTGGGCAGGAAAGACCTGATTCAGGCGGCCGCGGCGAACAACAATCCGTTCGACGATTGCGTGGGCCGGGGCATGAAGGTCGCCAAAGAGCAGATCGTCGGCATGGTGGCCGCCGTGGACTGGTTCCTCGGCCAGTCCGACGACGCCATGCAGGCTGAATTCCAGCGGCGCGCCGCGAAGATCGTCGAGTTCCTCGATGACCTGCCCACCCTGAAATCGGAAATGGTGGTGCCGCCGGTCGCTAACCAGGTGCCCCATCTGCTGATTCGCTACGATCCCCAGCGCCTGAAAATTTCAGCCACGGAAGTTAAGGAGCAATTGCGGCGCGGCACCCCCAGCATCGAGCTGAATCCGGCGACCGGCAGCACGGAAGGCAGCGCCGGCTTGCATTCCGACGCCAACACCATCGTCGTCGGAGTATGGATGCTGCAGCCGGGCGAGGAGATGATCGTGGGCCGCCGCCTGCGCGAAGTTCTTACGCGCGCCTCCTGAGCAGATCAATATGGACCGCCGCGATTTCTTCAGTGGGGCACTCGGCCTGGCCGGCGCATCGCAGATGTCCGCCCAAACCACGCCCGCCGCCGATGTCTTCATCGAACGCGCCGCCGCCGGACAGCCTCATCAGGGAAGAGTGCTGGCCCTCATCACGCCGCATCTGGATGACGGGCCATTCTTCGCCTGCGGAACGGTTGCGAAGCTTTTGAAGGAAGGCTACACCGGATACTTCATCCGCACCAGCAACGATGAAAAAGACTCCTTCCGCCTCACCATGGGAGAAACCGTCGCCGCCAACGAGCGCGATACGGCCGCGTTTCTGAAAGCCTCCGGCCTGAAGCAGGCCTTCCATCTCGGCTATCGCAACCACCGCATGGACGACGTGGCGCGCACGGAAATCCGCGCCCGCCTGATCTTTCTCTTCCGCCTGCTACACGTGGATACGGTTCTCAGTTACGATCCTTGGGGTCACTACGAGGAGAATCCCGATCATTACGTGACGGCGCAGGCCGTGGAAGCCGCCTGTTGGATGTCCGGCGGCCACCTGGATATGCCCGAGCACTTTGCCGCGGGTCTGAAGCCGCAGGGCGTCTCGGAGAAATACTACTTCGCCCGTGGCCCGCAATTAGTGAATCGCGCCGTCGACATTGGTCCTACGCGCGACGCCAAGCTCGCCTGCCTACGGTCCTGCCGCACCATGATGCAGCATATGATCAAGGACCTCAATCAGACTCTGGCGGAACGTAGTCTCAGGTTGCCCGCGCTGGCCGGAGATGAGGAAGCTGCGATCGCGGAATTCACTCAGGTTTCGCTCGATAACCGCGATCGCGCGCTCGGCCGGAAGTACGGCTTAGATTACGCCGAGGAGTTTCATTACATCGGGCCGGACAAATCGCTGGACGATTATGTGTCGCGCCATGCCGTCCGGCTGTGATCGAGCTACCGTTGCGGTTTGGCAGTGCTCCCACCGAAGAATACACTGGACACGCCGTCGCCGCCCGGGGTGTCTATAATTGCGGTCACCCGGCCCCGCTGGTCGCAAACCTGCACACCTAGTTTGGTGGCGACGCCTCACAGACAAGAGCGCCGGAACTCCTCAGCCGCCGCATGGAAGCCGGAATTCGCCGCCGGCAGGCCCGCGTAGACGGCCACCTGGAGCAGCACTTCCTTCAAGTCCGCCAACTCCAGGCCGGCAGCCAGACCGGTGCGCACATAGAGCCGGAACTCCTCCCAGCGTCCCAGCGCCGCCATTATGGCCAGCGCCAGCAGACGGCGCACGCGCGGGTCGAGTCCGGGCCGCGCCCAGACAGTCCCCCATGTAAAGCGCGTGAGCATTTCCTGGAATTCGCGAGTGAATTCCGTGGTCTCAGCCGCCGCGCGGTCCACATACGCATCGCCCAACACGGCGCGCCGCATCGTGGACCCGGCCGATAGCGTATCGGCCGCAGGCGGTGCCAGAAACTCGAAAAGCGCGTTGTTGAACGCAGACGGCCGCTCCAGATTCGACAAGTGGGCCGCGTCAAGGCGCACCGCGCGCGCGCCCGGGATCCCGTTGGCCAGCACCTCGCCGTGACCGGTCCAGGGAGTCGAGACATCCCGGTCTCCCGCGATTACCAGTGTCGGCACGCGCACGCCGCCATCAGTTCCACCTGATTCATATCGCGCACCGCCGCACAGCAACTGGCGTAGCCGACCGGGTTGGTGGCCAGCAGCACGTTCCGCACGGAGGAGACTGCCGGATCTTTCGCCGACCGCATGCGCTCCGAAAAGAACCGCTCGATCACCGCGTCGGCCACCGCGCCGATTCCCTGCTCCAGCACCGTCCGGCGGCGCGCCTCAAACAACGTGGGATCCGCCATCCGCGGCGAGGTGTTCGCCAGCACCAGTCCGGTGAGCCGATCACCGGAGTGCGCGGCCAGCCACAAACCGATCATGCCGCCGATAGACAAGCCGCAATACGCAAACTCGCGCCGGCCGGCCGCCGCCACCGCCGCCAGCACATCGCGTCCGAGAAGCGCGATCGAATAATCGCCCGCCGGCGCATCCGACGCGCCGTGCCCGCGCAAATCCATGCGGAGCACTTCAAAATGACCGGCGAGCGCCGCCGCCTGCGGATCCCACATCCCGTGATCGGCGCCCAGCGAGTGCACCATCACGAGCAGCGGTCTATCCGCCACGCCTTCCAGCCGGTAGTAGATGCGAGCGCCTTCCGATTGCGCGAATGGCATGGCTATCCTTTCGTTTCGAGCAGCCGGCGGCGACCTTTTCCGCCAAGGTCAGGCAAGGTCGTAGCGATCCAGGTTCATCACCTTGGTCCACGCAGCCACGAAATCCTTCACAAACGCCTCCTTCGCGTCGTGACATGCATAGACTTCCGCGATTGCCCGGAGCTGCGAGTTCGAACCGAAGACCAGGTCGACACGGGTGCCGGTCCACTGGATTTCGCCCGTAGCGCGATTGCGACCCTCGAACACGCCTTCGGATGTAGAGGAGGCCTGCCACTTCGTATGCATGTCGAGCACGTTGACGAAGAAATCATTCGTCAGCGCCTCGGGCCGGTTCGTGAAGACGCCGTGTTTGGACTGCCCGAAGTTCGCATTTAGCGCGCGCATTCCGCCCACCAGAACCGTCATCTCGGGGGCAGTCAGCGTCAACAACTGCGCCCGATCCACCAGCAGTTCCTCGGCCGACATTGGCTGTCCGTTGCGGAGGTAGTTGCGGAACCCGTCGGCTTTCGGCTCCAGTACGGCGAATGAGTGCACATCGGTCCACTCCTGCGAGGCATCCGTGCGGCCGGGCGAGAACGGAACCTTCACATCGTGGCCGGCCCGTTTGGCAGCTGCCTCGATGGCTGCGCAGCCGCCCAGAACGATCAGGTCAGCCAGCGAGACCTTCTTCCCGCCGGACTGCGAGCTGTTGAAATCCTTTTGGATCGCCTCCAGCTTCTCGAGTACCTTCGCCAGTACCGCCGGCTGGTTCACTTCCCAATCCCTTTGCGGCGCGAGGCGAATGCGCGACCCGTTGGCGCCACCGCGCTTGTCGCTGCCGCGGAACGTCGCCGCCGACGCCCAAGCAGTCGTGACCAGTTGGGAAATCGACAGTCCGGATGCCAGTATACTGGCTTTCAGAGCTGCAACGTCCGGCTCGCCGATTAATTCGTGATCCACCGCTGGAACAGGGTCCTGCCACAGCTGGGGCTCCGCCGGAACGAGCGGGCCAAGGTACCGCGAGATAGGACCCATGTCGCGGTGCGTCAGCTTAAACCATGCCCTGGCGAACGCGTCCGCCAACTCCGGCGGATTATCGAGGAAGCGTTTCGCGATCGGCGCATAGATGGGGTCCATCCGCAGGGAGAGGTCGGTCGTGAGCATTCCGGGGGCTTGCCGCTTCGCCGGATCGTGGGCATCAGGAACGGTGTGCGCGCCAGTCCCATTCCTGGGAGCCCACTGGTAGGCCCCGGCGGGGCTCTTCACCAGTTCCCACTCGTATTTGAATAAGTTTTCCAGATAGTTGTTGCTCCACTTCACTGGGGTGGTGGTCCATGTGACCTCCAACCCACTGCCTATCGTCTGGCCGCCGTGGCCGCTGCCATAGCTGTTTTTCCAACCCAAGCCCTGCTCCTCGATGGGAGCGCCCTCGGGTTCGGGGCCGACATACTTGCTGGGATCGGCAGCACCGTGGGTTTTGCCGAACGTGTGCCCGCCGGCAATGAGCGCCACCGTCTCTTCGTCGTTCATCGCCATGCGGGCGAACGTCTCCCGGATATCGCGTGCCGCGGCGATCGGATCGGGCTTTCCATTAGGCCCTTCGGGATTGACGTAAATCAGGCCCATCTGAACAGCGGCGAGAGGATTGTCGAGCTGACGATCGCCAGTGTAGCGCTCGTCCGCCAGCCACTTGCCCTCGGCCCCCCAGAAAACGTCCTCTTGGGGCTCCCAGATATCCTCGCGCCCGCCGCCGAAACCGAACGTCTTGAACCCCATCGAATCCAATGCCACGTTACCGGCGAGAATCATGAGGTCAGCCCAGGAGATTTTCCGGCCATACTTCTGCTTGATCGGCCAGAGCAACCGGCGCGCCTTATCGAGGTTTACATTGTCGGGCCAGCTATTGAGGGGCGCAAAACGCTGGGTGCCAGAGCCCGCCCCGCCGCGGCCGTCACCGATGCGGTAGGTGCCCGCGCTGTGCCATGCCATACGAATGAAGAGCGGCCCATAGTGGCCAAAGTCGGCCGGCCACCACTCCTGCGACGTGGTCATCAAGGCATCGAGGTCCTTGATCACGGCATCCAGGTCGAGGCTTTTGAATTCCGCGGCGTAATTGAACTCCTGGTCCATTGGATCGGACAGGGGGGATTGTTCGTGCAGGATCTTCAAGTTCAACTGATTTGGCCACCAGGCAGCATTTGTCCGGGACCCGGCCGCCGTGTGTCTGCGAGCGCCGTTCGATACCGGGCACTTGCTTTCGGATGAAGAGTTTTGCTCCTGATTACCGGGGACAGGGGTCCCCGCGGTGGTGCTTGTTTGATCCATATATTTGCCTTCCTTTCGAAGTAGTCATAGAACTGTGACGAACTACAGGCCCATCCTGGCTTTCCCATTCGAAGGGCGCCGGGCCGCGCACTTCGCGCAGAGGCCACGGAAAATGAGTTCGCATTGGCGCAGAATTCGCTTACCGAGGGAGCTCGAGGCAGGCCTGAGCACGTCGTACCACTCAATGTCCTCAACAGTGCCGCAGCGGTCGCAGATGAAGTGGTGATGCCGCCTGCCATTCGCATCGAATCGCGCGGCGCGACCCTCGACGGCCACTTCACGCACCAAGCCCGCCTGCACCAAGTCTCGCAGATTATTATAAGTCGTGGCCCTTGACGAGCGCGGAGCCACGCGATTCACGGCCGCGAAGATTTCCGCCGCCGTGGGATGCCGGTTGTGTTCCATCAAGAATGCCATTACGGCGTAGCGCTGCGGAGTGCACCGCAACCCGCTGCCTTCCAAGGACCGTTTAATCGCCTCGGCGTCCATGAAGAATTTAGATTATATCTAATCTGATATTTTATCAAGAGTTCTGCCTTTGGTCATACTCTGGTAGGATCATCGAAGATAGAGTGTGAGTGTTAAGGAGTCCCGCCGACCGATGCCTGGGAACACTACTCTTTTGATTCTGGCCCTGATCGCCGGGGCGGGCGCTCCGGTCTTCGCCGCCGAAGGCGCGCGCGTGGAGGGCCAAAACATCCGCATCGAGTTCGATGGCAACATGCACAGCCGGGTGACGGCCCTACTGGGCGGGCAAGAACGCGTCATCGGCGATTTTACTCCCGCCGAGTTCATCCGTGTATCCGGCCGCGATGTCACGGAATTTTCCCTGCAAGAACAGAAACGCGGGCCTATCCGAGACCAGTTGGGGCCAGGCTCCCGAACGATTCTTACAGGCATCGGCCGGCGGCTCCAGAAAACGGTGACCGTCACGGTGTATGAGGCGTTTCCGCGCATCGCCATTTTCGAAGTTGCCTACACCAACACGGGAAGCTCGGATCTATCCGTGAACGGCTGGACCAACCAGCATTATTCGATCAGCGCCGCTGCGCCTGCGTCGCAACCGGCGTTCTGGTCGTATCAGAGCGGTTCCTACGAGAAGCGGCCGGACTGGATACTGCCGCTGAAGCCGGGTTTCAAACAGGAAAACTTCCTGGGCATGAACGCGTCCGATTACGGCGGCGGCACTCCGGTGGTGGATGTTTGGCGACGGGACGCCGGCATGGGCGTGGGGCATTTGGAAATGGCGCCGAAGCTGGTTTCTTTGCCGGTGACGGAGGAGGCCCCGGACCGTGCCACGATGGCTGTGGAATTCAAACACAATCAAATGCTGAAGCCCGGCGCAACGCTGCGGACATTTCGCACTTTCGTCGCCGTGCACGAAGGCGACTACTTTCAGGCGCTGCGCGATTACCGCGGCATGATGATGGCGCAAGGCATTCATTTTGACGCATCCCCGGATAGCGCGTTCGGCCCCATCTGGTGTGCCTGGGGATACGGCCGGAAGTGCACGCCGAGCCAGGTCTACGGCGCGCTTCCGATCGTGAAAAAGCTGGGTTTCACGTGGGTCACGCTGGACGACGGCTGGCAGACCGCACAGGGCGATTGGTTCCTTAACCCGCAGAAGTATCCGAATGGCGACGCCGATATGCGGGCGCTGGTGGATAAAATTCACGCCGAAGGTTTCAAGGCCCAGTTGTGGTGGGCGCCGTTGGCCGCGGATCCGGGCTCGGAATTGGTGAAGAAGCATCCGGAATGGCTGCTGCTGAATGCGGACGGCAGCCAGCAGAAGATCTCCTACTGGAATTCGTGGTATCTGTGCCCCGCGGACCCGGAAGTAGTGGCTTACCACCAAGCCATCGTGGTGAAGGCGCTGAGAGACTGGGGCTTCGACGGGCTCAAGCTCGACGGCCAGCACATGAACGCAGCGCCGCCATGTTATAACCCCGCGCACAAGCACACCCGGCCGGAGGAATCCGTGGAAGGAATGCCGAAGTTCTTCCAGGCCCTCTACGAGACCGCCCGGCAGACGAAGCCCGATGCGCTCGTGGAGTTCTGCCCGTGCGGCACAGCCTATTCTTTCTTCACACTGCCTTTCCTGAATATGTCGGTGGCGTCCGACCCCGAGTCGGCCTGGCAGGTACGCACGAAGGGCAAGACGCTTAAGGCTCTGGCAGGCGATGCGGTTGCTTACTTCGGCGATCACGTCGATATGACGAAGGACGATTTTGCCTCTACGGTGGGAGTAGGCGGCGTGGTGGGAACCAATTTCACGTGGCCGGAAGGATCGGCGGCCAGGAAGCGCGGCGACCTTACGCCGGCGCGCGAAAAGAA
This sequence comes from Bryobacteraceae bacterium, assembly GCA_035308525.1. Classification (GTDB taxonomy): domain Bacteria; phylum Acidobacteriota; class Terriglobia; order Bryobacterales; family Bryobacteraceae; genus Bog-159. Next base: position 21,368 of record DATGGM010000117.1, read on the forward strand.
TTTCGAAAAGTGGCTGCGCATCTACAAAGAGAAAATGCTTTCGCGCGGAGAGTACGCCGGCAACCTATACGACATCGGCTTCGACCGGCCGGAGACTCACGCGATCCGCAAGGACGGCAGTATGTACTACGCTTTCTACGCGCCGCGGTGGAGCGGCAAGATCACGTTGCGGGGCTTGTCGCAGCAGGCTTACCGCGTCACAGACTACGTGGAAGGCAAGGATTTAGGGGCGGTCCGGGGACCGGCCGCCACGCTGGATGTGCAATTCGAGAAGTATCTGTTGCTCCAGGCAAAACCGGAGTAGCCCCATGAACAGACGATCGTTTCCGCAGGCTGGCATGGCGGGCGCCGCAACGGGCCTCCAGCTCTCGCGCCGCGCGCGTGCCCGATAGCGAACCGGTCATGGTGACCACTCTTTCCGTGCGAAGCCCGTTCTAAGTGCGGATGGTTCGATCCAGATCAGAATTGCCCACTAAGCTGGAGTCTGGAACCGGCGTCACGAAGACGCCAACGGCATTCTCAGTTATTGATGAGAGGCCAAAGCTGTTTATTTAAATTCCTGTTGCAGGCACCCAGGAAATACCCTATGCTTATCTGATAGATTTCACAGCCCGGCGCCCGGATATGCCGGGCAAGCCATGCGGATAAAGCGCAAGGGATTATTTGTGTCGATTGGCGATTTGTCGCGTCTGTGCGTGTTATGTCTGATCCTTGGCCTGCAATCCGTTTGGGCCACAAGTTATACACTGACCGTACAGTCGAATCCTGCCACCGGAGGAACGGTGTCGGGCGCGGGATCATACGCCAAGGGCACTCGTCTCCAGATTACAGCCACGCCCGCAGCGGGTTACTACTTCCTGAATTTCAGCGGCTGTCTTTCGGGCGCACCTAACCCGCAGATCCTGTTTGTGTCGAGGAATTGCAAAATCACGGCCAATTTCGCTCACGTCCAGACGCAGCCCTTGCTGATCGCCTCCACGGGCAGACGGACCGCAGGACCGGGCCCGGGTCAGCTCACCATCAACATGCGGCTGACCGATACGGTGGGCTACGGTTCGGTCACCAAGGCCCAAATCGTGTCAATTACCTCGATCAGCACTCTGGCCGGCAGCGGCACAGTATCCGTTGCCACCGGGATGCCCGTCATGATCGGAAAAATTACGAATGGCCAAACCGGTTCCGCCAACGTCACGTTCAACTGGCCTTCCACGGTCACCGAAGTGCAACTTACGGTGAATTTCTCCGGCAGCAACGGGTACGCCGGATCAACCACTTTGGATGTGCTTTATACCAACCAGATCCAGCACATCGTGTTTCTCATCAAGGAGAACCGCGCATTCGACAATTACTTCGGGCAATTTCCCGGCGCCAACGGCGCGACCACAGGAGTGACTTCAGCCGGACTGAGAGTCCCGTTGTTACCCGCTCCCGATGTGGAAGCCAGCGACCTCTGCCACCACGAGCCATGCGCCCTGACGGCCATCGATAACGGGAAGATGGACAGGTTCGACCAGATGCCGGTCATCAACCCAAAGGATCCAGCGCCTCCCAACCTGCGGAGCTATGTGCAGTTCAGTCAGAATCAGATTCCGAATTACTGGGCATACGCCGGCACATTTACGCTCGCCGACAACATGTTCTCGTCGATGTGGGGGCCCAGCTTCCCGAATCATCTGTACACCATCGCCGCGCAGAGCGGAGGCGTGGTCGAGAATCCGCAGGAAAACGGCGTCGTGTCGGATACGGGTTTCGCGGGCTGCGACTCGGCGCCGCAATGGAGCGTGGAAGTGTTGTCGCCGGATTTGAAGACCACCTCGTATGTGTTTCCGTGTTTCGACTTTCCGACGCTAGGCGATCGGATCGATGCCACCCAGCCCTCCAATATCACGTGGAAATACTATGCGCCCCCCGAGGGGGAGAAGGGCTCGGAATGGAACGCTTACGACGCGATCAATCACATCCGTTACGGCCCGGACTGGACCGCGAACATGGTCAACGAGACGCAGTTCATTTCCGATGCCTTGAGCGGCAACCTGGCGTCGGTGAACTGGGTGGTCACTCCCGACGCCACCAGCGAGCATCCCCCGGAGAGCGTGTGCGCGGGCGAAAACGATACGGTGGCGAAGATTAACGCCATCATGCAAGGACCGCAATGGGGATCCACGGCGATCATGCTCACGTGGGACGATTTCGGCGGCTACTACGACCACGTCGCTCCTCCCCCTATCTATACCTACGGCCTGGGAATACGCGTGCCGCTAATCATCATCTCGCCGTTCGCCAAGCCGGCGAACATTTCCCATACTCTGTACAGCTTCGAGTCAATGCTCAGTTTTGCCGAGAATATCTTCGGCTTACCGCCGCTTCTCTCAACCGATACTTTAGCCAACAACCTGGCCGACAGCTTCGACTTCACCCAGAATCCGCTGCCTCCATTGATCCTGCAGCCGCATGCCTGTCCGGCGATCGTGATCAATTGCCCGGCCTCCGCGGCGATAGTGGGAGTACCCTACTCCTCCATCGCTTCGGCCACCGGCGGAGTAGCTCCTTACACCTTCTACACGAACCAGTTGACGCCGGGGGCGCCGCCGAACGATCTGGTCCCCGACAGCAGCACGGGCTTGATGCTGGGTATCCCGACCACCGCCGGCAATTTCACTTATTCGCTCGAGGCGGTGGATTCCACTGGCGCAGCCGATGCCGTACATTGCCCGCTCGACGTGATTGCCCCCACTCCAATCTCACTGAGATGCGGGTCCTCGGGCGGCGAAGTCAGCGTGCCCTATTCTTCGTCGCTGACGGCCACCGGCGGCATTCCGCCTTATACATTCTCAATTACCAGCGGCATGCTGCCGCCGGGTCTATCGCTAAATCCTTCCACCGGCGCCATCACGGGCATCCCACTTGCGGCGGGACCGTATCCTTTCACTGCGCAGGTTGCCGATTCCACCAACTTGCCCACCGGTATCGCCACCGCCAACTGCGGCATCACCATTGCGGCGACGGTGGGGCTCAGTGGTCCCGCAGCTTCCGGCCAGGTGGATGCGGCATACTCTTCCGCCCTGGCCGCGAGCGGAGGGCTTCCGCCCTACATTTTCTCGATTACGACCGGAACACTGCCGCCTGGGTTGACGCTCAACACGTCGACGGGCGCGCTCACCGGTGTGCCTTCCGCGGCGGGATCATTCTCTTTCACGGCCCAAGTGGTGGATTCGGTGGGGGCCGTTGGCACGGTCAACTGCGTAATTGCGATTTCCGTATCGCCGACTTCCACCGTGCTTTCCGCGGGCCCGAATCCGGCCACTCTCGGCCAGGCAGTGACCCTCACGGCGCAGGTTTCGCCGACACCGTCGTCTAGCAGCGTGACATTCTACGATGGCGTGGCGATCCTTGGCGCAGCATCCGCCGCCACGGGCGCGGCCAGCATCACCACGCGCCTGCTCGCGGCCGGACCACACTCGCTGCACGCTTACTACCGGGGTTCGACCAACTTCGCCGGCAGCGCGTCTCCCGCCGTGCCCCTGACGGTGCAGGCCATCGCCGCCAGTACTTTTCTTCCCGCCGTGGCTTATTCCGCAAACGGTCCCGGCATATCCGTCACGATCGGCGACTTCAATGGTGACGGCATTCCGGATTTCGCAGTTGGCAACGGCGGCATCAGCGTGTTTCTGGGGAACGGCGATGGCACGTTCCACGCGCCGGTGAACTCGGCCGCTGGCGCCAGCCCCATCGCCCTGGCGGCGGGGGACTTCAACGCAGATGGCTTGCTCGACCTAGCCGCGGTTTACGCCAGCGGCAGTGTATGCATTCTGCTGGGGAACGGCGACGGCACCCTGCAAGCGCCGGTCAGCTATGCGTTAGGCAGCGTCCCCGCGGCATTGACGCTGGCCGATTTCAACGGTGACGGCATCACGGACCTGGCCGTCGCCGACGCCGGCGGTGTGGCGATTCTCCTCGGCGTGGGCGACGGCACCTTCCAAGCGGCTGTGAACTACCCGGCCGGATCCGGCCCGTCGGCGGTGGCTGCCGGAGACTTCAACGGCGATGGACGCGCCGATCTCGCCGTGGCGAACGCCGGCGATGGAACCGTGAGCATCCTGCTAGGCAATGGCGACGGCACCCTGCAGGCGGCGGTTGCCTATATCGCCGGAAGTGGTCCCGACTCGATCGCAACCGGCGACCTCAACGGAGACGACCTTACCGACCTGGCGATCGCCAATGCTTCCGGCAACAACGTCAGCGTGCTGCTGGGCAACGGCGATGGCACTTTCGGAACAGCGGTGATGTATCCGACCGGTGTGAATCCGGAATCGGTGACGGTCGCCGATGTGAACGGCGATTCCATCCCGGATCTGGTGTCGGCCAACGCCGGCGACGGCACGGTCAGCGTGCTGCTGGGAAGTAGAGGCGGCGTGTTGCAACCGGCTGTGAGCTTCGGCGCCACGAGCGGTCCGGTTCAGCTGGCGGCGGCGGACTTCAACGGCGATGGGCGAGCCGACATCGTGGCGGTGGGCGGCGCATCGGCCACAGCGGCAATACTGGTGGGCGCTCAAGCTGCCACCAACGTGACGATCGGCTCCTCGAACAATCCCGCCAATGTGGGCGACACGATTACCTTCACCGCACTGGTTGCGCCGGCGGCGCCTTACTTTGGCGCGCCTACCGGGACCGTGGCGTTCTCGGACAATGGCACGGTTCTCGCGAACGGCGTGGTCTCGCTGAGTGAAGGCTCGGCCAGCTTCAGCATTGCGACGCTCGCCTTTGGCGCACACTCCATCACCGCCGCTTACAGCGGAGACGCGTGGTTCGGCGCCGGCACGTCGACGGTCCTGTTACAGACGATTCAATAGGCGGATTCGGCTGGAGTGCGGCGCCAAAAAAATACGAAAGCCCAGTATGGATTGGTGGAATACGGCTGGAAGGCTCGAGGGGAGTGACCGCGTGGCGCCGGATGTGACATCCCAGCTGTAGGCGTGCGTCTCGAAGGGCGGCGAGTGAAGAAGCGAGCCAGTTTCATACGATAGAGTTGCTCGCCCACACGCCAGATCTCTATAAGTACGCTCTTACACGCTTCGGCGCATTACTCTCAGCCCCTATTATTTACAACCTCAACGCTTCAATTAACTATCTGGAAGTGGGCCGATGGACGCTGGTATTCCTCCACAATCAGGGTCCTCAAAGGTGAATCCGCCCGTCACCATCCGCGCGGCTTACGTATACACGGCCGAATGCGTCGGGCTCCGTCCGGAGCGCCGATGCCAGGGGCTTCGACAGGGCGAGCAAGTAGTTCGAAGGGCCGCTCAAGAACCCCAGCCGGCGGAATTGTTGTTGCCAGCGTTCGTGTTTCTGGTTGGTGACGATCAGATCGGCCCCGAGGCCGCACAGCGCAGCGTGTGTAAGGGTTAGCAGAGCGCTCAAGTGTTCCGGCGGGGCGAGGGCGTCCAGGATCGTTGCGACTACAAGGTTCCCGAAGATCGGGCTGTCCCGCATGGCTGTGACCCTGCTCGCCGACCAGCCGGCAATCTGGCCGCCCGAGCGCAGCAGGAAAGGCCTCAAGCGGCTTTGCGACTCCGGATGAAGATCCGCGACGGTTTGCGCATCCCGCAGGATCGAGAAACTCAGATCGGCGCGACAGCGTTCCCAAACCGTGTCCAGCTCCTTGGGCCAGCCGTTGGCGGGTTCAATGGAATAACCTCTTAACGGCGATCGCCGGTGCGCCAGCCGCCACCCGGCCACCGCCGCAGCGCCTATTCCGCTGCCGGCAGCCAGGCGAGCGAGCCATCCCACTCGCGGGCGGCGCAGCGGCGCCACCTCGCGCAGGAAGCGCGCCGCGCGAATCACGGAGAACTGAAACGGCACAGGCGCGACATGCCAGCCCGCTGCCAGGAGAAGACGCGCGAACGGATTCTGCTCACTCCCCATCCCCACGGCATACGCATAGGGGTTGCGCTCGGTAACGAACTTTAGCATCTGGAGCCCGACACCCGAATAGGCCCGATCCGCTATGCCCTCGCTCAAGGGGCTCTGTATGTTGCTGAGGGAAACGGCTCGCTGCTGAAACCAGCCGCGCTGGTCCATCAACAATACGCCTCCCCGGACGGCGCCGCTGCCATCCACGGCGAGGTACTGAGTCCATGCGATCCCTCCCGGAGGAACCAGCCGCGTGCCGGGCGCATCCTGGGGCAGCAGGAACGGCGGATTGCAGTGACGGCGCAGGCGTTCGTTAAACGCCCGGCATGCCGGAATCAGGGATGCCGAATACGGCGTGAACTCCAATTTCATCGATCACGAGGTCCCGCGGAAGAGTTTCTCGCCTAGCCAGCGCCATTCCAGCGCGCGGCGTATTTGGCTATTCAATGTGAAAACGCCCCTTTGCTCCGCCAGGTGATCGAGAATGGTCGAGACGGGAACGAACCAGCCATTCTTCTTCCGCAAGCGCTCCATGAGCCGGCGGAACTCCGGCTTCAGCTTGCCGTTCTCAACAAAACCATGCCCGAAGTGTGTGTAGACAATCGATGCGCCGCCTTCCGCCTCCAACTGGTCCTGATTGGCTTCCGCAATGGCTTTCAGAAATACGGCACCTTGGGCGCCCTCGGTACCCGCGAACCAGCGATTCACCAAGGGACGCTCCGGGTCCTGGTACGGCATCCAAGGGCACTCGCGCAACGTGTTGAGGTTGGCGAAAATGAAGTTGCGGCAGTACCGGATGCGCTCCCGGCACAGGTCGCCCCAGAAACAGGGGTGCCCCTGGACGTGCCCGAAGTGCCGGTTGGAGGTTTTGAACCGGGTCGCCAGCAAGTAAGCCGAACGTCTGGCCCCGGTCAGGCGCGCCGGACCCCAGTAGATGGCTTCACCGTTGTAATGGTTGGCCATCGATACAGGATCGCGGCCGAAATAATGACGGAACCGGTCGAGGGCCTCGTGGGTTTCCTGGCGTGTCGAGGTATGGGGGGTCGCATTGTGCCAGGCGATCTCGAAACCCGCCGCGGCCATGCGCTGCAGGTGATCCAAATACTCGGGATTGGCACAGGTCTCACCCCCCGAGTTGGGTTCGCGATGGGTTCCCACCGTCCACACCGCGGCAGTGGTTCGGAAACCCAGATCAGCCAGAAAACCATACACCAGACGGCTGGTCTCAAGCGCCTGGCCGTCGGGGTCGTCAAACACGGTAAAGGCGAACCGCTTGGTGTCCGGCCACGAAACCGCCTTAAGCGGGTCAGCCACCGAGGCGGGTCTCCAAAGCGGCGCGGACTTGTTCGTAGGACATCAACTCCGCGGCCTCCCCGAGGTCAAACTGTTCGCCGAACTCCTCTTCAATGAGGCTGAACAGTGTCACGGATGCGATCGAATCCCAATTGGCCACGCTATCCGGCGTGGCCTGACGCACCGTCAGGTCACTCAAGCCCGGGAACGCAGCGCGAAAAACAGCAGTCAGCCGCCTATCCAGATCACACATGCGCGGTCAATTCCTCGAAAGTGTGAGGCAAGAGAGGGCAGCGAGCATGGAAATCCGCGCGCGAGATCTCCGGCTCCGATTCCGAGATACCCAGGCTGGCGAGGAACTCGCGCAGCGGGCCGTTACGTTCGGTAGCTTCAAACTCGAGCGAAATGCGTCTTACGTCCAACCCCTCGAAGAGGTACTGCAACGCGGCGTACTCGATACGGCGCGAGAAGGCGCGGCAACTCATGCACCACCAGGAGACGACCGCTCCATCGTTGTGGCGTGCTCCCACCATCGCAGCGATCTTACCCAGCGGGCCGAACCTGTCGGCATAACCGACCGTTACGAGAAATGACCCCGGCCGCCCCAGAATCTCGCGCCAGCCGGCTTCGGTAAGTCGCCGGCCATTCAAGTTGAACTGGTTCGTCTTGTTGATCAGTTCGAAGGCGCGCTCATCGGTGGCATCCTGGGATAGCTTAAATGACAGGCAGGCCTGGAGCCCGGCCAAGAACGTCTCGTGGGAAGCAGTCTCCGCTGGAACAACATCCGCGAGGGCGGCGCGCTCCAGGCTGCGGGCGCGGATACGGTCTTCGCCGCGGATGGTTGCCCTTCCGAACCACTCCCGCAAGGTGTGGAAGAAGTCGAGCAGGCGCCCGGGATCGTTCTTGGGAAATGGCAGGCAGCGGATTTGCGGAAAACACATCCGGACTTCGGCCGATTCGAGTGGACTGTCGTCGACAAACGCTACAGCTTCAGGTCCAATATTCCAGGCTTTGAGAATCCGGCCGATGGATTCTGATTTGCGCCCCCAATTCGCTTCGACGGGGAAGAAGCTGTCGCGCCGCACCAGCAAATCGGCGCGGGCGAGGGCTTGTTCCGCCAGACGCGGGTCATTCTTGCTGGCGATCCCCAGCAGCACGCCCCGCTCGGCGAGCGATTGCAGGACCTGCTGGTAAAGGCCGTGAATCTGCGCTCCCGCGTCAAGGGTGAAGCTCACTCCGAAGACCCCGGCTTCGCCCAGGATGCCGTCCCAAAGCGTATCATCCAGGTCGGTGATCAGGCCTTTGAGCGGTGTAGCGGGAACCAGCAAAGAGCTCATCAGGTTCGCGAGTGCCGAGGCGTGAGCCAGACGATAGGGGAATCCGTGACTGATTTCGGCGCGCAAGTCGAACCGGTCCGGAAGCGGAGATTGACGGTCGAGCTCGGCAGGGCTGACGAGCCGTACGCCCCTTCGAGAGGCGCACTTTTCGGCGAACGTCCAGGCGGCCGCGCCGAGCCGGGTTTCCAGACTCAGAGCCTGCGCCGGCGCCGAGATTTCCAAAGGGGGCCAGGGCAGCGTTGGCAGTGTGATCGCCACTGGAGTCGAACCGGCGATTCTTTCCACGGCCCGTTCGACGCGCGTAAATGCGGTCCGCACGTTCGTCACGATATCGTCAAACCCGCTCGGAACCCAGCCGCCCAAGCGGCGGAAACCCAACCGCGGATCCAGATCGTACCACTCGCAAACCACGGCCACGCCATGGTAGGCTTCGGGTTGCAGGCGCTCGAGAGCACCCAGAAGATCACCGTATAGCGAACTCTCCACCTGAACTTCCACATGGGGCCGCTGCTTCAGCAGGAACGCGTGGAGGAACGTCTGGAGATGGATCGGAGTACTGGAGCATGCTAACAGATAACATTCCCGTTCCGCCCTGGCGGGTCGAGGCTGTTGAATCAATTCCAGTGCTTCGCGAAGTTTCATGCGAGATTTCCATTGTGACTCTTTATCCGTCTGTAGTCCACACCCAGTCCGGTGCTGTGGCAAACGTTCTGATTATAGGGTGATTCGAATCCACTGCTGGAGTTGAACGCGCTACTGAGTTCCGGCGCCAACCGTGACCGCGAAGGAGGTGGTAGCCGCGGTTTGAGGATTCCACACCTGCACGGTAAGCTGGTCTCCGGCCTCCATCGGACACAGCTTGTGTTGATTCACATTCGCCACCAACGCGATGCTGCTGTCCGACCAGTCGCTGATAGATAACGTGCAAACATCACTGCCATATCCCGCGGTCCAGTTCTGGGTGACGTCATAGACCTCCAGATAGGCGGAATTACCTGTATAGGGAAGTCCGAACGGGAAGCTGCCGAAGCCGGTACCGACGATGGTCAGTGGCGGTTGAGGCTGCACCACCACGTGGTCGCAGCCAGGAGACGCGCAATAGCTGGAAATCGATGTAATGGTAGTTGGAGACGGGAGCAGGACCGCGCAGTCTGGAGAGATGGCGGGCGGCCCGCCTGGATAGGTATCGCAGCTAGCCGGTCCCGAGACCGGAGTTGCCATTGATGGAAGGCCGGCAGCGGCCGGGTAGTCAACCACGGGCGCGTATAAACCCATCAGGCCATCACCGCCGGTGGTGGCCTCACCAGTCCTGTACGGGATCACTTGACCGGCGCAGTTAAACGTACCCGCCGGGAGGATATCGCGTAATGTGAACGACTTCATCTGCTGATAATTCGCGAGCGCCGTCAGGTCCAGTAAGGTGTAACCGTTAGCCGGCGTTATCCAGGCCGGAATGGCCGCGCCGGTTCCCACGACCAGAGTAACGTAGCCATTGGCATCCTGCGTGAAGGCGCTGTCGGCAAGGCTTGCAAGCGTGACACCACCGGGGTTTTGAAACGAGAGGCTCATGTATCGCATTTGCTCGTTCCCGGATCGGGAGCAGCCGTCCGTGCACGGGGTCGGCGGCGTTGCCGGAATTCGAAACCGTATGCGCATGACTTCACCGGCGGCGGCCAGAGCCGCGGGCAACCCGGGTGGAGCGAACGCGTCCAGATAGCTGGAGGCTGGATTATCGCCCGGTGTGTAATCGGTGCGCCGCAGCCACTGGAGTCGATCTCTCGGATTTGCTCCCCAGCAGAGCGTCGGCAGATAGTTATTCGCATAGAACTTATGATAGTGAATCTGCGAAGTGGACAGCCAGGGATTTCCCGTGCCCGCGTTGTTCGTCACGATCTGCAGTGTGTTTAGGGCATACGCCGCCGGGTACGCACAACCAGAGGCCATATCGCGCACGATGACGTGAGCGTTGGTCTGATAACTTGGCGTGGTAATGTCCAAGTAACTGCGGATCAGGATGACTCCGGCCGTGTTTGGGTTGGTGTGTTGCGGCGTATCGACCTCGTGAAGGCTAAAGCCCGGGTTAGCCTGGAAGAATCCTGAATCCGTATTCCAGTTCATCCCCGGATGCCGCTGAGTGCCATCCAAAGAATTTACGGCCACGTTGAAACCGTCCATCCGGCAGCCCTGCTGCAGATTGCCGAGGGTACCCCCGAAATTGACAGGCATGGCATATTGCTGCCCACCTACGAAGGCCACTCCGGGCAGGTACGGATTGATGTCAGCAGAGGTCAAAGGCGCGATGTTGACGTCCGTGACGTACTGGGAAACTGCCGAATGTTCGTCATAAACCGTAATCGAGTGGTAGCGCGAATTGGGAAAAGCCCCAATAATGATGAGCTGGTAACGCGGGTCTACCTTGAAGTAAAGCTTGTTATAGAAGGCATTCAGATCACCGAGTTCGCCGCCATCACCCTTGCCCATGGAAAAGTCGACGGCGTAACAGGGATTGTTGAAATTGCTGAAGAAATTGCCGGTGGGGAACTCGTCGCCATCGAACACAGTCGGAAGCCCAGCGCAGTCGATGGCGTGCAGGTTACCTGGCAAGGAAAACACGCAAGCGACGATGCCGGCGCCGACGATTCGTCTGGCAGACACTGGCTGATCCTTCTGTGCGCAATTCGGTCGATGTTGTCTAGAGTACCCTTCAACACCGGCTACGCAAACTAAGTTTCGTGATATTACGCACCCATCTTGCGCCTGGGGGAAGGTTTCGTACAAATCGTACCTGTGGGCGACGGGCCAGTCCAGGTTTATTTGGCGGCTAGCTTAGAGGGAACGCCAGCAGATCGGCACGGTTCCGCGGAGTCAACTCGATCTTAGGGATCAGCGGTTTGGGATTGGCGTGGGCGTTGCGAATGCCGCGGGCGATGATCGGTGCCCTGATCGCCGCGCCGCTGGCCGAAGGCACCGCCGGCGTGCGGCATTTTCCTTTCTTGCAGCCGGCGACTGGCGTAGTGGGCTGGCGTCCGTCGACGCAGGGCGCGTCACGCCCGCGCGCCCAGCGCCGACTCACAAAATTCACCTGCCCCGCACCGACGGCGACATAGAAGCTGCGAAGATGGCAACCGCGTCCGGCACGCGTCGACGTGGCGCAATCGGACGCGCCTGCCAAGGGTAGCGATGAGGCGATACACCTTGGCTACGAGCGACGCGCCCGCTTACGGTAACCGATTAGGCCCAGCTGCGATTCAGTTAACGCGCTTCTGCTTAGCTGCTCGCGGCGGTGGCGGCGGTGCTCAAGCTGCTGTTGGTTACGCTCCAGATCTTGCTGATGCTGGTGCCGGAGCTGATGAACAGCGCCGCCGATGCCAGCGCCACGAATGCCATCAGCAATGTGTACTCGATCAAATCCTGGCCTTGCTCGTCCTGCCAAAGCTGCCTCATTACGTTCAACATGCAAATCTCCTAAGTTTGAAGTGACACTGGGCCCAAAAGAGGCCAGCGGTATCTATTCTCTGGCGAACGGCCATGGCACTCAATGCTCTAATTGGATAGCGCTAACCCGGCATGTTCTCCACAGCGTGGGAGAGCCTATAGCAACCACGATTTAGCCGGCCGGGCGCACTTAATGAACCGGCCAGACTGATTTAAACCAAGCCATCGCGGCCCTCCCCACCATCTTGGCCGCTGGAGTGATTTCACCATTCCCGGTCGAAGTGGCCAGAGTTTGCATGCACGCGAATGGCATCATGCAAAATACAGAGAGATGACAGAGACCGAACGGATCTATTACGAGCGGCGCGCGCCGGAATACGATGACTGGTATCTCGGCACGGGTTTGTTCGCGGCGCGGGCCCGGCCGGGCTGGCCCGAAGAACTGGAAGAGCTGCGAGGTTGCCTCCGGGCGCTTTCCATGCGTTCCGTGCTGGACGTAGCGTGCGGTACGGGATTCCTCACGCAGCATGTGCCAGGACGCGTCGTCGGGCTAGACCAGAGCCCGGGAATGCTGCGCATAGCACGAGGCCGGCTGCCGGGTGGCCGCGTGCTGCAAGGCGATGCGTTGTGCCTGCCCTTTGGCGCGCGCGCGTTCGAGTGTCTGATGGCCGGCCATTTCTACGGACACTTGGACCGGGACATGCGCGCGCGGTTTCTGGCAGAGGCGCGGCGAGTGGCGGAACGGGTGCTCATCATTGATGCGGCATGGAGGGATGACGTGCAGCCGGAGGAGTTGCAGGAACGCGTGCTGCTGGATGGTTCCCGGCACCGGGTCTATAAACGCTATTTCAGGCCGGCACAACTGGCTGAGGAACTCGCTGGGGAACCTGGCGCCGCGCGCGTGGGGCATGCAGGCCGGTGGTTCGTGGCAGTGATGGCGTGACGACCATAACCGGGCCAGCCCGCGGCCGGTTAACCCTCAGTATCGCGCACAAAGGGGATGCGCGTAATTAGTGCGTATCGGGCTTCGCCAAGCTCCAGCCACCAGGCCGGAGTTGGGTCCGGGCCGGGTTCCTCTACGGCTTCTTCCTCCATGGGCTGCGGCGCAGTGGCGCCGGGCGATAACTTTGAGGTACCGAGGAAGGGTTCTTACCGATTCCGTTACGGCAGGGGAATGTGGTACAAATTGCTGAGCATGTTTTTGCACTCAAATTGTGGGCAAGGCGGTTAATGGGAGATTCGTTTAGGAGTATTCTATCGAGGTCCAAGGGTCCCTTTTGGAAATCTGTTAGTGTCCTGAAATTAGAACCCTGCCGGAAAACTTCGGTTTAATAATCGGATGCCTGGCGTCCCTGACGAGCACGTCCATTTCCTTGATTCTGTCTGAGGGTATCGATCTGAAAAGTCTTCGTTTAATATTGCTTTGCCTACTTCTGTGCGGCGGCGGCTTGGCGCAGGCTATCGACTGCTCCAAACTGCCTACCAAATTTACGGGCAGCGAGTATCCTACCGGGGACTTCTTCAGCAATTTTCTGAACGCCTGCTACGCCATCCCGATCCCACCCAGCGGGTTGACAAAAACCGACGTGAACGACGCCTTGTGGTCCTTTTACTACAAGGTCAACCCGCGCTACGAGCTCATCATCGTGGGCAATTTTCCGAACGCGCGATTTTTTTCCGTCTCCGCGTATGACGATCATTACCAGCTTTCGCAAGCCATTCTCGATACCAGCATCGTGCCGTTGACCTCGGCATCCATCAATCCCTATTTGAACGGCGTGCCCTACCTCCCCGGTCAGCAGTATGCGGTGCCGATGACCTTTGGAGGAACTCCCGGAGTCCAGGAGACCGGCTGCGCGATGAACGGCTACAACGCAGCGGTAAACGCGCTCGACGCCACGCAACGCCACCAGGCTTTGAATTGGAACACCGACCCCGGGTTTTTCCAGGCGATGCCCAACGAGCCAGCGCATGTCGTGGATACCCCGCAGCATACCAATCCGCCGCGCGCCGGATATGTGATGATCCGGGCTTACGTAAACGGCACCGCGGACGATCCGGAGGCGGCTCCTTACCTCGTGGTACGGGATGTGGCTACCGGCTGCGCTTATCCGGCGGCATACGCGCTCAATACCCTGCAAATCATTTCGTTCAATAGCCAGCCCTACTGGATGGATCAAGGCCAGTTGAACGCGCACAATCAGTACGACAACACCAACCTGCCGTGGCTTTGCTACGCCACCGACTCCCGCAACCAGGTGATCTGGCAGCGCGACGGACAGGCTATCAAACTGCCCGATACCTTCGGCACGTACACGCGCGCCAATTTTCCGACGAATCTGGCGGTCCAGTTGGCCGCCGAAGGAGCGGTGATCCGAATGCGGCTGCGCGTCCCCATCGTACCGCCAACCCCCTGTATCAACGGTTGCTCCCGATCCGGCAACGAGCAGGTTCGATATATGGGCTTGTCTTTTTACGGCACCAGCGGCGGCACGCTGGCCAGCATCGGAGACTATCAGCTTACGCAGGATGCCAACGGCTACGCGACGCTGATTATCGGTACGGGCGCTGCAATTCCTTCGTGGATTACTCCGGCGAATGGATACACATTTCTCGACCTCACTCAAGCCACTGGATATCAGACACTTTCCGATGTTCAAATGCGGCACATCTTGAACTCCCCCACGTTCGCCTGCTCATCGAACAACGTCCCGTTCAAGACCACCCCGTGGACTCCGCAGGGAAGCATGATGGGGGATTACCTGCCCGTCGTCGACTATCCGGTTGCCGCCAGCCTTGCTCCGCTGGCCTCTGAACTGGTGGGTCCCAGCGCCTGCGGTACGCTGCCCGTGGGTGTGCCGGCCGTTTCCCCAGCCTGTGGCGTGCTGCCCAGCAATCCGCTGACGATCTCACCCTTCCTGCCGCCGGTACAGGGTGAAGCCATTGTCGCGGCACAGCCCGCGCCCCCCATCGACATCAACGGCTCGGGCTTTGGCTACCTGCCGGGCGGCCAGCCCTTCACCGGCCTCACCAGCTTCCTCCAGATCACCGACTACACACAGGGATGGAGCGCGGGCTTCACCACCAGCCAGTGCAGCGTGACCATCGCCAAGTGGGACGACAACCGCATCGAAGCAATTCCGAATGTCAACCAGAACGGCAATTGTCCGCTGGTGGTGGGCGACCAATTGGGAGTCTCGGTCTGGAACCCGTTGACCGGCGGAGGACCGGTCAACGCCATGGTTTCTGTCAGCACGCCGGTGGTCTCCACCTTCGCACTTTCCACCAACACGGCCCTGGTAGGCAGCTCCGCCGGAAACGGCTCGCTGGAGATCCACGCCGTGGGCCCGTGGGTCAGCACCTCGAACTCGGCATGGCTGGGCGTGATCACCGTGAGCGGAGTCGGCAACGGCTTCGTGCAGTACACCTACGTTGCGAATACCAACCCGAACCCTCGCACCGGATCCCTCACCATCGCCGGGATGACCTTTACCGTTACGCAGGCGGGCGCGACTTACACGCCTAACACGGTGGTAACGCCGCTGGTGGCGTCCGGCCTGAGCGCACCGCAGGGCGTGGCGCTGGACGCGCACTCAAATGTCTACATCGCGGATACCGGGAACAATGCCGTGCGCGAATGGTCTTCCGGCTCGCAGCAGGTGAATCCGGTGGTGACCTCGGGATTGAACGGGCCGGTGGGCGTGGCGGTGGATGGCTCCGCCAACGTCTACATCGCCGACAGCGGCAATCGCGCGATTGAGCAGTGGAGCGTCTCGAACCAGCAACTCACCACTCTGGTTTCGGGGTTGGGCGATCCCGACGGCGTGGCAATTAGCGCCTCCGGCAATCTGTACGTTACCGATACTTACGGGAACGACCTCGACTGGTGGAACGCGGCCAACCCTGGAAATCTCGGCATGGCGGCGACCGGCTTGAACGGGCCGACGGGCGTGGCAGTGGACTTCCTGGGCAACGTTTATTTCGCGAACACGGGCGCCAACTCCATCGGGGTCTGGTCTCCGGGCAATCAGCAGACCACCACCCTGGTGGCGTCCGGTCTCAACTCGCCTACTGGTGTCGCGGTCGATTTGCAGGGCAACGTTTATATCGCAGACACCGGCAACAATGCCGTAAAGCAGTGGAGTTCAGCCACTCACACGGTAACCACGCTGGCCTCCGCCGGGCTGAATGGGCCCACCGGCATCGCGGTGGATCCGCAAGGGAACGTCTACGTCGCCGACACCAACAACAACGCGGTCAAGGAACTCAGCTTCGCCTATCTGTCCCTCGGCGCCACCAGCATCAACGAAGGCGCTCAGGCCGGAATTGATTCGGTCAGCTATCAGGTGGTGCCTGCCGGCACGCCCGTGACCGCGGCCAGCAGCCAGCCATGGCTGACCATCACCGGCGTTTCCGGCGGCGTGATCCGCTATTCGTTCGCGGCGAACCTGACGGGCGCGAGCCAGACGGCATACATCACGGTCCTCGGCCAGCAGATCACGGTGATGCAGGATAGCGACACAGCGGCCACGCTGACCAAGACCGGGGGCGATCAGCAAACGGCCCAGACCGGCCAACCGTTCGTCACGCCGCTGCAGGTGACCGTAGTGAATGCGAGCGGAATCCCGCTGCAGAATGTGCCCGTAATGTTTACCATTGCGCCCGGCGGCAGCGGGGCGGGCGGCGCCTGGAGTTCCACGCCGCCGCTGCCTGTCTACACGAATTCATCGGGCGTGGCCATCGCTCCGGCTCTAACGGCGAACAGCACGGCCGGAAAATTCAAGGTGACGGCATCCATCAATCAGCTCAGCATCACCTTCAACCTGACCAATGTGACGTTTGCGCTCGCCACGTCCGCCATTACCATCGGCGGCAATGCCGGCTCAGGCGGCGTCTTCCTGAGCGCGTCCGCCTCTTGGACCGCGACCAGCAATGCTTCCTGGCTGACGATCGCTCCGGGTAGTGCCAGCGGATCGGGCAACGCCTTTGTGAACTTCAGCTATACCGCCAACGCGGGCCCCTCGGCGCAGACCGGAACGCTGACAATTGCCGGCCTGACGTTCACGGTCACACAGGCGGGCACGGGCTTCACCCAGATCTTCCCCATGACCACGCTGGTTTCGAGCGGCGTGAGCCACCCGCAGGGCGTCGCCGTGGATGCTCTGGGCAACGTTTATATCGCCGACACCGGGAACAACGCTGTCGAGGAGTGGGTGGCGGCCACGCAGCAGTTCAATCCGATCGTGACTTCGGGCCTGATTAACCCGACGGCGGTCGCCGTCGATACGCAGGGTAACCTCTACATAGCCGACAACCAGGACTTCGCCATCAAGCAGTGGAGCGTAAGCCAGCAGGACTTCGTTCCGCTGGTCGCCGTCCTGTTGAACCCATACGGCGTCGCCGTCGACGCGTTGGGCAACGTGTACTTCACCGATGCCGGCGCGAATATGGTGGAGGAGTGGGCGGTCTCCAACAAACAGGTGAGCACGCTGGTGGGCGGCGCGGCGAATCCCCGCGGCGTGGCGGTGGACGGGTTGGGCAACATCTACTTCGCCAGCGCGGGCACCGGCGGCATCGCGCAATGGAATTTTGTCACCCAGCAGTTAACCACGGAAGTTCCGAACGGAACCATCGCCCAGGCCGCGGGCGCCGCGGTGGATGGGCAAGGAAACATCTACTTCTCCGATGCTGGAGCCAACGCGGTCCGCGAATGGAACACCGCGAACCAGCAACTGGTGACCGTGGCATCCGCGGGCCTGAGCGGCCCGGCGGGCGTGGCGGTCGATGCGCTGGGCAATGTCTATGTAGCGGATCAGAATAACAACGCCATCCGGGAGTTCACGCCGGCGTATTTGGCGTTGAGCACCAGCGCACTGAACGAGGGCCCGCTGGCCGGCGCCGACTCGTTCACGGCCACAATGCTGCCGGCGAGCGTGCCGCTTTCCGCGGTCAGCAATGAGCCGTGGCTGACGATTATCAGCGTTGCCGGCGGCGCGATCAATTACGCCTTCCAGAACAACACGGCCGCGTCCGCGCGGGTAGCGCAGATCAATGTGCTCGGCCTGGTGGTTACCGTCACCCAAGGCGGAGATGTTGCCGCCAACTTTGTGATCAATTCGGGCAATAATCAGACCACGCCGGCCGGCCTGGCCTTCCCCGCCCCTCTACAAGTGCACGTAACCGATACGAACGGCATCCCGGTTCAGGGCGCGGCCGTGACGTTTACCGTGAATCCGGGAGCCAATGGCGCCGGCGGCTCCTGGGGCGCGACGCCGCCGCAGCCAATTCTCACGGATCAGAACGGCAATGCAACCGCGCCCGTGCTGACTGCGAACAACGTAGGCGGGCCTTTTACGGTGTCCGCCAGCATCGGTGCGATCAATGCCACTTTCAATCTGACGAACGAATTTATCGCCTTGGGAACCTATACGCTCGATGTGGGCCCGCAGGGCGGCAATGGCCAGGTGATGGTGGCGGCCGCCGGCCCGTGGACCGCCGTGAGCAGCGCTCCGTGGCTGGTGGTGAATCCCGCGACCGCGAGCGGCGCCGGCAACGCCACCCTGCTGTTCAGCTGTGCGCCGAATCCGGGCCAGAGCGCCCAAACCGCCACCATTACCGTCTCGGGCCAGGTACTCACGCTGACGCAGGCCGGCTTGGGCTTCGTGCCGGTCAGCCAGGTGACCCAGCTCGTCTCGTCGGGATTGAACGCGCCCCAAGGAGTCGCGGTGGATGGGAAAGGAAACGTCTACATCGCCGACACCGCGAACAATGCCATCAAGGAATGGAACGCGGCTGCCCAGCAGCTTTCCACCCTGGTCTCGGGGCTGAACGGGCCGGCCGGCGTGGCCGTCGATGCCTTCGGCAACGTCTATTTCACCGACACCAAGAACAACATGGTCAAGAAATGGAATGCCGCCACCCAGCAGGTGAGCGTGCTGGTTCCGACGGGGCTGTTGAATCCAACCGGAATCGCGGTCGACAGCCAGGGCAATGTCTACTTCGCCGATTCCAGCCATAACGCGATCAAGGAATGGGTGGCCGCAACCAATGCCGTCACCAAGCTCGTCTCATCCGGGCTGAACGTGCCGCGCGGCGTGGCCCTCGATTTCGAAGGCAATCTGTATTTATCCGACACCAAGAACAACGCTTTGAAGGAATGGAGCGTCACCAGCCAACTGGTGACGTCGCTGCTCTGGGTGGGCTTGAACAACCCGTTCGGTGTCGCCGCGGACGGCCAGGGCAACAGCTACATTGCCGATACCGGCGACAACGCGATCAAGCAGTGGAACGCGTCCGGGCTCATGACGCTGGTGACCACCGGCCTGAAGGCTCCGCACGGCGTGGCCATTGATTCGCAAGGCAACTTGTACATCGCGGACACCAACAACAACGCCGTCAAGAAGTTGATCCAGGCATATCTGTTGTTCAGCAACACCAATCTGAGTGAAGGACGAAAGGCCGGCGCCGACTCGCTAACCGTGCAGGTGATTCCGGCCAACACGGCCTGGACCGCGACATCGAACCAGAAGTGGATCACCATCACCAGCACCGCTAACGGCACAATCAACTTCTCATTCGCCGCAAATATCTCGGGCGACACCCGCATCGGCTATATCAACGTGCTCGGGCAGAAAGTAACCGTCACGCAAAGCGGCACATGAGCAACGGGCAAAACCCTGCGCGTTGCGCGACACTGGAGGCCGACGGATAAAGCTCCGAGCGGTGCATTTGCGTAACCTGTAGATACCCGATTGTTTGGGTATTTTTTTAGCTAGCCTGGGAGCAAAACCTTCAGAAAGTTTCTGGTTCTCGGATAACCCTGGATTGATGGCCAGTATTCCAAGATCACGCCTTATGGACTTTCTTACCGCGCTCGACCAAGACGTTGAAATAACCATCAAGCCAGAGAAGTTACCGGAATGCCCGCGCATAAGACCGGAAACGTGGGGTTGCTGGATACCTGGGATCCGTCCCGCCTGCGTTTGGGTGAGGCCTCGATCTTTGATCAGGCGGTGGATTTCGAGCGAGCTTTAAGATGCTCGCGTTCAGGATTGGGAAAGCCGAGGTCGCGAACGATGTTGCCGCTACCCTGTTTCACTCTTCTCTGGCACTGTTTACGTGTTGCACGCCTTTCAAAAGAAATCCAAGAAAGGCGTCTCTACTCCGGCAAGGACGAGGGACCCTCACTTCTCCTGGCGCAACTCCTCCCGATATCGTCGCGGGCCTTAGCTGCCGGTTCCCGCCAAACTCACTTGCTGCGGGCTGCCACCGCCATTGTCGCCAATCAGAAGCGTCGCTTTCCGCGATCCCGTGGCTGACGGCTTGAAAGTAACCGAGATGGTGCACGCTTTTCCCGCCGCCAGACTGGCCCCACAGGTGTGTGTCTGTGTGAAATCGCCGGCGTTGGCTCCCGCGATCGAAATCCCCGTAATCGTCAACGAAGTCTTGCCGATGTTCGTCAACTTCACAGTTTTCGCCGCGCTTTTCTGCCCTACCGGCACACTGCCGAACAAGAGACTGAGAGGCGCCAGTTTCGCCACCGTCCCGACGCCGCTCAGCGCCACGGTCTGCGGGCTTCCGGCTGCGTTGTCCGCTAACGAGAGTGTGCCTGTGCGGGTCCCTTTGGCGGTGGGTTTGAAGGTGACACTGATGGTGCAGCTTGTACCGGCGGTCACGCTCGACCCGCAGGTATTCGTCTGGCTGAAGTCTCCGCTTACGCTGATCGTGAGAGTCAATGTTGCGCCGCCTGTATTGGTAAGTGTCACGCTTTGAGCGGCGCTGCTCAGACCGACCGGTTCAGTGGCAAAACTCAGCGACGTGGGGGCGAGCGAGACTGCCGGAGGCACAATGAGGCTGGCAACGTTCATATCCCAGGCGCTGCGCCCATGGGTAGCCGCGCGCAGCGTGTTGGTTGCGCTATCGAGCGCCAGTCCCAGCACTGCCACCGTGGGCAGACCGTTTACCAATGAAGTCCAGGTGGCACCGCTGTTAATGGTATAAAACACCCCCACATCGGTGCCCACAAACAAGATGCTGGGATACTGCGGATCCACCACGATGCAATCCACCGGCGTGTTGGGAAGGTCGCCGCTGATGTCACTCCAGTTTACGCCTCCGTTGACGGTCCGGAACACGTGGCCCAGGCTGTCGCCGAAACCCGTAAAGCCCGAGAAGGTCACATACGCGGTGGTCGATACCGTGGGATCGACCGCAACCTGCGTGATGACTCTGGGCGGCAGACCAGTGCTGACCTTGGTCCAGGTCGCCGCAGAGCCCGCTCCAGCATTCCTGGTGACCTGCACCTGGCTATCGCCGGTGCCCGCGTACACGGTGTTCGAATTCGTCGGCGCCACGGCGATGCTGGTGACGACTCCCCAGAATGAAACGCCTTTGGTGAGATCGGGCGAAACCGCGGTCCAGGTGCCCGCGCCGTTGGTGGTCTGGTAGACGCGGTAGGTACCGAAATAGAGGGTACCGCTACTCGAAGGGTCCATGACCATCGGCGGAATGAAATCCACGCGGTCGGCCGTGTCGATGCCATTCACGGCCGGCACCCAGCTACTGCTGGCTCCCCCTGCGGTGGACTTTTGCACGGAGATGTTCTCGCAGGCCGCGTAGTAATTGTTGGTGTTCACGAAGTCGATGGCCGTGTAACCTCCATCGCCGCAGGTTACCTGGTTCCAGGTCGGGTTGCCGGAATACACCACAGTGCCATTGTCCTGTGTTCCTCCGATGGCCACCGACGGGGTATCGGCCAGGATAGTAATGCCGGGATAGAACTGGCTGACTTCGAGCGTGGTATTGAGGGCCGTAAAGACGGGACTTGCGGCGGTCACCTGGGTCGTCACGTAGGCACCCCCGTCGTTGCCGAGATACAGCGTGCCGCCGTCCGGTGAGAACGCCAGCGCGTGCAGGTCGGCGTGCAGGAAGCCATAATTCTGGGCCGATTGCAGAGTCGACCACGTGGTTCCGCCATCGAGCGACCGGATCAGGGTAGTCGAATACGCCCCGCCCGCGTACACTACGTCGGCGTTGGCAGGATCCACCGCGATGACGTTGTCGTAAAAGCACTGCGGTGTACAGTAGTCCGGCGCGCCGGTGAGCTGCGTCCAGGCGGCGCCCCCATTGGTGGTCTTGAAAATCCCCACCAAGCTGCCGTTATGGATATTGGCGATGCCGGCATACAGCGTCGTGGTATTCGAGGGCGTCATAGCTAGCACGATGCGCCCCGCATTGGTCAGTGGCAGGGCCTGCACCCCCGAACCATTATTCGCGGACCAGGTTTGGCCTCCGTCGCTCGACTTGTAAACGCCTTCCGTGCCGGCGAAGGAGTTGCCCAGCGCGGCGTAAGCGGTGTTGGGCTGATTGGGGTCGAAAATGACGGCGGTGCCCGGGTTTCCGGAGAGCACCTGCGTCCAGCTCACCCCGCCGTCGGTCGAACGGTAGATGCCGTCCTTGTTCAGCAGTGCCACCGCCGCCAGCAGCACCTGGTTGTTGGACGGTTGCACGGCCAGACCGCCGATGCGCGCGCCTCCGCCGTAAAATCCATCCTGCCCGACGGGTCCGCAGAAGGGTCCGCAATACTGCGTCCAGGTAGCTCCTGCATCGGTGGACTTCAGGATTCCCTCGCCATAGTAACTGTCGCCCGTGAAGTTTTCTTCCCCGGTTCCCACGTAAATGGTGCTGGAGTTCGTGGGGTCGAGGATCAGCGAGCCGACCGCCAGCGAGGGCTGCGTGTCGGTCAGCGGCGTCCAGGTGGTACCGCCATTGGTGGTCTGCCACACGCCTCCCTGAGCCCCGGCCACGTAGACGTGGTTTGTATTGGCCGGATCGATGGCGATGGCGGTGAGACGTCCTGAAACTACCGGGTCGGTATAGGGTGTGTCGATGGGTTGCGGGCCGATGGCGCTCCAGGCCGGCAATGTAAGCGGTATGCCGGCTAGTTTCCCGGCGGCGGCCTCCGCCGCCACTTTCTGGCGCAATTGACCCACGGCCCGCAGATGCGCGCCGCTCGGAACATATTGATTAGGGTATGCGCGCTGGCTGTAAAACCATTCCTGCCGCTGCGGCTCGAGACTCCCGCTCTCTGTTTCCTGCTTTTCCTGCGCGATTGCCAAACCGGCGCCAGCTAGCAGGGCGATCAATGCGGCCATGCTTCCACGCCTAACCGTAGCTTGCATAGAGTTCATTCTCCGTTTCACGCAACCTGATGGTGTCGCAAAGGACTCGATCCTACGCCGTTGGATACAACAGATTCAGGTAAAACAGGAACATTTCGGGTATATTACCGTCCTCTCCCTGTTTGAAACCAGAATTCCCATGTTGGCATCCCAGCTGCGCTCAGTTTACACCCACCTGCCCCTTTTGCAGCCGTTAGAGCAAGCTCTTGACTCCGCTTTGGCGTTTCAGTAGCTCCAGTACTTTCAAAGAGACCATTCTGCCTGTGTCTTAAACGGCCAGGCGGGGATATCAGCCGAGATGGCTATCCGGTTAGAGAAGGCCGGTTGGTCAAACGCAGATGGTTGGCTGCGCCTCCAAACGGCCTACGATCCGGCACAAGCCCGGCAGCATCAGGATCAGATAAAAGTGCAGCGCTACGATCAGCCATTGCCGGTCTAGAGCCGCACCGCAGAAGAATCCTTGCGCTATCCCTCGCCGGCGATCCCGCTAAAAGCAGCGGAAGGGCGCCCGACCCTGAATGGAGGGGTTCTTATATGCGGCGTTCCCGAGTCACGTGATAAGCTGACCTATCAGACCGCAGGAGCCACTTGAGAAACGCCGCGTGCCGCATCGTTTTAGCGATTTTTGCCGGCTCAGGGACGGGTCGCGCGCAAGACTTCCATCCCAATATTCCAAAAGCCTGGGACGACCAAGAGGTTGAGCGCTTCGAACTGCCACTGGCCCAGCGGGACCGCTCCCCGCGCTACATGACCGGCACGGAGTATTACGCTCTTAAGGTAAGACCCGTTTATCGCTCCTATGCGGCTTATGCGAAGGGGCGCGAGCCTGCCGGTTATCTGGAATCCCTCAAGCAAAAAGACCCGGAGATCGTTTTTGACCCTTCCAAACTCCATACAAAGGAAGACTGGATCCAGGCCGGGAAGCTGGTCTTCGAATCCGAGACTCTCTACTTCCCCGCTCCAGCGGAACAGCCCGCAGCAGAAGATGTGCCTTGGCCGGTGTCGAAGGACGGAGTTCTCCCGTTCTTTAATCCGGGTTACAGGTACATCATTCGAAAAAAAGGGATCTTGGAGGCCGGAGTCAACTCCTGCGCCGGGTGCCACACGCGGGTGATGCCTGACGGCTCTTTTTTCGAAGGCGCACAAGGTGTCCAGGACCCCGCGGCAACACCAGCTCGCTTGCAACAACTGCGCGAAATGACCGCGGACCGCTTTCGTCGCCTGTTGAGCCGCCAATGGACCAATTTCGGAGCGCCGTGGGTGCAGAGCCAGGAAGCGTTTGAAGCCGCGCTTTCGAAAGAGGAAATCGTCCGGCAAATGGCGGCGCGACATCCCGGCGTTTTGGCCCGTCAAGGGACCAGTAACAGTCATCCTCCACATATCCCGTCCCTGGTGGGCGTATCGGATCTCAAGTATCTGGATGCCACGGGGTTGGTGCACAACCGGTCGATTGGTGACCTGATGCGGTACGCCATCATCAACGAAGGATTAGACACGCTGGCACACTTCGGCGATTTTCAGCCCGCTCCCGGGACAACAGCGTTTAGCGGTGAAGAGGGGACCCGCTACAGCGACGAACAACTCTACGCGCTCGCGCTCTATATCTCCTCACTGAAGCCCCCGCCGAACCCCCATCCCTTCGATGATCTGGCCCGCCGGGGGCAGCGGGTATTCCAACAACAAGGTTGCCCGGGATGCCATACGCCGCCGTTGTATACGAACAACAAGATCACTCCGGCGCAGGGATTCAGGGTACCGGAGGATCTTTTGAAGACAGAAGAGATTCTGAATGTTGTGGTGGGAACAGATCCTACGCTGGCACTGAAGACACGCCGCGGCACGGGCTTTTACAAGATCCCTTCGCTGCGCGGCGTTTGGTACCGTAATTCCTTCGGTCACGGCGGGTGGGCGGAAACCTTGGAAGAGTGGTTCGACCCGGTACGATTGCAGGATGATTATGTGCCAAGAGGCTTCCACCTCGCCCCAGGCCCGATCAAGGGGCATGAGTTCGGATTGAAGGTGTCACCGGACGACAAACAAGCGCTGATTGCTTTTCTCAAGACGCTGTAAGGCGTTAGCAGCTCAAATCAAGCCCGGCGTGCTTGGGTGGACGCGCGCCCGTACATCGCGACACTGGACTGACTGGAAACAGTTTTGGCCGAATGGAAGCCGGTTGTCCCGCCGGGTGTCACGGGCTCGATACAACTTGCCCATTCCTCTGGCTCCCAGCGGGGAAAGATTTCGTAGGGCCGCTCCAACTGGACTCGCGAAATCGCGCATCACCAGGAATTAATCTAGCCGGCCTAACCGCCTTCGACTCCTGCGCAGGGCACTGCTTGCTCGCTAATCCCGGAAGGTCGCCGTATCCTTGTAATCGATAGAACCTAGGGGAGTTAGGGTTATATATTTAAATTTCGTTAGCCAACCGGTGGGAGCATGCGTGCCTGGTAAGTCGCGAGCGCGGCCGTTGGGGTCTTTTTGGTCAGGATGGCCTCACATGGCGAGTAGTTCCATAACCAACGTTCTATAGCATGTAGCCGTGATCAATTGTAATCATAATATTCAGGCCTGTATATCAGGAATAGGGATGGCGGTGTCTTTCCATAGTTTGGGATCGCGGCTGGCGGCCATCGTGCTCTGCGCGGGCCTGGCGGGCATGGCGCGCGCGCAACAGTACCGTTTCCGCTATTACGGCACTGAAGATGGTCTCACCAACCTGGCGGTCAAGGTCCTCTTTCAGGATCGGACCGGCTTCCTGTGGGCCGCGACGGAAAGCGGCGTCTTCCGCTATGACGGCGCACAGTTTAGGCGTTATGGGCCCACCGAGGGTGTTCCCCAGGAAGTAATCGTAAGTCTGGGTGAGGCGCCGGATGGGAGTGTCCTGGCGGGGTGCAAGGGTGGGCTCTACCAACTTCAGGATGATCATTTCATCAGGCTGCCTCTGCCTGGCGGTGGCAGTGTGGCCGGCTACAGCGGGATACAATCGGACGGTAAAGGTCAAACCTACATCGCCACCGAGAGCGGTCTGGTTGTGGCAGCCAACGCAATCGGAGGCGGCCAGCCGTCCTTTCGCCTGCTTTCAACACCACCGGCCACGGGTGGTCCTAACGCCCACGGAGTCTTTATTGAGAGTGACAGCGTGTGGTACGGCTGCGGCGCCAGTTTGTGCCGGATGAACGCCGGTGGAGTCACGGTGTTTGGCACCAAGGACGGTCTTCCTCCGGAGAAGTGGACGTGCATCCGCCGGGACGGCAGCGGAAATCTTTGGGTAAACGACAAGCGCCGATTCGCCGTACTCAGGCGGGGAAGCCAGCACTTCGATGCATCGGGCGCATCGTTTCC
>DATGGM010000118.1:0-3733 GCA_035308525.1 Bryobacteraceae bacterium
AAGGGCAGGGAAGGCGCGTGGGCATTCCATATGGGTCGACTTCCTCCACCTGCCCTGTGCGCGCGCTCGAGGCCTGGCTGGATGTCCTCGGCGCCGACAGCGGACCCCTGTTCCCTGCCATCAACCGCCACGGACACCTGGGCCGCCGCCTTACGGCGCAATCGGTTGCGTTAGTCATTAAGCACCTGGCAGCGCAAGCGGGCATGGAAGCCCGGGATCTGGCCGGCCATTCGCTGCGGGCCGGCCTCGCCACCGCCGCGGCTGCCGCCGGCGTCCCCGAACGGGCCATCATGGCCCAGACCGGGCACCGTTCGCTGGCGACCTTGCGCAAGTACATCCGCGAGGGCTCGCTGTTTTTGGAGAACGCCGCCGCCAAGGTGGGGCTATAAAGTGTGGCAATCGCGTACTGGGCCTTTTTCAACCGCGTCTCGCCGGGGTAGAATCGAGTATAGATGACCTCTGCTCTTCCTCTCACCCGCCTGGTGCCCGTCATCGCTCACGCGGTGGCCGTGTTCGGCGATGAACAGAAGGCCACCCACTGGTTGTCGACTCCGCTCGCGCTGTTTGAGAACCGTACCCCCACGGACCTGCTGGCCACCAACGAGGGTATCGAGATCGTCGAACGGACCTTAACCCGCATCGAACATAACATTCCTTCCTGATGCCTTCCTGATGGCCGTCTTGATGGGCCGCCGCGTTTTCCGCGTATGCCGAGCGCGTTATGCGCGCTTGGACGGGGCTGGAGCCCGGCTCGCCGGCGGCCGCTGGAACTCGCCTGGGCGCGCCGTAGTTTATATGGCCGAGAGCATCGCCCTGGCCGTCCTGGAGAATCTGGTGCACATGACGAGACAGGACTTTCCGCGCGGATACGTCTGTGTGGCCGCCGTGCTTCCAGATGGTGTGCGCATTGTTCAGGAGAAGGAATTGCGTCTGCAGCCGCCGCTCCGAGACCTGCATACCGCGCAGCTCGGCGACTGGTGGCTGCAGTCCCAAACGAGCGCAATCCTGCAGGTCCCCTCGGCGGTCATCGCCAGTGAGCATAATTTTCTGCTCAATCCCGCACACCCGGAATTTGCGCGCATCCAGGTGGAACCACCCGCGATCTTCCATTTTGATGAACGGCTCTTTGAAAGAGCATAGAGATCTATTGTCCCCACGCGGCGATGGCCTGGCGGATGCGATCACTCGCCTGGCCGTCCCCGTAGGGATTATGAATACGCGCCATGCGGGCGTATTCGGTAGTGTCGTCGAGCAGGCATTCCGCTTCGCGGACGATCCGGTCCGCATCGGTGCCGACCAGTTTTACGGTACCGGCCGCGACAGCTTCCGGCCGTTCGGTTTTCTCACGCATCACGAGAATGGGCTTACCCAACGACGGGCCTTCCTCCTGGATGCCGCCGGAATCGGTGATCAGCAGATAAGACCGGCGCATCAGGTCGACGAACGAGAGGTAATCGAGCGGCTCGATCAGAAAGAGGTTCGGGGTGCCACCCAGTTGCCGGTACACAGGGTCCGTCACATTGGGATTGCGGTGCACCGGGTAAACCAGCTGCACATCGCCGCGGCGGGCTAAGCGTGCCAGCGCGGCGCAGATCTGCAGGAAACCGTCGCCGAAGCTCTCGCGGCGGTGGGCACTGACCACGATCAGTTTCTTGGTGTCGTCGAACGGGGGGAGCGTGGCGAGCGGCAGCGTGCCAGCCGCAAGCCGATCGCGCACGTAGAGCACGGCATCAATTCCGGAATTGCCGGTGACGGTGATGCGCGCCGGGGCGACACCTTCGGCCAGCAAATTCCGGCGTGCGGTTTCGGTGGGAGCAAAGTGCAGGGTCGCCAGGCGGGTGGTCAGTACGCGGTTCAGCTCTTCGGGGAACGGCTGCGCCAGGTCGGCGGTGCGCAGGCCTGCTTCCACGTGGCCTACGGGGATGTGCTCGTAGAAGGCGGCCAGGGCCGCGGTGAAGGTAGTGGTGGTGTCGCCCTGGACGATCAGCAGGTCGGGGTGTTCGGCCTGGATGACCGGCTCGAGTGCCGGCAGGATGCGGGCGGTGAGCTGGGCGAGAGTCTGGCCGGACTGCATCAGGTCAAGGTCGTAATCAGGTTTGACGCCGAAGGCGGACAGAACCTGATCCAGCATCGAGCGATGCTGTGCGGTCACGCAGACGCGCACTTCAAATTGCGCACTCTCTCGCAGGTTCAGCAACACCGGGCAGAGCTTAATAGCTTCGGGCCGCGTGCCGAATACGATGAGGATTTTACGCATGGCCGGCCACGGCGTGCATGATCTGGTCGAATGTGGCAGCGACCGAAGACCAACTGTAGTTCTGTTCGACTAGTTGGCGGGCGGCTTGACCCAGTTGCACACGGCGCGGCGGGTCGCGCAGGAGTTCGACTACATGGCGGGCGAAATCCGCAGGATGGTCCGCCAAGATGATGTTTTCCCCGTGGCGTACGGGGAGGCCTTCGGCACCCATGGTGGTGGAGACGACGGCTTTGCCCATAGCCATGGCTTCGTAAATTTTGATGCGGGTGCCGCTGCCGCTGCGCAAGGGAACGACGCAGACGGCGGCTTTGGCGAGATAGGGGCGTATGTCGTCCACAGCGCCGGTTACATGTATGTTCGTGGACGCCAGAGCCCGCGTGCGCGCGGTGGGGCGGCGGCCTACCGCCCAAAACGCAGCAGCGGGGATTTCGCGCTGGATGAGCGGAAAGATTTTGTCGACATAGTAGGTCACGCCATCTTCGTTGGGCATCCAGTCCATGCTGCCGGTGAAGACGGCGGTTTCGGGTTCCTCGGGAAGCGCGGATGGCTGGAAGTATTCGGTATCCACACCGGTAGGGATCACGGAGATGCGGTCCGGCTGGACATATCGGAGGAAGAAAGCGCGATCGTTTTCCGAGACGGTCAGCACATGATCGGCTAGTTCCACATACTTGCGCTCGGTACGGGCGAGCGCACGTGATTCGAGTCGGTAAACCGCTTTCATTACCGGATTCGAAGCGAATCTGGCGTGGCGTTCCCAGATCTGGGCTTCGACGTTGTGTGTGAACAGGATGGTTGGCGGGGTCTTCCAACGCATGAGCGGGGCGGGGACGATGAAGTCGCAGACGATCAGATCGAATTCCGAACCCGAGAGCAGTTCGGCGTATCGGCGGTATACCTCGGGACGCAGGAACTTATCGACTGTGACGGGCCGGCCGGCGGCCATCAGGCGGGCGGCGCGGGTGTACTCGCCGAGGCTGCGGCGCGGGGGCAGGGGCAGAGGCAGGGGCACCACGCGGGAAAAGATGCCGTTGCCCAGGAGATGCTGGTCGTCAGGGTGCTCGGAGTAGAAGGTGAAGAGAGTGACTTCATGGCAGCGGGCGAGTTGTTTGAGGATCTGGTAACTGCGGATTTTGCCGCCCATGTCGGGCGGAAGCAGGCCTCCGGCTTTGACCCACAGAAGCTTCATAATTGGTGTTCCCTGACGCCGTCCGCGGTGGCGACGCGGTAGAGAAAATTGTCGCCGGTGAAGATGAATTCGTGGGCGGCGTGAGGCTCTTTGTAGAGATAGGACCCGGGCGCGGTTTGGGTCAAGACGCCGGGGTCGGAGAGAACCAGCAGCACCGCGAATTCGGCCGGCAGCGCGGTAGTTTGGCTGAAGCGCAGCACGTAGGCGGGCTCTTTTCTGCCGTACACGGGGGACCAATCCCAGCGCTCGGTCGAGTGCGTCCAGGTGTGGCTCGCGGGAGGCAGGAT
>DATGGM010000119.1:0-8215 GCA_035308525.1 Bryobacteraceae bacterium
AGCGCTGCTCCATCGGAACGTAAGGCCGCTTGTCGTAGCCGAGATAGATCTGGCGCGGACGGGCGATTTTCTGTTCGGCGTCGAGGAGCATCTCCTCCCACTGCGCGAGCCAGCCGCTGGTGCGCGGGATGGCGAACAGCACCGGGAACATGGTGACGGGGAAGCCCATGGACTGGTAGATCAGCCCGGTATAGAAGTCCACGTTGGGATAGAGCTTGCGCTTGACGAAGTATTCGTCTTCGAGCGCGATGCGCTCCAGCTCCAGGGCGATCTCCAGCTTGGGATTGTTGCCGGTCACTTCGAATACCTTGCCCGCGGCCCACTTGATGATGCGGGCGCGCGGATCGTAATTCTTATATACGCGATGTCCGAAGCCCATCAGCTTGTGCTTGCCGGCTTTGGCGCTCTCAATATAGGCAGGCACCCGCTCTTTGGTTCCGATTTCATCCAACATCTTCAGCACTTCTTCGTTGGCGCCGCCGTGCAGCGGACCGGAAAGCGCCGCGGCGGCCGCGGCCGTGGCCACGAACGGATCGGCCTGGGAACTGCCTACCGCGCGCATCACGTTGGTGCTGCAGTTCTGCTCGTGGTCGGCATGCAGGATGAACAGAATATCGAGCGCGCGCGCCAACACCGGATTCGCCTGGTACTTCGGCTCGGCCATCTTCCACAACATGTTCATGAGATTCTCGGTGTAGCTCAGATCGTTGTCGGGGTAGACGTACGGAAAACCGAGGTTATGGCGGTAGGTGTAGGCGGCGATGGTGGGCACCTTGCCGATCAGCCGTTGGATTTGGAGCTGGCGGACCTCCGGGTCCAGGACGTGGCGAGCATCCGGATATACGGTGGAGAGCGCCGCCACCGTGCTGATGAACATCCCCATGGGATGCGCATTGTAGCGGAAACCTTCCAGAAACTTCTTGGAAGTCTCATGCAGCATGGTGTGTTTGGTGATGGCCTGGATCCACTCCCGCAGTTCCGCGGATGTGGGCAACTCGCCGTGCAGAATGAGGTACGCGACTTCCAGGAACGTGCAATTCTCAGCCAACTGCTCGACGGGATATCCGCGGTAACGCAGGATACCTTTGTCGCCGTCGATGAAAGTGATGGCGCTCTGGCAAGAAGCCGTATTGAGAAAGGCCGGATCATACGTCATGACCCCGAAGTCTTCGGGGCCGGTCTTAATCCTGCGCAGATCCATGGCCCGGACCGCGCCTTTATAAAAAGGGAGCTCGTAAGCGGCATCGGTGCGGCCGTCCACGATATTGAGGACTTCCTTATCCATTTATCTTCTCCTAAGTCTGGCGGAAGTGCCATACATAGGATACTGCAAACAGCCAATGTAGGGAATGGAGCAGCGGAATCGCGCAAACCATGCCGGGCCCCGGAGAAGAGTGAATTTCCCCGTGGAGGCATTCCAATTGATCCCCG
This sequence comes from Bryobacteraceae bacterium, assembly GCA_035308525.1. Lineage (GTDB taxonomy): Bacteria > Acidobacteriota > Terriglobia > Bryobacterales > Bryobacteraceae > Bog-159. The sequence continues at coordinate 1,432 of DATGGM010000119.1, forward strand.
GATGCTCGAGCGGCGACCCGTTCCACCAGGCGCTCCAGTTGTCGCCCTGCAGTGTCGGACCCTGGACTATCCGTCCCATGGTAGCTCTACGGATGCGACGTGGCCACCGGATAGCGGCTCTCCAGAATATGCCGGCCCAGGTCGTCGTTATCCGTGAAACTGTTGCACAACACCACCACCCCTTCCTTTTTGGCCGGATTGAAACCCGCGAACGAGCGATAACCGAAGGTGCCGCCATTGTGCCAGTAAATCTGCTGGTCGAACTTGGTGAAGATATGCCAGGCCATGGCGATCTCCACGTCCGGCATGCCGGTGGACTTATGCAGCGACCGCATGCGGCGCATCGCGGCGCTCAGCGGAGTATCGGTCAGCTCCAGATTGGCGGCCACAAACTTCAGCATGTCGTTCACCGTGGAGCGTATCGCGCCGCATCCCGCCAGGACCCCAAAATCCCAATTCTTGACCGGGTTCAACGAGGGACCATGTCCGGGCGCGAGCCGCTTCCGCTGGCCGTCCGTCAGGGTGATGGAAGTGCTCTCCATCCCCAGCGGTTCCAGGATCCGGCGCCGCAGCAGATCCTCGTAACTCATCCCTGCCTTCAGCGCCAGCACGTGGCCCAACAAGCCCACCGCCAGGTTGGAATACTCGTACTTCTCGCCCGGGTCCCGGGTCAGGGTGTAGCGCGACAGAAAATCGTAGAGCTTCGGAGCATCGTAATCCACATAGGGGTTCGCTCCGTCCGCGGGCTTGAGGTTGTCCGGCAGGCGCGGCAGTCCGGACGACTGGGTCGACAGATCCAGCAGCGTGATCTCGCGCCCGTTCCGGCTGGGCATCTTCACGGTGGCGGGGAGATACTTGGCCACCGGATCGTTGGGCTTCACTTCGCCCCTCTCGATCATGTCGGCCAGCAGAAGCGATGTGAATACCTTAGTGATCGAGCCGATCTCGAACACGGTGTCGCCATCGGGGGTCTGCGCGCCATGCCGCGACATCTTGCCGCCGGCGATGACCACGCTGCCTTTTTCGTCCAGGAATCCCGCCACGATCCCCACGGCCTTGCCGCTCTCTACGCGGTTGCCGATGATGGCGCGAATTTCAGCGAGATCCGCCGCGCGCAAGCTGACAACGGCAGCCAGGGCCATCCAGATCCACGGGGATTTCATCCCCTCAGGCTATCACTCCCGCCGCAGTGCGAGCGTCGGATCGATGCGGGTGGCGCGCATGGCGGGGACCAGGCAGGCGATGGCCGCCACGCCCAGCAGGACCAGCGGAACCGCCACGAAAGTCACCGGATCTCCGGCGCCCACGGCGAACAACAGGCCGCGCAGGAGTCTGGCGCCGAATGCTGCCACGATCAGCCCCGCGCCGATGCCCGCCAGTGCAGGCTTCATTCCCTGCACCAGAATCAAGCGCCGCACTTCGCTCGACGGCGCTCCCAAAGCCACGCGAATGCCGATCTCGGCGGTCCGCTGAGAGACCACGTACGATAGAACGCCATAGAGTCCGATGGCGGCCAGCATCAGCGCCAGTCCCGCGAACAAACCGAGCAGCAGCACGCTGAACTCGCGGTTCTGCGCCGAACGGCCCACGATTTCTTCCATGGTTCGAATGTCGAATACCGGAAGATCGCGGTCGAGCGCGTTGATTTCATGGCGGACCGCCGAAACCACACTGTGCGGATCGCCGGCGGTATGCATGATCAGGAACGCATCGTGCCACTCGCCGTCCAGCAGAGGGAAATACATGGTGGGCTGCACCGGGGCATCCAGGCGCTTCACCACGTCGCCCACGATGCCGACCACTTCGTAGTGCGGATACTTCTTGGTGGGGGTATCTCCTCCGAAAAACACGCGCTGGCCGATGGCCCGCTCTCCGGGGAGGAACCGCTTCGCCCAGGACTCGCTGACCACCACCGCTCCCGGCCGTGGATGCAGATCGTCAAAGCCCGCGCCATCGCGATCCGTGAGCGCGCGGCCGGCCAGCAGCGGGATGCCCGCGGCTCTGAAGAAACTCGGATCGGCGCCCCGGAACAGCGCATCCATCAGCTTGCCGGGGGGCAACGGGTGGCCCTCGATCTGGAATACCGAATCGCTGCAGTGCCCCGCCACCGGAGCGCAAGTGACCAGCCCGGCCGACAGAACGCCCGGGACCGGTTGCACGCGCTCGATCGCCTGGCGAAAGAAAGCAGAGACCTGCGCGCGCGTCTTGTAACTCGCTTCCGGCAGCGCCAGCCCCATGGTGAGGGTGTGGTCCACGCGCACGCCCGTGTGCACGCTTTGCAGCCGGGCAAAGCTGCGCAGCATCAGTCCGGCGCCCACCAGGAGCGCCAGCGACAACGCGACTTCCGCGGCCACCAGCACGTCGCGGAAGCGGGCGTGGGAACGTCCCGTGCTGACGGAGCGCCCTTTCAGGCTTTCGACGATATCCGAACGCGAGCCTTGGAACGCCGGAAACAAACCGGCCGCGATACCCGTAATGAACGCCACGCCGAAGGTGAACAGAAACACCCAGCCATCCACGCCGATGCGCTCGACGCCCGGCAGATAGGCGGCGTTGGGCGCGCGGGCGGCCAGCGTATCGGTGACCAGCGACGCCAGCAGCAGGCCGCAGGCGCCGCCCAGCAGCGACAGGATCACGCTTTCGGTCAGCAATTGACGCACGATGCGGGCGCGCGTGGCGCCCACCGCCGCGCGAATGGCGACTTCGCGCTCACGGCCCAGCGCCCTGGTGAGCAGCAGGTTGGCGACGTTCACGCAGGCGATAATCAATACGCAGCCCACCGCGCCGAAGAGGATCAACAGCAGAACGCGGACGTCCTGCACGGTGTAATCGTAGAGCGCCACCGCGTTGCCGCCCTTGCCCGCGATCTCCTCGGGATGCTGCTGTTTGAAGCGGCGGGCGATTCCGTCGATCTCGGCGCGAGCCTGCTCCACGGTTGCCCCCGGCCGCAGCCGCGCGATCACCGTCAGCATGTGATTGCTGTGACTGTTCAGATCCTGCGGGTCCATGTGCGGCTGCAGCGGGACCCAGGCTTTTACGGTGCGGTAGGGGTAGGCGAAGTTCCGTGGCATCACGCCGGCGATGTCGTACTGTTCGCTGTCCAGCCGGATTTGCCGGTGGAGGACATCCGGCGATCCGCCAAATCGGTGCTGCCACAGATCGTAGCTGATGATCGCCACCCGCGCGGCGCCCGGCCGGTCTTCCTCGTCACGGAACGTGCGCCCCAACGCCGGCTTTACACCCAGCGCGCTAAACAGATTCGCGGAGCAGTACGAGCCGTCGACGCGCTCGGGCATGAACGAGCCGGTTGTACTGGCCAGATTGAAAGCCGTCTCGCCGCTGGCCGCGATTTGCTCGAAGCTGTGGGCCTGCTTCTGCCAGTCCAGAAAATTAGCGGGAGCCACTACGTTGAAGGGTTCTTCGCCTACCACGTCACGCTCGAACAGGGCCGTCAGGCTGTGCGGGTCCGCGTAGGGCAGCGGCTGCAGAAGCACGGCATTCACCACGCTGAACATGGCGGCGTTACCGCCCAGCCCGAGGCCCAGGACCAGAATCGCAACCAGGGCGAAGCCCGGCCGCTGGCGGAGCTGCCGCAGGGCAAACTGAATATCCTGGCGTAGGACCTGAACGGTGTGGGGCATGGGATTGTTGTGGCAACCGGCTTGCCATAACCCCGCGCGCTAAGTACGCGCTAAGTAATTGATAAGCCGGCCGGTGCTGCCCGCGCGTGGGATCTACTGTTCACCACCGGACATGACCCTGGGCAGGTACTTCTCCTGCAGGATCCGCCGGTGATGCAGCTCATGCCCGGCAATGATGTACGCAATCGCCCGCACCGAGACCGGGTTGTCGCTGGCTACGCCGCGGCGCATCCAGGCGTCAGAGCTCAGCTTGCGGAACAGGCAGACCGTGGAGCGCCGTACGCAGACGAATTCCTCGATCAGATCCGCCAGCGCGGAGTCGCCGAAATTGGCCGTGCGCACGTAATCGTCCTGCTCGAAGGATGCCAGCGGCGTCTGGTCGTGGCGCGCGAAGCGCAGCGCCCGATACGCGAAAACCCGCTCCGCGTCGATGACGTGCCCCAGCATTTCCTTGATGGACCACTTGCCGGGCGCGTAGCGGTAATCGCCCTGTTCGTCGCTCAACGTTGAGAGAAGCGCCAGGGTTTCGTTGGGCTGGTCCTCCAGCGCGGCTACCACGTCGCTGCCGGGGACCAGCGTAATGTAGCGGCCATAGTACGAGGCATATTCCGTCGTGTCGGGGGGAGCGATGGCGGGCATACGGCTAGTATCGCAAAACACACGGAGCTATTCTGAAAAGCAGCTATGTCATCAACCACCCGCCGCACCTTTCTTACAACCTTTGCCGTTTTCGCCGCCGCGCCGCGCGTGCGCGCCGCCGCCACTCCGGACATTCACTTCCCCACGACGCCGCGCGACCGGCTGGCCGTAGCCTCGTACCCGTTCCGCAACTTTATGGACCGGCCCGGTCACGCCGGCCTCAAGCTGACGGAATTTGCGTCCATGGTTGCGGACAAGTTCGGCATTCACAACATCGAACCGCTCAGCCAGCATTTCCCATCGACCGAGCCGGCCTACCTAGAGGAACTCCGCCGCGCGGTCGAGCAGGCCCATTCCCACATCGTGAACATCCCTGCCGGCGTGGGCGCGAGCCTGTACGATGCGGATGCCGCCCGCCGCGACAAAGCCATCGCGGGGAGCCGCAAATGGGTGGATGTGGCGGTGGCCGTAGGTTCGCCGAGCATCCGCGTTCACATCCAGGGCGCCCGAGGGTCGACGCCCGATGCCGGCCGCGCGTCGGAAAGCCTGAAGCAGGTGGCGGAGTACGGCGCCGCCAAAAACGTGGTGATTAACCTGGAGAACGACGACATCGTCACCGAGGACGCCTTCTTTCTGGCAAAGATCATAGATGCCGTCGACAGCCCGTGGCTGCGCGGCCTGCCGGACTTCGGCAACTCCATGCTGAAGGGCGATGAAGACTTCAATTACAAAGCCGTGGACGCCATGTTCCACCGCGCTTACAACATCTCGCACGTCAAGGATTCCGAAGTCGACAACGGAAAAGTCGTCCGCGTCAGCATGGCCAGGACGTTCGCCATCGCCAGGGCCGCCGGGTACCACGGCTATTTTTCCATGGAGTTCGAGGGTCAGGGCGAACCATACGAAGGCACCCGCAAGCTGCTGGACGAAAGCCTGAAAGACGTGTAGGGACAGTCCCCCTGGCGCGGCTGGAGATGCCGTTCGCCACCCACCGCGGGTCTCAAGCGCGCAGGCTCCAGAACGGACCGGTTAGGCCAAGCTTTGTTAAGAGGGCCTCTGTTTCGTCCACCGTTGCGCGGCGCCAGCCTGGATCCATCTTGTCCCCATACCAGGCATCGGCGAGTCGCCATGCCTGGTCGATTGTCAGCGCCGCCCCGCGGGGTTGGTTCCATTGCGTGCGCCACGTCTCGATGTGCTCCTCGCCCCGGAAGAGCAGCATCGTCTTTCAGCTAAAGACGATGTTTTTCCACCAGCGCTTCGCAGGCACTGCAAAATGGATAACTCCACTGGCCGGCACAAGGTGTCCTTCGCGCGCACCAATCGTCATCGCCTCGCCGCAACACGCGCACGAAGTATCCAACAGCGAGTCGCCCCCAAGCATGGCCATAATTCCCAGGCCATCCCACACGCACGAACCGAAATACGAACGGCCCTGCGTCCGCACCTGAAACGGCGTGGGCACCGCGCAAAGCGGATTTGCCATGAGGACCTCGCGGCTCTCCGGTTGCAAGACGATTGCCTTGCCCGCGGCCAGCCGTTCCAGGGCGGCGCGGACCTCGGCTATCGAAGCCTGCGTGCATTTGGCAAGCGTCTCGGCCGTGGGAGGCGAGGCCGTGCGCACGAATTCACGATACAGCGCCAATCGAACGGTGGTATCAAACTCCGCGGGCATATGCGTATCCCCTCGATCCCACGTAGGATCGTCCATTGTACGCCGGCGCGCCGCTTGACTCTAAGGAGTTCCTCGCTTATATGGCGGCGCGGCAAAACGCGCCCCTTTGCGCTTCTAACGAATCGCCCTGGCGCCCGTCTAACTCCGCACCGAGCCTATGGGCAACTTCCGTTACGGTCTGCGCATGCTGGCAAGCAATCCCGTTTTTACCGTCGCCGCGGTTCTGTGTCTGGGGCTGGGCATAGGCGCAACCACCGCCATCTTCAGCGTGGTCAACGCGGTGCTCCTGCGCCCGCTTCCCTACGCCCAAGCCAGCCGTCTGATCCGCGTGTTCACTGAGTTTCCCACCCAGGTCTCCAGCACTTACCCGTCGGGCTTTCGGCACTTCTGGCTGTCCCCGCCCGAGTACTTCGATCTGAAACGCGATGGCCAGTCGTGGGAGATGTTCGAGGGCTGGGTGAATGGTCCGGCCAACATCGCCGGCCGCGACGAACCGGTGCGCGCCACTGTCTCCTATGTTACCGGCGGCTTGCTCGAAATGCTCGGCGGGCGCCCGGCGCTCGGCCGCCTTCTTACCCCGGACGACGACCGACCCAATGCCCCCGGCGCCGCCGTACTTTCTTACGATCTCTGGCAACGCGCCTTTGGAGGCGATCCGCACGTTCTCAGCCAGGATATCCGGCTTGATGGCAGCACCTGCAGGATAGTGGGTGTGATGCCGCGCGGGTTCAATTTTCCGCCGGGAGAGGTCAATCCGTCCGAGCTGTGGTCGACCCTCCAACTCGATCCCGCCCAACCAGGCAGCCGTGGCAGCCATTACCTCTCTATTCTG
>DATGGM010000120.1:0-22992 GCA_035308525.1 Bryobacteraceae bacterium
CGCGGCAGATCCGCGAGGAGCGCACATCCGGCCTGCACTGCGAGCTTGCCCGCAACCTGACCCGGCGCCTGCGGACGCCTTGAAGACTTCTGGCCGGTGGCGTCCCTCCTGGTGGGTGTATTTCCATCACAAAACACTCGAGCGGCTTTTCTATGAAGCCGGCGCGCCGGAAAAGGCCCACTTACCCTCTCTGGCCTGAAAGGACAAGCCAAAAGCGGAACAAATCCGGCGGCAATCTCGTCCTTGTTTTTACCAGAGATTGCCAGGCTACCTGGCCGGAGGATCCGATGAAAACGCTGATCTGTCTTTTAATGCTTACCGGCTTGACCTTGACCGCTACCGCGGCAGACCTTACCGGAAAATGGTCCGGCAAGTTCGACGTCACCAACGCCAACGGCGAAACCAAGCCGGACGAGGCGTACATGAATCTTAAACTGGAGGGGACCACCGTCACCGGCACCGCGGGTCCCAACCAGGACCAACAATGGGCCATTCGGAAGGGGAAACTCGAGGACAAAAAGCTGACTTTCGAGGTCGTGATCGAAGGCGACGGCAACGACCACGGCATGCTGGTCTTCGATCTCGTGTTCGACGGCGATACCATCCGCGGCAGCGCCACCGGAACCGGCGGCGATGGCGATAAGATGTCCGCCAAAGTGGATTTGAAGCGGGCCAGTTAACCCGGCGATGGAAAAACGCGAAGGAATGCCCCACGGCGGGGGGAAGGCGCGGTATAATGCTTAGTTTGGAGTAAGATGCCTAAACGTACCTTTCAACCGAACAACCGCCGGCGCGCCAAAACTCACGGCTTCCTCTCCCGGATGGAAACAAAAAACGGGCGAGCCGTGTTATCGCGCCGCCGCGCACGGGGCCGGCATAAACTCACGGTCAGCTCCGAGAGGTAAGCATACCTGGTTTCCCGAAACGTGTTCGTCTGTTGCGATCCACGGATTTCCGGCGTATTTATGACAAGGGGGCGCGTTTTTCCAGCCCCTTCTTTGCGGCGTTCTGCGTGCGCGAGCCGGAAGCCGGCGGCCCGCGCATCGGTTTCACCACGCCGCGCGCCCTCGGCAAGGCGGTGGTGCGCAACCGCATCCGCCGGCGTGTCCGCGAGGCCGTGCGGCTGCACCTTTGGCAATTGAGTCCCGAGTGGTCAATCGTATTCAATCCCCGGCGCAAAGCGATGGAGGCCCCCTTTCCGGACCTGGAGAGGGAGATCGAACGCCTCTTCGCCCGATGCAGTGGGCCGTGATCGGGATAGTTCGTTCGTACAAGTTCTGTATTTCGCCGCTTTTGCCCTCGGCCTGCCGGTTCCACCCGACATGTTCGGAATACATGACGCAGGCCGTCGAAAAGCATGGCGCACGGCGCGGCGTTTGGATGGGCGTCCGGCGACTCGCAAAATGCCATCCCTTTCACGCGGGCGGATTCGACCCGGTCCGGTAGACACTCAACAGAATGGCAGAATCCAATAGCGGCGGAACACCACGCGGTCCGGAACAACCCAAAGAGTTGTCCATGGAACTGCGCCTGTTAATTGCCTTTATCCTGATGGGCGTGGTCCTGTTCCTCACGCCCTATTTCTACAAGGCGGTCGTTCCGCCGGCGAAGAAGACGGCTCCCATCGCAGCCAAAACCGCCCCCGCCGCGGCGCCCGGCCCGGCGGCCGTGTCCGAACCCGGCGCGAATGCGTCCGCTGCGCCGCCCGAGTCCGCGGTTCCGCCGGTAGCCGCGCAAAACGAAGAGACTCGCATCATCGATACCGATCTCTTCCGGATCACCTTCAGCAATCGCGGCGCCCTGGTGAAGAGCTGGCAGTTGAAGAAATACAAAGCGCACAGCGGCGCGCCCCTGGAACTGGTTAACACTGCGTCGCACGCCGATCTGCCGGGAGCGCTCTTCTTCCCCACGCAGAAGCCCGCGGTGGACCTCAACCAGGCCCTTTATAAGATGGACTCGGATACCCTGTCCATCAGCTTCGATTATTCGAACGGCAGCGTGGCGGCGCGCAAGTCGTTCCGCTTCGCCAAATCCAGCTATCTGGTGGATGTCACTACCGAAGTGACGCAGGGCGGCGGCCCATTGGCGCACGAGATCGAGTGGCGCGGAGGGTTCGGCGACATGGGCGTCGCCAATCCGGCCGGAGCGCAGCAAACCCTGCGCTTCGATCTGACCGACGCCAAGCTGGTCAAGAGCGGCGCCAAGGCGGCCAAGGATGGTCCCGTCACCGTTACGGGCAATTACTCTTTCGCCGGCATCGAGGATCAGTACTTCGTAGCGGCTTTTCTGCCCGACCGCGCCACCTCGGCCGCCATGACCACCTTCAGCGACAACGCCGCCACGCCCCTCGAGACCAAAGAGCTGCCCTTCGCCGGGGCGGCGGTCGGCGACGGTCCCGTTAACCGCTTTGCGCTGTACGTGGGGCCGAAGGACATCGATATTCTGCGCTCTGTCAATCCGCGGCTGGAGCAAGTGGTGGATTTCGGCTGGTTCAGCATTCTGGCCAAGCCGCTGTTCTTGATTGTCAACTGGATGACCGACCACGCCATTCACAACTACGGCTGGTCTATCATCGTGGTCACTATCGCGCTGAACTTCGTGCTGTTCCCCTTGAAGATCACCAGCATGAAGTCGATGAAGAAGATGCAGGCGCTGCAACCCCAGATCGCCGCCATCAACGACAAATACAAAGGCGTCAGCCTGCGCGATCCCCGTAAATCGGACCAGAACCAGGAAGTGATGGAACTGTACAAGAAGCACGGGGTGAATCCCATGGGCGGCTGCGTTCCCATGGTGCTGCAGATCCCCTTCTTCATAGCGTTCTACAAGGTATTCTCGGTGTCGGTGGAGATGCGCGGCGCAAACTGGCTATGGGTTACCGACCTTTCCCAGCCGGAGACCCTGCCCATTCACCTGCTGCCCATCATCATGGTGGTCAGCCAGTTCGTGATGCAGAAGATGACGCCCACGACGACCGGCGGCGACCCCAGCCAGCAGAAGATGATGCAGTTCATGCCGCTGATCTTCGGCTTCATGTTCTATAACCTGTCAAGCGGGCTGGTATTATACTATTTGACAAGTAACCTGGTGGGCGTTGCGCAGCAGTGGTTCTTCAATCGCACCTCGCTGGCCGCCGTGGCCGCACAGTCCGTGCAGCCGCCCAAAAAGAAGAATGGCAGGAAGTAGACTGTGAACGATCGCAAGTATTCGGTGGAGGCTGTGGGCTCGCGCATCGAGCAGTTCCTCGATCCAGTTTTGGATCAGTGCGGCTTTCAGGTGGATTACGAGATAGCCGACGGGCAGACCACGGACGACGACTTCGAGACACCCGACGTAGTGGTGAAATTCAGCGGGCCGGATGTAGATTACCTGCTGGGAAACCGCGCCGAGCTCCTGCTGGCCCTGGAACACGTGACCATGGAGGCGCTGCGCATGCCCTCCGAGGACCACTCGCGTATTTCATTCGACGCCAACGACTATCGGCTGCTGCGCATCGAGGAGCTGCGCGTGAGCGCGGCGGCGGCGGCCGAGAAGGTGAAGCGCACCGGACAACCGTTCCGCTTCAACCCCATGAACAGCCGGGAGCGCCGGGTGATTCACCTGTCGCTGCGGAATGAAACGGCGGTGCGCAGTGAAAGCGGCGGCACCGGCGGTTTCCGCCACGTGGTGGTGTATCCGGCGGGCATGGCCAGCCTGCCCGATCCTCCGCAACCGGCATACGTGCGCCGCGATGGACCTCCCGGCGGTGGACCGCGGGATGGCCCGCGAGATCGGGACCGCCACAGCCGGGACCGCCGCGACCGCCCGCCGCGCCGTGGCGCTCGCCGTTAATTGAACCTTACCGACACCATCGTTGCGATTTCCACGCCTGCCGGCCGCGGCGGGATGGGGGTGGTGCGGCTCTCCGGCGGACAGGCCCGCGAGATCGCCGCACGCATGGTCCGCTTCGCGGCCGCGCCGGAATGGCGCTCCTGGGCCAGCCAAATGGCTGAGCTGCTCGATGCGGAAGGCCGCGTGGTGGACCAGGTAGTGGCCGCATTCTTCGCGCGGCCGCGTTCGTACACGGCCGAAGACGTGGTCGAGATCTCCTGCCACGGCGCGCCGGTGGTGCTGCGCCACGCCCTGGCAATGGCGACGGACGCGGGCGCGCGCCTCGCCGAACCGGGCGAGTTCACGCTGCGCGCCTACCTGAACGGCCGCATCGACCTGCCGCAAGCGGAAGCTGTGCGCGACTTGATCGAGGCCACCACGCTCTACCAGGCGCGCATCGCCGCGCAGCAAGCCGGCGGTTCGGTATCGCGCCGCATCGCGCCCCTCAAGGAACAGCTTCTGGAGCTGATCGCGCTGCTCGAGGCGGGGATCGATTTCGCGGAGGACGACGTGAGCGTGGCCTCGCCCGCGGAGTTGCTGCGGCGACTGCAGCCGGTAATCGAAGGTGTCGCGCGGCTGGCTGACAGCTTCGCTTTCGGCGGCCTGGTGCACGATGGGCTGACGCTGGCTATCGTCGGCCGGCCCAACGTGGGCAAGAGCAGTTTGTTCAACCGGCTGCTCGAGCAGGACCGCGCCATCGTCACCGACATCCCCGGCACCACACGCGACGTGGTGAGCGAGGTGGCCGCCATCCAGGGCATCCCCGTAAAGCTGTTCGACACGGCCGGCATCCGCGAGGGCGAGGGGTTGGTAGAAACCCTGGGAATCGAGCGCAGCTTCCAGGCCATGGCGGACGCAGACGTAACGTTGGTGGTGGTGGACCTGTCGGCTCCACTGGCCGGCCAGGATCTCGAACTGATGGCGCGCGCCCAGGAGCAAGGCCGCTGGATCCTGGTTGGCAATAAATGCGACCTGCCGCGCCAGGCGGCGCCGCCGGATGGGATGATGCCGGTTTCGGCGCTCACGGGCGACGGCATCGAGACGCTGCGCAAGGCGGTGTTCGGCGCGGTGGCGCCGGCCGGCGGCGAAGAGATGGAGACCGGCTTTATCACCAGCCTGCGCCACGAGCGCCTGCTGCGCGAGTCATCGGAGTATCTAAGAAAGGCCGGCGATGCCGTGTCGCAGAATATCCCGCACGAGATGCTGCTGCTGGATCTTTACAGCGCCCTGCGGCCTATCGACGCTATCACCGGAGCCACCACCGCGGACGATATTCTCAACCGCATCTTCTCCACGTTCTGTATCGGGAAGTGAATCACAACGTCAGCTTCCCCAATATGACCGGCCGGCGCGCGCCTGTTGCCGATGGCAGATTGGATGGCCGGCGGCGCCATGTCTGGTACGCCAGCATGGCGAAGGCGATGGCCTCCTTGGCATCCACATCGATGCCGTAATCCGTCGAGGTGGCCACCGCTAAGCCTGGCAGCAACGCCGCCAGATGCGCGAGGATCCGCGGATTGTGCGCGCCCCCCCCGGAGACGATCAACTCCCTGGGCCCGAAGGGCGCAACGGCGCGGGCTACGGTGGCGGCGGTGAGCACGGTGGCGGTGGCGATCAGGTCCGGGAGCGGCAGTCCGGTGGCGATCAGGCGCACCACGAATTCCGCGCCGTACTGCTCGCGCCCGGCGCTCTTGGGCGGTTTCTTGCGGTAATACGGATCATCCAGCAGCCGGTCGAACAGCGCGCGATTCACTTTGCCCTGCGCGGCGATGCGGCCGTCCCGATCGAAGTTCAGGCGCCCGTTTGTGTATTCGCGCGCCAGCGCATCGATCACCATATTGCCCGGACCCGTATCGAACGCGATGCCGGACGGGATCACCGTAATGTTGGCGATGCCGCCGATATTGAGCGCCACGCGCACGTGGCGCGATCCTCCAAACAGCAGGCAATCGACGAACGGGACCAGGGGGGCGCCCTGGCCTCCGGCCGCGATGTCGCGCGTGCGGAAGTCGGAGACGACCGGAACGCCGGTGCGCTCGGCGATCACCGCAGCCTCGCCGACCTGCAGGGTGTGCGCGCCGCCTTCGTGATAGATGGTCTGTCCGTGACATCCGATCAGTTCCACCGCGCCGTAGCGGCGGGTGGCACCCAGAATGGCGCGAGCATAGAGCTCGCCCAACCGAAAATTGAGCCGCGAGATTTCGCGCGTGGTGGTGGTCGTGTTCGAAACGTCCAGGATGGCGCGGCGCACATCTTCCGAATACGGCGTGGAGCGGAACCCGATGGTGCGAATGCGGCGGCCGTGAATTTCGACGATGGCTACATCGATGCCGTCGAGCGATGTGCCGCTCATCACCCCCGCTACACGCATAGGCGCCTCAGCTCGTCCTGCAACTCCGCCAGCAGCCGCAACGCTTCGATGGGCCGCAACTCATCGATCTTCAATTCGCGGATGCGCTCGGCAATACCGTAATTCACCGGCTCGAAGAGTTGGATCTGCACGGGGTGCGCGGCGGCCGGCGAAAGCTCCGCGCTGACCACATGCTCGGTGCGTTCGTGCAGGCTCAGCACTTCATTGGCGCGCTCGATCACGCGCAGCGGCAGCCCGGCCAGGCGCGCGACTTCGATGCCATAGCTGCGGTCGGCCTTGCCGGGCTCGACCTTGCGGAGAAAGATGATACGATCGCCCGCCTCTTTCACCGAAACACTCAGATTGCGGATGCCGTCGAGCTGGTCGGCCAACTCGGTCAGCTCATGGTAGTGGGTGGCGAACAGCGTTTTGGCGCGCGTGCGGGCATGGATATACTCGACCACCGACCAGGCCAGCGCCAGCCCGTCGTAGGTGGCGGTTCCCCGGCCGATCTCGTCGAGCACGATCAGGCTGCGCGGCGTGGCCGTGTTCAAAATGACCGCGGTCTCCGTCATCTCGACCATGAACGTGGAGCGGCCGCGCGCCAGGTTGTCCGACGCGCCGATGCGCGTAAAGATGCGGTCGATCAGCGGCAGGCTCGCGGAATCCGCCGGTACGAACGAACCCATCTGGGCGAGGATGGCGATCAGTGCCGCCTGCCGGAGGTAGGTGGATTTGCCACCCATATTGGGGCCGGTGATGATGGCGATCAGGTCCGTATCCGAGTTCAGATAAATGTCGTTGGGGATGAAGCGCTCGGCTTCGGCTTCCTGGAGACGTTCGATTACCGGATGGCGGCCGCCCTGAATGCGCATCTCGCCGTTTTCCGAAAATGCGGGCCGCACGTAGCGATTCCCGGCGGCCACCTGCGCCAGGGCGGCGGTCACGTCGATTTCGGCGATAGCGGCGGCGGTGGCGCGAATGCGCTGCGCGTGGGCGGCGGTGAATTGGCGCAGCCGGGCGAACAGCTCCTTTTCGAGCGTCAGGATCTTGTCTTCCGCGTCGAGCACTTTGCGCTCGTAATCCTTCAGCTCCGGGGTGGTGAAGCGCTCGGCGTTCACCAGCGTCTGTTTGCGCTCGTAATCCGCGGGGGCCAGGTGCTGGTTGGCCTTGGAGATCTCAATGTAGTAGCCGAAGACGTTGTTGAAGCGAACCTTAAGCGACTGGATGCCGGTGCGCGACCGCTCGCGGGCCTCGATCTGCGCGATCACCTGGCGGCTATTGCGGCTGAGATCGCGCAATTCGTCGAGCTCGGCGTTGAAGCCCGCACGGATAGTCCCTCCATCGGTCAGGTTGATGGGCGGCTCATCGGCGATGGACTGCAGGATGCGGTCGCGCGCCTCGGCCACTTCGTCCAGGCGGCCGTGCAGATCGCGCAGGCGGGCGGCGCGCTGCGTTTCGAACGCGGCTTTCAGAGCTGGGATCTTTTCGAGCGAACGGCCCAGCGCCAGTACATCGCGCGGATTGGCTACGCCCATGGTGATCTTGGCCAGCAGCCGCTCGACATCCAGGATGGCGCTCAACTGTTTGCGCAATTCGGCGCGCAGAATGGTTTGCTGCAGCAGTTCGCCCAACGCATCCAGACGGCCCTCGATCTCCGCGCGGTCGAGCGAGGGGCGCAGCAGGCGCTGCCGCAGCAGCCGCCCGCCCATGCCGGTTTGCGTCTGATCCAGGACGTGAAGCAGCGTGGCGTCCGAGCGCTCGCCCGCAAACAGCGGTTCCACCAGTTCCAGGTTACGAACGGTCACCGCGTCCAGCACCAGGCTTTCGGCGCGATCGTAATGGGTGGGACGGTCGAGATGTTCGAGAGCGGCGCGCTGCGTTTCGCGCAAGTAATGCAGGATGGCGCCGGCCGCGCAGACGGCTGCCGGCCGATCGGCCAGGCCGCATCCGTCGAGGGAGAGCAGGCGGAAGTGCTCGCGCAGGGTGCGATCCGCGTAGTCCAAGCTGAAGACCCAGTCTTCCACGTCGGTACGCAGGTAGCGCGGGCCCTGGGTGTCGTCCGGGAGCAGGGGCAGCTCCGCCGGGAACAGGACTTCGCGGGCGCCCAGCTGGGCGATGGCGGCGTTCACTTCGGCGGCGTCCATCTCGGTGACGCGGAATTCGCCGGTCGAGACATCCACGTGGGCCACGCCGGCGCGCTTGCCCATATGCGAGACGGCCGCCAGGTAGTTGTTCTCATGCGAGCGGAGGGCGAGCGAATCCGTGGCCGTGCCAGGCGTGATGACGCGCGTGATCTCGCGTTTGACCAGCTTCTTGGCCAGTGCGGCATCCTCCATCTGATCGCAAATGGCCACTCGATGGCCTTTTTGGATGAGCCGCGCGATGTAACCGCCGGCCGAGTGATAGGGCACCCCGCACATCGGAATGGGCGCGCCCTTTTCTTTATTACGGGAGGTGAGGGTGATCTCCAACTCGCGCGCGGCCAGGACGGCGTCTTCAAAGAACAGCTCGTAGAAATCGCCGAGGCGGAACAGCAGGAGGGTATTGGGCACCTGCTGTTTGATGGCGTTGTACTGCCGCATGAGCGGCGTGGAAGCATCGGAGGCCACTACGGTCCTGTCCCCGACGAATCAGGCATAGATCCCGCGCAGCCTGATGGCGTCCGCCACCCGGTCGAGCGCCAGCATATAGGCGGCGATACGGTTGTTCACGCTATGTTTGGCGGCGTATTCCACCACGGCGCCAAAACTCTCCACCATGATCTCTTCCAACTGTTTGTTTACGGTTTGCTCGTTCCAGAAGAAACCCTGGCGGTCCTGGACCCACTCGAAGTATGAGACGGTGACGCCGCCGGCGTTGGCCAGAATGTCGGGGATCACGAAGATCTTCTTGTCGGCCAGGATCTCATCGGCCACCGAAGTAGTGGGCCCGTTGGCGCCCTCGCAGAGGATTTTGCAGCGCAGCCTTTCCGCATTCCGGGAAGTGATGACGTTCTCGGTAGCGGCGGGCAGCAGGATGTCGCATTCCAAAAACATAGCCTCGGCCGGATCGATGTTTTCACCGCCGGAAAAGTCGCGGATGGAGCCGGTATCCGCGCGATGGTCGAAGAGAGCGCGCGTGTCCAGACCGTTGGGGTTGTACACGGCGCCATCGTACTCGATGACGCAGATGATCTTGAAGCCCTCGCGGGACATCAGCTTGGAGGCCATGCCGCCCACATTGCCGAATCCCTGGACCACGACCGTGGTGGCCGTGCGCGGCTTCTTGAACCGCTTGAGAGCTTCCAGGCAGACGATCATACAGCCACGCCCGGTGGCTTCCGGACGTCCGCGCGAACCGCCCAACTGCATGGGTTTGCCGGTGACCACCGCGGTGACGGTGTGGCGGGCGTGCATCGAGTAGGTGTCCATGATCCACGCCATCACGCGGTCATTGGTGTTCACGTCCGGCGCGGGCACGTCGCGCTCGGGCCCCAGAAATTCCATGATCTCCGACGTATAGCGGCGCGTGAGTCGCTCGAGCTCGCTCATGGAGAGCAGATTGGGATCGCAGATGACGCCGCCCTTGGCGCCGCCGAAGGGTATGTTGACCACGGCGCACTTCCAGGTCATCCAGGAGGCCAGCGCGCGCACTTCATCGAGCGTGACGTCCGGAGCGAAGCGGATGCCGCCCTTGCCGGGGCCGCGCGCGATGGAATGCTGTACGCGGTAGCCGGTGAAGACTTCCAGCCGGCCGTCATCCAACTGCACCGGAATGTGGACCGTGATTTCCTTAGCGGAAGTGCGCAGGACTTTGCGCAGACCATCGTCCAGATTGAGGCGCGTGGCGGCCTCGTCAAAGCGGGCTTCGGCGGCCAGCCAGGGGTTCTTCTCCTGCTCCAGCGACAACGTGGTGCTTGCCAAAAGTGGGACCCTCCGGTTTCATTATAGGCGGGCGCGGGAGGCGAGTGCTGGTTGGTGGGTTTTGTGTTTCTTATCCGCGTTCATCTGCGTTAATTGGCGGCTAATGAATGTGTTGCGTTACGGTCCGGAAGTTCTGAAAGACTTTATTGGCCCCAGATGAACGCGGATGCCCGCGGCTAAAACCGAAGGCCCGGAATCGATTATCGCCGGAAGCCGGTCTCTTGCTTGAACGCTTCCAGCCCGTTGTAGACGATCGGGCAATAGCAGGCGCGGTCGACGAACTGCCACATCCGGCTGGCGATGGAGCCGTTGCCGCGCACCAGGTGCGGAAAGCGCTGGCAGATGTCCGGGCGCGCATCGTAGACCGTGCAGGTGTTGCCGTCCAGAAACACGCAGCCGGTTTCCTCCGTGCGGCGCAGGATAGTGCCTTCGTCTTGGCTTTCGGTGGTGTACCGTTCAACAAAAACAGCCGGCGCGAGGCGCAGATGCCGGGCCATCCGCGCGACGTCACGCTCGGATAGCTTCACGGTGGCCACGCGGCAGCAGTTGGCGCATTGCGTACAATCGATCTGTTCCTCAATGCCTTCGGCGACGCGGCGCAGGATACGGTCGGAGTGATCGTATGTTTTCAGGTAGCGTCGAAAGCGCTCGTTCTCGGGCCGTTTCTTCTCGCCCAGCAGGCGGATCTGTACCAGGTCGGTGATCATGACCAGCGGATATCGCGGGCGGCGAGGTCGCGCTCCAGTTGCGCGCAGGATTCGAACTGCACGGCGTCGATTCCCTGCCTGCGGGCGCCTTCCACATAGGCGGGGATATCGTCGACGAAGAAGCACTCCGCGGGCCGGCAGCGGGCGCGGGCGATGGCTGCCTGATAAATCGCGGGGGCCGGCTTCATGGCTTTCACTTCGTACGACAGCACCAGGTCGTGGAAGTGCCGCAGGATGGGATAGCTTTGGCGGACCATGCCGAAATGAATGGCGTTGGTATTGGAGAGCACCAGCAGGCGATAGCGCTCGCCGATACCGGCCACCAGGCTATCCGGAACCAGCGGGCCGGGAAGAAAGATGCTGCTCCAGATCTCGCAAAACTGCTGGTAATCGACCCGCAGGGCCAGCATGCGGGTAAGCTCTTCCACGAAATCGTGCGGCTCGACCAGGCCGGTCTCGAAACGGTGCACCAGATCAGTGGCGCCGATGCGCTTTGGAATCTCGGCCGCGGGGTAATCGCAGTACGGCTCCATGGCGCGATACCCGCGCGAAAAATCGAAAGGGATCAGAACCTTCCCCAGATCGAAGATGACGGTTTTGATCACTTGATTGCGGCGGTCAGCGTGAGGCGGTGGCGGCCGCGGAAACCTTCTTGCCCGGCGTGGCGGGATGTTTCAGTTCGGCGTCCAGGATGGGTTTGAGCACATCCAGCCGGATGTTGCCGTTGTAGTGCTGGCCGTCGATGAACAGGGTGGGGGTGCTCATGACTCCGACGTTGCTGCCGTCTTCCAGGTCGCGCGCCACGGCCTTGCGCACCTCGGCGGAGTCGACATCCGATTCGAAACGTTTCACGTCCAGGCCGATGGCCGAGGCCAGGGCCAGCACGGTGGGACGCCGCAGATCGGCATGGCTGGCAAACAGGGCATCGTGCATGGGCCAAAACTTGCCCTGTTTTTGCGCGGCCACCGCCGCGGCGGCCGCGAAGGCTGCCTGCGAATGCATATCCAGCGGGAATTCCTTGAAGATCAGTTTCACCTGCGTGGGATAGGCTTTCAGCACGGCTTGCAATTGAGGCGTGGCCAGCGTGCAATAGGGGCACTGGAAGTCGGAGAATTCCACCAGCGTGATAGGCGCGTTTGCGGGACCGGTCATGGGCGCGCCGGCGGTGGGGATCTCGATGGGATCTTCAAGCAGCTTGTGCTCCGGGGCATGCGCGAAACGGGAAGCTTCCGCGTCGGCCAGAGCGTCTTTCTCGCTTTTGCCGGCTTTCAGGGAGGCGATGATGACCCCCGCCAGGCCCTTGCTGTAGTAGCAGTTAGGGTCCTTCACGCGGCATTCCGCGACTTTCATACCGCAGCCGCAGGAACAGTCGCGGGCGCGGATCAGCTTGAGCGCCGTGGCCTTTTGCGCCGGGGAGAGGCTGCTCAGATCGATGCCGGGCAGGGATTCCATCGTGTTCCAGTCCTGAGCGCTCACCAGCGCGGCTCCCAAAAGGCACAGGCCCGCGACCACTATGGCGCGGAGACAGCATTTGCTCATTTCTCTATTGTAGAATGGCGCGGAGTAACATGGAACCAATGGCGCCCACCGCAAGCACGCCGCCGCGCCGCTCACTGGCCGGATGGGCCTTACTGGCCGTTCTGGTGATCATCGGCTCGTACGTGTTTACGGTTCTGCTGGCAATCGCTTGTGTATACCTTCCGCTCCTGATGCTCCGTGGGCCCCTGTTCCTCAGCGCTATATTTCTGGTGGTGGGCGGCGTGTCGATGGCCATCACCATGCTGCGATCGCTGGCGCCGCGGCGGGATAAAGCAGCGCCGCCAGGTCCGCGCCTGGAAGCCGATCAGGAGCCGCGCTTGTTCGCGGAGCTGGAGGGGATCGCTAAAGCACTGAACGAGCCTATGCCGCGCGAGGTGTACCTGATTGCCGATGTGAACGCATTCGTGACAGAGCGCGGCGGCGCGCTGGGCTCTCGAAAGCGGAGGGTGATGGGGCTGGGGCTACCGCTGCTGCGCATCCTTACGGTCTCTCAGTTCCGGGCCGTGCTGGCGCACGAATTCGGCCACTACTATGCGGGCGACACCCGCCTGGGCCCCTGGGTTTACAAGACGCGGCTGACGATGTTCCGCACGCTGGTGAGCCTGCAGTCCGGATCCGGCGCGATGCGCGCGCTCAGGATCAACGCGCTGGCCATGCTGGCGCGGAACCTGGTGCTGTCGGCTCTGCAATGGTACTGGAAGCTGTTCATGCGCGCCACGCTGGCGGTATCCCGCAGGCTGGAGTTCCGGGCCGACGAGCTGGCCTGCTGGGTGGCGGGCGCGCCGGCGCTGATCGACGGACTTTGTACCATCGCCAAGGGTGCGGCCGGCGGGCCGGCCTTCTGGCAGACGGAACTGGCGCCCGCTTTGCAGGCCGGCTACCGGCCGCCGGTGGCGGAGGGATTCGGCCGCTTCATGGAGGCGCGCGGCATTGCCCTGGCGGCTTCCGCGCTGCTCGAAACGGAGCTCCACAAGACCAAGACAAACCCCTACGATACGCATCCGCCACTAAGCGTGCGGGTGGCCGCCGCGCGCGCTACGCCCTATCAGACGTCGCCGGAGAACCCGGCGAGCGCCATCACGCTGATCGATCACCTGGACGCGCTGGAGCTACAGCTGCTGGAGGCGCGGCTTCCGCAACTGAAGAAAGCGACTCTTCGCCCCATGCCCTGGGATAAGGTGGGTGTCGAAATCTACATCCCAGGCTGGCGAAAATATGTGACCGCGTATAAGGCTCTGCTGGCGGATCTCGCGGTGGACTCGCTGCCGGAGGCGGCTAAGAACGCGAAGCAACTGGGAGCGCGCATGCGCGACCCCAAAGGCATGCTACTGACTCACGAGCAGCGCGCCGGGCGGGCCAGCGCGCTTCTGTGGATGGCGTTCGCGCTGGCGTTGATCGACAGCGGCTGGGAACTGCATGCGCAGCCAGGGGAGTCGTACCTGATCCGGGACGGCTTACCGCCGATAAACCCGTCGGCGATCGTGGCCGGCCTGCAATCGGGGAAACTCGCGCCCGACGAGTGGCGAAAGCAATGCGAGGCGGCCGGCATCGTGGGTCTGGCGCTTTAGGGCTTTGGCGCGCGGATGCGGTACACTGTACCGGGTCGCACATATGCCCGCCATATCCAGCACGATACCCGACTTCCCGCTGACCATCCGCGGCATTTTCGAGCACAGCGAGCGGATCCACGCCGCCTCCGAGGTGGCCACCTGGACTGGAGAAGGCGCACGGCGCGCCACGTACGCGCAGGTGGGGGAGCGTGTGCGCCGGCTGGCTGCGGCACTGGGCAAGCTGGGTATCGCGGCGGGCGACCGGGTGGGCACGTTCGCGTGGAATAATCAGGAGCACCTGGAGGCTTACTTTGCGGTCCCCTCGATGGGCGCGGTACTGCATTGCATCAACATCCGCCTGTTCCCCGAGCAACTGGTTTACATCATCAACCACGCCGAAGATCGCATCATCATCGTGGACGGAACGCTGGCGCCGCTGCTGGCGAAGATCGCGGGCCAGCTCACTACGGTCGAAAAATACATCGTAATCGGCGCGGGCGGCGGCCTGCCGCGCGAAGAGCTGCGCTACCACGAGTTGCTGGCCGCCTGCGATCCGGTGCGCACCTGGCCGGATGTCTCCGAAAGCTCGGCCGCGGCCATGTGCTACACCAGCGGTACCACGGGCAATCCCAAGGGCGTGGTGTACAGCCACCGCTCGACCTATCTGCACGCGGTGGCCTCGTCCATGGCGAATTCCATCGGCGTGACGGAAGACGACAAGATCCTGCCCATCGTGCCGATGTTCCACGCTAACGCGTGGGGCTTGCCGTATTCCGGCTGGATGTGCGGCGCCGATTTTCTGATGCCGGACCGCTTTCTGCAAGCCGAGCGGATCTGCCGCATGATCGCCTGTGAGCGGCCCACGGTATCGGGCGCGGTGCCGACCATCTGGAACGACGTGCTGCGCTATGTGGACGCCAACGGGGTGGACATCTCGTCGCTGCGCTGCGTGGTTTGCGGTGGAGCAGCGGTGCCGCGGATTATGCAGGAGGGGTTCTTGAAGCGGCATGGCGTTCCCGTTATTCAGGGATGGGGAATGACGGAAACCAGTCCGCTGGCGGCGGTGGCACGCCCGCCGCGCGGCACGCCCAAAGACCAGCAGGTCGACTGGCTGAACAAGAGCGGGCGGGTGGTGGCGGGCGTCGAGATGCGGCTGATGGACGGCGACCGGGAGCTCCCCTGGGATGGCGAATCGGTGGGTGAAATCGAGGTGCGCGGTCCCTGGGTCACGGCGTCCTACTACCTGGACCCGTCTCCCGAGAAGTTCCACGATGGCTGGCTGCGGACGGGTGACGTGGGCGTAGTGGATGCGATGGGCTATATCCAGATCACGGACCGCGCCAAGGATGTGATCAAGTCGGGCGGCGAGTGGATCTCTTCGATGGACCTGGAGAACCAACTGCTCGCGCATCCGGAGGTGCTGGAGGCGGTAGTGATCGGGGTGCCCGACGAGCGCTGGGACGAGCGCCCGCTGGCGTGCATGGTGATGAAGGCGGGAGCTACCGCGACCGTGGAAGAGCTTCGTGATTTCCTCGCGGGCCGGGTGGCCCGCTGGTGGCTGCCGGAGCGGTGGGCATTTATTGAGGAGGTTCCGAAGACCAGCGTGGGCAAGCTGGATAAGAAGTTGCTGCGGTCGCGTTATGCCGGCGGGGAGATCAAGGAAATCCGGATAGGCCGCGAATAAAAAGCCAGCCAAGGGCAAAAAGGGAGTAAACTCCAAGGAAAGAAGGAGGCTCCCTTGCGCATCTCCCGCGCAGTTCTTTTCGCGGCCGGTTTTCCGGCCCTGTTCGCGCAAATGCCAACCGCCGTTTCGGGTTGCGAACCGCGGCCGGAAGTGCGCAAGGTTCTGGACGAGAAGCTGTCCGGGAAGGCGCTCGCAAATATGAAGCTCGCCGAGCGGGTGGCGTTCCGGCGCGGCGTGCTCGAAGACCTGATTGCGAAGTATCCGGACGAAGTGGAACCACACCGGCGGCTGATCCAATCCACCAAGCAGGAAGACACGGGGAACTTTGCGGCGCTGGTGGATCGCTATCGGAAGGGGGCCGAACAGAATCCCAACGATCCGCTGGCGCTATACTTTGCGGGCCTGGCGCTGTCCGGCAGGGATACGCCGTTGAGCATCAAGCTACTGGAGCAGGCGCGCGCCAAGGCTCCGGATTTCCCGTGGCCGGCGCTGGAGCTGGCGCGCATTTACAGTCCCGGCGCCAAGGGTATGGACAAGAAGAAGGCATCGGACGAAGCCGCAGCCTTCTTTGCGGCTTGCCCCTCTTCGACCGACCAAGATGCACAGTGGCGATTGACCCGCGCGGGCACGCCCGAATTAACGGCTCGCGTGGCGGCAGCGTTGCGCGCGCGGCTGGCGGGCGAAACCGATCCGCAACGTCTGCAGGATTATGAAATCCTGTGGGGACTCGAGTTCCGCACACATCCGCCGACGGAGCATAACGCGCTACGCAAACAGGTAGCCGCGGATGTGAAGAGGCTGCAGACGGCCAATCCAAAGCCGGACGCCGCGTGGCTGGTCTTCTTGAAGAACGGTTACAAGCAAAGCGGCGCATCGCCCGAGGTTGTCATCGCCATGGAAAACCGGGTGATTGAAGCCTTCCCGCACTCCGAGGAGTCCTACCGGATTGTGAGCGCGCGTTGGGAAAATGCGCACAAAGAGCCGGAAGACCAAGCTGACGCGCTCGCGTGGAAGAAATATCATGCCGAGTATCGGGAAGCGCTGAAGGGTTGGATGGCCCGTTTCACGGAGTCGCGGGAGTTGCAGCATGAAGATTTATTCGAGGCGATCTATCACGATCCCGATTTATCGCCGGAAGTGGGCATCCCCGCCATGGATGATTTTCTGGCGGAGGCCGAATACCAGCCGCGCGATATCGGACACTATCTTTGGGCGGCGGGCTTCCTGATCGACCACAAGTGGCAGCCGAAGCGGGTGTTCGACATGCTGCAGGATTGGGACAAGCTGATGGATCAGTCGGACGTGCGCATGTTGGGCGACAACCTCGGCGAAGAGATGGACGATGTCTTCGGAAGCAATAGCGTGATCAGGCGGCAGGCAGCCGTGGGCTATCTGTTGGTGGCTGCCCGGCTCACGGAACGGCCACCGGAAGCCGAGCGGCTGAAGGCATACGTCGAACGCGATCTACCTCCCAAGAGTTGGCCCCACATCGAGACGCAATATTGGACGAACCGTGCGCGCCTGGCGGCCCTGGAGGGCAGCAGGGCGGACGCGTTGACCTATTATCAGAAGGCGCTTCACGCGCGTAAGCAACCACCGCGGCCGGAGGAGGGCCGAGTGACCGACGACCTGGTGGACGAGGCCCGCGCGCTGTGGAAACAACTGGGCGGGAGCGAGTCAGCCTGGAACCTGTGGAGCAAGCCGCCCGCAGCCAAGATTCAAGAACTGGCCGAAATCGGATGGGAGAAGCCCAAGAAGGATATGCCCGCCTTCGAACTGGCGGACCTCTCCGGCAAGACCTGGCGCCTGAAGGATCTGGCGGGCCGGGCGGTTCTGATCAATGTCTGGGCCACCTGGTGCGGCCCCTGCAAGGCGGAATTACCGCATCTGGCAAAGCTCTATGAGAAGGTGAAGGACCGGAAGGATCTGCAGATTCTGACGCTGACCGTGGACGAAGATCCCGGCCAGGTGGCGCCCTTCCTGAAAGAGAAAGGCTACGCCTTCCCGGCGCTTCCCGCACTGGCCTTCGTCACGGACCTGCTGGGTTCGTATGGCATTCCGCAAAACTGGATTGTGGATCCAAGAGGTGTGTGGCGATGGACGGGAGGGCCCGGCGGCTCGGATGCGGAGTGGGAAGACGCCGTGCTGCGCCAGCTTGAATCGGTGAAGTAGGGCGGGCAGGCTGGCCTGTCTATAAAAGCTCGACGGATCGTTCCATCGGGCGTGGCATCATCTGCTCCAACTGGGTGTACAGCGAGATTACCGGGTCGGGAGAATCGCGCAAAGCCCGCACACTGGCCTTCATCGCCTCCGAATCGCTAAAGACGCGGAGGATCAGGGTGTTCAGCGCGTAAAACCATTCGACACGGTGGTCGCGCTGATAATCGTTCCGCTGCAGCCAGCCGAGCAGCGCGCCGAGCACCAGATCGCGCTCCGGGCCGTTGGGGGTGGTGTGGAACAGCTCACCATAGAAGCGGTCTTTGAATTCGAAGCACTCGGATGGGTTGTCGCATTTCCACTCGGCGAGCGCCGCCAGATATGCGCGCAAGGATATGCGCCACTCGTCGTTAGCCTTCTGTTCGGCCGTCAAAGCGTAGGCATTGGCCCCCATGATCAGCGCCGAGAACCGGGTGGCAAGCTGCCGGCACTCGGGCGACGCGCAGCGGCCCGCGGCGGCGGACTTGCCGTCCACACAGCCAGCCTCGCGGGCATTGCCGCTTAGAAAAGTGTGCCACCCATCGAGTAGGGGCTGCGCGCTGACGCGGCGGCGCGTGCACTCAGCGGCCAGCGCCTCGATGGCGGCGCCCTCCGCTTCAGCAGCGGACATGGATCTCCTGTCGGCCGAAAGCTGCGGCAGCGCCGCCGCTAAGGCATCCACCAAGGCCTCGAACTGGCCGTTCTTCAAGGGCGCGCCGGTCAACAAGCGCGCCACAGGCGCCGCTTCCACGGGCGATGTGAGGCCCACGGCGTAGCGTTCCAGGAAATGGAACTGCGCATCATTGGCCACCTCCTTGCGGCTGAACGCGCGCGCGGCCACTTCGCCCGCGGTCGTGTAGAAGATGGAGAGATCGTACACCAGGGAGTCATCGCAGGAAAGGCGCGGAATCTGGGGCGTGGGAATACTGCCGAACATCTCGCGGGCTTTCCGGTAATCGAGCGCCAACATGTCGTGCACGGCCCGGCATCGCAGGGTGCAGGCATCCAATCCCTGGATGTAGGCCTTGTCGAACGCCCTGACGGGCTTGCCTGTCCAGTTGCGGCGGGGGAAGGGCTCTTGCGCCGCCGCGGCTAGGCGAAACGCATCTTCGATGGCTTCCTGCCGCCATGCCGCATCGGCCGGATACTGCGCGGCGGCGATCCGCAGCAGCGCATCGGCGGCAAATTCCGGAGGTAGGGACCGGGCGCGATCGGCCAGGTCGGCGAGCAGCGGCGGACGCGTCGCGCCGGAGGCCATGGCGGCCAAGCCAGTGAAGACGAAGAGGCGCAGCCAGCCCATGTGCTATGACTTCAGAAGCATGGTTTCCGGATCCCAGGCGCATACGCGCTGCTCGAAATAGCTGACATTCGAGAGCAGCGCGGGACCCGCCGCGCGGAATCCGAACACAGGATCTTCCACCACGGGCTTACGGCTGCGGACCGCGGCGATGAAGTTGCGATGGTGCTCCAGGTGATCGCTGTATCCGTGCGGGGCCTGGAACTTCTCCTCGCGCGCAGGCCGCATGCTGTCGGCATTGGGAGTTTGCAACGGATACTTCTTCCGGTAGTCCCGCAGGAACGCCTCCTGCACGGACTTGGGGAAGGTGTCGATGGTGTAGCCCGGCTCGGTGTCGCGGGGCGACTTGGATACCGAAACACCGCCGCCGATGGTCAACACCCCTTCAGACCCGACGAAACGGAAGCCGGAAGTTTCGCCGGCCCCAGACACAAAATTCACGCGCAGCGCCAGGTTGAATGCCGGGTGACGATCGGTGGCCGGGTAATCGTAGAGGCCCAGGAAGACATCGGGCACGTCGCGTCCGTCTTTCCAATAGCGCAGGCCGCCGGTGGCGTAGACGCGCGTGGGGCCAATGGCGCCGGTCACAAAATGCATGCCGCTGAAGAGGTGCACGAATAAGTCGCCGGCCACGCCGGTGCCATAGTCGCGATAGTTGCGCCAGCGGAAAAGGCGCACGGGCTCGAACGGCACTTTGGGCGCGCGGCCCAAAAAGCGGTCCCAATCGATGGTCTCGGGCGTGGCATCGGGCGGAATCGAATACTGCCACGCGCCGATGGCGTCGTTGCGATCCCACCACGCTTCCACCATGTTGAGCTCGCCGATGGCGCCGCTCTTGAGCAGTTCCTGCGCCTTCTTGTAAACGACCGAACTGACGCGCTGGCTGCCCACCTGCATGATGCGGCCGGTCTTCTTCTGCGTTTCCACCACGGCGCGGCCGTCATCCACGCGCTGCACCATGGGTTTCTCGCAATAAACATCCTTGCCCGCGTTCATGGCGTCGATGGAGATTTTGGCATGCCAGTGGTCGGGCGTGGCGATCAGCACCGCGTCGATATCCCGCCGCGCCAGCACCTCACGGTAGTCGCGCGTGGTGAAAACGTCCTTGCCCCAGCGCTCCTTAGCGCGCGTCAGACGCCCGTCGTAGATATCGGAAACCGCCACTAGTTCAACGCCGGGAATCTTCTGCGACGATTCGGCATCACCGGAGCCCATGCCGCCCGCGCCGATGAGCGCCACGCGGATGCGATCGTTGGGGGAAGTTTTCTGGTCCCCGGTCTTGTCTTGGGACTGGTCCTGCGCGGCTAAACCGGAAGCGGCCAGGCCGGCGACAGTGGATGCCTGTAGAAAATGGCGTCTGGTGGGCATGCGCGCTTCTCCCTCAGAAGCAGGCGGGTTCCGCTTCCAGATCTATTGTACCCGGTACCAGATCGAGTGCCATTGCCAGTTCCTTCAGCCTGGCTTCCAGTTCGGCGAGCTCATCCGGGGCTAGGCCGGACATCCTGGGGACCAGGGCCTTGGCCCGGTTATAGCTGGCATCGGCCTGGGCGCGAAAAACCGAATGTTTGCCGGCTGCCACGTTTGCCAGGGCGAGGCTCCGCTCGAGGTCCGCATTGAGGATTCGCATCAGGTCGCGGTCGGTTCGAGCGCGAAGCTCGGTAAGTTTTGGGAAGTCGAGAGGCAAACCCATCGCCTTATCTGATTAGACGCTGGGGGCCGGGAATTCGTTGTCAGGTGATTGTGTGGCAGGCTACCTAGACCCACTCAAGGGCGCCCTTTTTGTAGGCCCAGATATAGCCCACCACCAGGATCGCCAGGAATACCAGCACTTCCGAGACGCCAAACCACCCCAGCGTTTTGTAACGAACGGCCCAGGGAAACAGGAAAATCGTTTCCACGTCGAAGATTACGAAGAGGATGGCGATGATATAGAAGCGCACGGTGTAGCGCCCGCGCGAATCGGAGGCGGCCTTGATGCCGCATTCATACGCTTCCAGCTTGGCGGCGAACGGGGAGGATGGCCGGATCAGCTTGGCGATGATGATGGTCACCACCGGGAAGGCGATGGCGATTACCAGGAAGATAAAGATCGGGATGTAACCGCTCGGCATGGCCACAAATATATCATGGTTCATACCGGTTCATACCGGTTCATGCCGGTTCAAGCTCATGCACAGCGATCCACGCCAGGCCTATAGCGAACGATTGGAAGCGCGCCGTGCGGCCGTGGCGGCGCACGAACAGCGCCACCGCACGATCGGCAATTTGCGGCTGCTGGTGTTCGTTACCGCAGCCGTGCTGGCGTGGCTGGCCTGGGGCCGCGGCGCAGTCAGCCCGCTGTGGCTGGCGTTGCCGGTGGCCGCATTCGCCAGCCTGGTGGTGGCGCACGAGCGGGTGCTGCGAGCGCGCAAGGCCGCCCAGCGGGCCGTGGCGCACTACGAAAAGGCGCTGGCACGTCTGGACGGGCAGTGGGCCGGCAATGGCGAGCCGGGCGGCCGGTTCCTGGACCGGTCGCACCCCTACGCCGAGGATCTGGACCTGTTCGGCATCGCGTCGCTGTTCGAATTGTTGTGCACGGCGCGCACCCGCATGGGCGAGGAAACCCTGTCACGCTGGCTGCTCGCTCCCGCGGAACCGGCGATGTTGCGCATGCGGCACGAAGCTATTGCGGAGCTGCGGGGCATGCTGGATCTGCGCGAGGACCTGGCAGTATTGGGCGAAGATGTGCGCACGGGGGTACATCCCGACGCGCTGGCGGCCTGGGGCGAGCAGCCGCCGGCGGTGATTTCACGCGCTGTGCGCTTCATCGCCTTGCTGATTCCGTGCCTGGTGGCGGCGAGCGGCGTGGCGTGGGCCGTGCGGGGCCTGCGCGACCCATTCTTCATCATGCTGGCTGCCGTAGCCATCTTTATTGCGCGTTACCGCCGGGTAGTGGCGCGCATCGTGGAGGGGGTCGAGCAACCCGCCCACGATCTGGCCTTGCTGGCGCAGGTGCTTGCCCGGCTGGAGCGGGAGCGCTTCACTTCCGCGCGGCTGGTGGAGTTGCGCGCGGCGTTGGAACCCGGTGGAGAGCCGCCCTCGTCCCGTATCGCCAAACTGAACGTGCTGGTCGAGATGCTGGATTCACGCGACAACCCTTTCATGAAAGTTGCGGGGCCGCTGATGTTGTGGACGGAGCAACTGGCTTTCGCCATCGAAGCCTGGCGGCGGCTGTCCGGACCGGAGCTCGGCCGCTGGCTGGCGGCCGTCGGCGAGATGGAAGCTTTGTGTGCGCTGGCGGCATATAGCTGGGAGCATCCGGTGGACGTCTTCCCGGAATTCGCCACGGAGGCAGACTGTTTCGATGGCGAGGACCTGGCGCATCCTCTAATCGACGAAGCGCGTGTGGTGCGCAACAGCGTCCGGCTGGGCGGCGACCTGCGCGTGCTGATCGTCAGCGGCTCGAACATGTCGGGCAAGAGCACGCTGCTGCGAACCGTCGGCATCAACGTGGTTTTGGCGCAAGCGGGAGCGCCAGTGCGCGCCACGCGCCTGCGTATATCGCCGTTGGCGCTGGGAGCATCCATCCGGCTGCTGGATTCGTTGCAAGGCGGCACTTCGCGCTTCTATGCCGAAATCAAGCGGTTGCACCAGATCATGGAACTCACCGGCGGGCCGGCGACGGTGCTCTTCCTGTTGGACGAGCTGCTGCACGGCACCAACTCGCACGACCGCCGCATCGGCGCCGAGGCCATCGTACGGGGCCTGGTGCAGCGCGGCGCCATGGGACTCGTGACCACGCACGATCTGGCGCTGGCGCACGTCGCCGAAGCGCTCGCGCCCCGCGCCGCCAATGTTCATTTCGAAGATCAATTTGAAAATGGCCGCATGACCTTCGACTATCGGCTGCATCCG